>CAMLFK010000011.1 GCA_946479255.1 uncultured Oxalobacteraceae bacterium
CTTAGGGGCCATTTGGTCGGGCCATTGTCGCGTGAGAGGTCGGCGCGGGCTTGACCTCCACCAAACGAACCGGCCGCACCAAAAGAGGCGATCGTTGTCGGCAGCGCCGCCGTACGTATCGGCCAGAAGAGGATGAAGGTGCAGGATTCGAACCTGCGAAAGAGGGGCAAGCCTCTTTGCCAGTCTTGAGGACTGGTGCCTTAAACCGCTCGGCCAACCTTCAGAAGACGCTATGGTCGCCGATGCATCGGCTATCCGGTTGAGTCGACGCAAACGTGCGCGCCTCACGGCAATGGCTTTCGGGAACGCCGTATAATCCGCCTGCCCCTGAACTGAGCAATCGATGAACAACCACCACCATCCCGATACCGCCTGCATGGCCCTTGACGACGCGCGCTCGCGTGCGGGATTTCGCGCCGACCTGCGGCGCTGGCGCCAGCTCGTTTCGCCGCTGTGGCTGTCCGCAGCGCTGGCCGAAGGGCCTGCTGACACTCCGCTGGTGGCCGGCCCGGCCACCGGTTGGCGCCTGTTCGAAATCGGATTCGGAACGCGCGAGCAGTTCACCCAAGCGCATATCGGCGGCGCCGCTTACATCGACACGCTGGAATTCGAGTGCGCGCCTCTGTGGAAGAAGCTGCCTGACGACGCGCTGCTGGCGATGCTGCTCCGTTACGGTATCCGCCACGACACCACCGTGGTGCTGTACAGCCGCGGCAGCCTGGCCGCCGCGCGCGCGGCCCACCTGCTGCTGTACGCCGGCGTGACGGACGTGCGCCTGCTCGATGGCGGCTTCGATGCCTGGCGCGCGCATGGCCTGCCCGCCGCGCACGGAAGCGGGCGCACCTATCCGGCCGCGGACGATTTCGGTGTCCGCTTCCCTGCCCGCCCCGACTACCTGATCGACATGCACACGGCCAGGGGAATGCTGGCCAACGGCGAGGGCACCCTGGTCAGCATGCGCACCTGGGACGAATTCGTCGGTAACACATCCGGTTACGTGTATATCGAAGCCAAAGGCGATATTGCCGGCGCGCGCTGGGGACGCATTCCGAACGACGACGATGTCTATTGCCTGAGCGAATTCCATGGCCCGGACGGGCGCATGGCATCAGCCGCGCGCATTTGCGGCATCTGGAACGATAACGGTATATACCCGGACCGCCCGACCGCTTTTTATTGCGGTACAGGCTGGCGCGCATCGGCAGCGTTTTTCTACGCCTGGCTGATGGACTGGAAGAGTATCAGCGTGTACGACGGCGGCTGGTGCGAATGGAGCCGGGATACGGCCAACCCGGCCGTGTGCCGGGTGGCGGATCGGCGAACCGGCACATGAACCCGGGCCTGTGCCGAGTACACCAGGCACAGGCCCTTGCTTTTCCATCTGCTCCGCCGGGGCCGGCCCTGAGTCTGAGTATTTTGCAGGTAAGCAATGCTCTGCGTACGAGTACGGCTAAGACTCATCGGATCAGGCAAGTAAGCAAGCGAATCGCGCAACTATTCATCTGAGAACCATTCATCTGAGTATCCACGGAAAATGCATGGCTGATCGGGTCAGCTACTTGCCATTCATGAACCCAGTTCATAAGCGTATATCAAAAAACCAAGCTAATCATTTGAATAAGCCCAACTAGAATGGGTAGCGCTCACCTCGGGCGTCCGGCGCCAAGCCTCTCGACTGCCCATCACTACCTCAGTTAAAAGGATGCACCCATGGATGACTTCGGCGACACCAAAATCTCCAGGCGCGACCTGCTCATTGTCGGCGCCCTGTCGGCTGGCGCGGCTGCCGCGCCGGCGCTGGCGGCCGCCGGCGACAAGGCCGATTCCGGCCGGGAACCGGTCAAGGCCAAAATTTCCCTGAACGTCAACGGCAAGGCCCACGCGCTGGACCTCGATACCCGCACCACCCTGCTCGACGCCTTGCGCGAGCACCTGCACCTGTCCGGCACCAAGAAAGGCTGCGACCATGGCCAATGCGGCGCCTGCACCGTCATAGTCGACGGGCGGCGCATCAATTCCTGCCTGAGCCTGGCCGTCATGCATGAGGACAGCAAGATCACGACCATCGAAGGCTTGGGCAGCACCGCCAGGCTGCATCCGATGCAGGCGGCCTTCATCAAGCACGACGGTTTCCAGTGCGGCTACTGTACTCCGGGGCAAATCTGTTCGGCCGTCGCGGTGCTGCAGGAAATCAAGGACGGCATGCCCAGCCACGCGACCGCCGACCTGATGCAGCGCCCCGCCCTTTCCGCCGACGAAATCCGCGAACGCATGAGCGGCAATATCTGCCGCTGCGGCGCGTATTCCAACATCATTGACGCGATCACCGAAGTAGCCGGGGTGAAAGCATGAAGGCCTTCACCTACCAGCGCGCCCAGTCGCCCGCCGAGGCCGCCGCAGCTGCCCTGCGCACACCCGGCGCCAGGTTCCTGGCCGGCGGCACCAACCTGCTCGACCTGATGAAGCTGGAAATCGAAACCCCGCTGCACCTGATCGATGTGAACGGCCTGGCGCTCGACAAGATCGAAGCGCTGCCGGATGGCCGCCTGCGCGTCGGCGCGCTGGTGCGCAACACCGACCTGGCAGGCGATGCGCGCGTGCGGCGCGACTACGGCGTGCTGGCGCGCGCCCTGCTGGCCGGCGCGTCGGTGCAACTACGCAACAAGGCCACCACGGCCGGCAACCTCCTGCAGCGAACCCGCTGCGCCTATTTCTACGATACCAACCAGCCGTGCAACAAACGTGTTCCCGGCAGCGGCTGCTCCGCCATTGGCGGCTTCAGCCGCCAGCATGCGGTCATCGGCGTCAGCGACGCCTGCATTGCCAGCCACCCGAGCGACATGGCGGTCGCCATGCGCGCGCTCGATGCCCAGGTCGACACCGTGCGTCCGGACGGATCGCTGCGCACAATCCCGATCGCCGATTTCCATCGACTGCCCGGCCAGACCCCGCACCTTGAAAACGCGCTCGAACCGGGCGAACTGATCACCAGCGTCACGCTGCCAAAGCCCTTGGGCGGCAAGCACTATTACCGTAAGGTGCGCGACCGTTCCTCTTACGCTTTCGCGCTGGTGTCGGTGGCCGCCATCATCCTGCCGGACGGTGGCGGCCGGGTGGCGCTGGGCGGTGTCGCCCCTCAGCCATGGCGCAAGGAAGCCGCGGAACAGAAGCTCGCCAGCGGCGCCAAGGCGGTGGCCGATGTGTTGATGGCCGGCGCCAAGCCGACCAGCGACAACGTGTTCAAGATAACGCTGGTACAGCGCACGCTCGCCGCTGTCCTCGCCGAAGCGAAGAAAGGCTGAAGCAATGAAATTTTCAACTCCCGCCACCACCAACCCCATCGACCAGTTGAAGGTCGTCGGGCGAGCGCACGACCGTATCGACGGCCCGAAGAAGACCACCGGCACCGCGCCCTACGCATATGAACAGCACACGGCAGCGCCCAACGCGGCGCACGGCTTCGTGCTGGGTTCGGCAATTGCCAAAGGCAGCATCAGTTCGATGGATGTGAGCGCCGCGCGGCGCGCGCCGGGCGTGCTGGCGGTCGTCACCGCCGAGTCCGCCGGCAAGCTGGGCAAAGGCAATTTCAATACCGCCATCTTGTTGGGCGGCCCCAAGATCGCGCACTATCACCAGGCCATTGCCCTGGTGGTGGCCGGCACCTTCGAGCAGGCGCGCTCCGCCGCACAGCTCATCCGCGTCAAGTACGACCCGCAGAAAGGCGCTTACGATCTCGCGGCGGCGAAAAAAGCCGGCAAGGGCGCGAAGCACAAGGAAAGCCCGGATGCCAAGACCGGCGACTTTCCCGGCGGCCTCAAAGCCGCCCCGGTGCGGCTGGACGCGCAGTACTCCACACCGGACCAGTCGCACGCCATGATGGAGCCGCACGCCTCGACCGCGGCGTGGAATGGCGACAAGCTGACCGTGTGGACCTCGAACCAGATGATCGACTGGACCCGCACCGACCTGGCCACGACCCTCGGCATACCGAAAGAAAACGTGCGCCTCGTATCGCCGTATATCGGCGGCGGTTTCGGCGGCAAGCTGTTCTTGCGTGCCGACGCCTTGCTTGCCGCGCTGGGCGCGCGCGTGGCCAAGCGTGCCGTGAAGGTAGCACTGGCACGTCCGCTGATGGCCAATAACACCACCCACCGTCCCGCCACCCTCCAGCGCATCCGCATCGGTGCCGGGCGCGACGGCAAGATCAGCGCCATCGGCCATGAATCGTGGTCGGGCAACCTGCCCGAGGGCAACGCCATGCGTGCGCCGGGCGAAGCGCCCGGGCTGATGGCGCTGGAAATCGCCATGGACGAGATGGCGGAAAAGCTCAAGATGGATCCGGTGGCTTTTCGGATTCTCAACGACACCAAGGTCGATCCGGTCAAGCCCGACCGGCGCTTTTCGCAGCGCAGCCTGATCGAATGCCTGCGCAGCGGCGCCCAGCGCTTCGGATGGGACAAGCGCAATGCCAAGCCCGCCCAGGTGCGCGACGGCCACTGGCTGGTCGGCATGGGTGTGGCTGCCGGTTTTCGCAACAACCTGGTGACGAGCTCGGGTGCGCGCGTGCGGCTGGACAAGAACGGCGTGGTCACGGTGGAAACCGATATGACCGATATCGGCACCGGCAGCTACACCATCATTGCCCAGACCGCCGCTGAAATGCTGGGCGTGCCCATCGACAAAGTGGTCGTCAAGCTGGGCGACTCGGATTTTCCTGCGTCCGCCGGTTCCGGGGGGCAGTGGGGCGGCAACAGTTCAACCGCCGGCGTGTACGCAGCCTGCGTCAAGCTGCGCGAACAGGTGGCGCAAAAGCTGGGTATCGATGCGGCGCAGGCTGCATTTGCCGACGGCCAGGTGCGCGCTGGCGGCACCAGCGTGGCCCTGGCCAAGGCTGCCGAGAGCGGCGAACTGGTGGCGCAAGACAAGATCGAGTTCGGCGACCTGGACAAGAAATTCCAGCAGTCGACCTTCGCCGCGCACTTCGTCGAGGTCGGCGTCGATATCCACACGGCCGAAACCCGCGTTCGGCGCATGCTGGCCGTGTGCGCGGCCGGCCGCATCTTGAATCCCAAGTCGGCCCGCAGCCAGGTGATCGGCGCCATGACGATGGGCGTGGGCGGCGCGCTCATGGAACATTTGGTGGTCGACAAGCGCAGCGGCTTTTTCGTCAACCACGACCTGGCCGGCTACGAGGTGCCGGTGCACGCCGACATCCCGCACCAGGACGTCGTCTTCCTCGACGAAACCGATCCCATGTCCTCGCCGATGAAGGCCAAGGGTGTCGGCGAATTGGGCCTGTGCGGTGTGGGCGCGGCGGTGGCCAATGCCATGTACAACGCGACCGGGGTGCGCATCCGCGACTACCCGGTCACGCTCGACAAGCTGCTGTCAAAAATGCCGCTCATCGAGACCTGACGCACAGTGGCCTGGGCGCGATAGTAAACAAAGGCGCCCGGCCTGCCGAACTTTGGCGCCGGCGTATGACCTAACCGTCAGCTGCGGCACTGGCGAGGCACTGGCGAGACATCGGGAGGGTCAAATGGCGGCGACGAATTATTTCTGGCAGGGCGGGCGCAAAATTGCGATTCAGAAAGACGACGCCGCCATCACGATCCGGGCCGACAGTCCGGATGAGGCGCGCGCCGCGGCGCAGCGCGCCGGCGTGGCGCTGAACAAGGTGGAGCCGGCCGGCCCGGGCCTGGTGCGCGCCACCGGCTTCGGGGTGCCCGGCGAGCAGGCGGCCGACGCCCTGCGCACGCACGGCAATGTGGTGCACCACGTGTACCGCGGCACCCAGGGCGAAGCCGGCGAGTACCTCGTCACCGAGACCTTCTTCATCAAGTTCAAGCCCGGCACGCCCGATCGTCGCGTGCCGGCCTGGCTGGCCGGCCATCATCTTCTGGTCGAGCGCGAAATGGGCAACAAGACCTACCTGGTGCGCGTGACCGACGCCAGCCGCGCCGGCGCGGTGCGCGCGGCCAACACGGCAGCCGAAGAGCCTGACGTCGAATACGCCGAGCCCAACCTGGTTCGCCGGGTCGCCCGGTTCGCCTGCATTCCGCCCGACCTGGCCGCCGGCGCCGGCATATTCGCCGCCGATGCGTGGGAACTCACCCGCGGGCGGCGCGACATCGTCGTGGCGGTCGCCGACGACGGCTTCGACCTGAGCCATCCGGATTTCCAGGAGCCGGGCAAGGTGGTGGCGCGGCTGGGCGCGCGCCTCTCCCGCGAGCGCATCAATTCAGCCATCGTGTGGGACGGCGATGTCAGCCCACAGCCCGGCGACCACCACGGCACGCCTTGCCTCGGCGTGGCCGGCGTGGCCCCCGGATGCGCGCTGGTGGCGGTGCGCTTTCCCATCATGCTGCTGACGGACGCGCACTACGCAGTCATGTTCGAGAAGATATCCCAGCTGGCCGACGTGGTGTCCTGTTCCTGGGGTGTCGGGCCGAGCGACAATCCGCCCAGCCGGACGCTGTCCGAGACGATCGCGCGGCTGGCCCGCGAAGGTGGACGGCGCCGCAAGGGCTTGATCTTCTGCGTCGCGGCGGGCAACAACAACTGCCCTGTCCAGGATCTCGATAACACCCATACCTACCGCTACCGCGATCACACCGGCGCCATCCACAGCCACCGCGGGCCGGTCGAGCGCTGGATTGCCGCCCACCCCGACGTGATCACCGTCAGCGCCAGTGCCACCCCGGCCGTGGCCGGCGTGTGCGGCCTGATCCTGTCCGCCAACCCAGCCCTGAGCGCGCAGGACACCCGGTCCATCCTCGAACAGACCGCCGACAAGGACCTGGCGATGCACACCCACACGCCAGTCAAGGAAGCAGGCGGCTTCAACGCGGATGGCTTGAGTCTCTGCTTCGGGCACGGCAAGGTCAACGCCTTGCGGGCGGTGCGGACGGCCCTGGCCGCCACCGGCGCCGAGCGCAAGGTCAACGCCACCCAGGACCAGGCGCTGGACATTCCCGATGCCGGCACGGCGGTGCTGAGTACCATCGAGATCAACGACGACGGCACGATCAAGGACTTGCGGGTGCAGGTACGCATCAGCCATACCTTTGTGGGCGATCTGCGGGTCGACCTGATCGCGCCCGACAGCACCGGCATTGTCTTGCACAACCAGACCGGCGGCGGCACCGACAACCTGGTGAAGACCTGGTCGGTGCAGGACACGCCGGCCCTGCGGCCGCTCCTGAACCGGTCGATCCGGGGTACCTGGCAGCTGCGCGTCACCGATACCTTCCGTTTCGATCAGGGACGGCTGGAGGAGTGGCGGATTGCCGCGCGGGTCGCTTGAAAGCGTCATTACTTCAGATTGATGTTTCCCAATGGCATCTTTATGCTAACATGATTGAGCATTTCATAAGCTTTCTTATCAATGCATGTTGCGCGCATGTTAATTGTCGCGCAGTTCGGTCAACATCAACATGGAGTCACGCCTTTATGGATCTGTATCGCAAAATGGTAGTGGGAGTATTGAGCATGGCGGCACTGCACACGGCAACTGCCCAGCAACTGGACTCACAGCGGCCCCTGCTGCTGGTAGGCGCCTCCTTTGCGGAAGCGAAAACCCCGTTCGCGAACGGCGTAGCGCCCTTGGGCGGCATCTCGGTGGGCCTCGGCAGCTACCTCAGCCTGGGTAATGCGCTCATCCGCAACAACAAGCTGCCCGGCTACGTGATCAGCGAAGCCCAGGCCGGCGGCGGCACCTTTGCCCGTCCTTACTGTGCGGCGGGCGCCACCACCTGCGGGCCGGCCGGCTGGGACAGCTACCAGACCCAGCTTGAACGAGCCATCGCCCGCGTGGCCGTTCCCCCGGCCTTCACCGAACTCAACGCGAAATATGTCGTCATCGTCAAGTCCAACGACTGCCTGCACGCCGACGCTTTCGGCATTCCCCAATCGCTGGCGCAGCCTTGTACCGAGGCCGACATGAACGCCACCGTCGACCGCCTGATCGCGGTCGGCCAGTATGCGATTTCGCGCGGGCTGACGCCAATCTACGACATTCCACCCGCCTACAGCAAGCTCGACATGCCGCTGTTCAAGACCCGTTTTAACCTGAACTGGGTCATCGGCGAAGCCGACTACGACCAGCTGCGCACCTTGCACGCCACCCGTATCCAGAACGAACTGCCGGGCGCCATCGTGCTCGACATGTGGAAGGACTTCGTGCACAGCGGCGACGGTGTCCACCCGAACGACGCGTCCAACCGCGCGGCCGCCAACGTCATTGCCAAGGCGCTGCTGAAGCTCGATGAGTAGGCTGGATGAGTAAGCTGAATGAATTGGCCGGATAAACAAACTGGACGATTCAATCGGCGCGGGGACGGCAGGCACGGCCGGCGATGCCGAGGCATGCCGCCTCCGGGAGACTATCTGGCCATCGCTGGGGAATTCGGTAAGCGGATAAGAAAATTGCCCCGCGTCGTATCCGTGTTCCACTTTCCTTTGATCGTGTTTGTGGACCGATTGAGAAATCCCACATAGTCGATGCTGTGCCGCTCACCGCCGGTTCCGTCGTAGGTCTTGCGAAAGCGCACCAACTTCCCTTCAATCGTTCCTTCGACCCTTGCATACAGTGTCGGTGAGGAGGCGTCGCCGAACGTGTTCGGCTCGGACATTTGCCCGCTGAAGCTTTCTCCCCTGGCGTTGACGCGGACCTGGAACTCAACCCGCTTCGGTATTCCTGGCTTTACCTCACCGATATAGCTATAGTCCCCCGTCCACATACCGCTCGGCAGAGGAAGCGGCAACACCTCAGGCGGTGCGGCTTCAGTGGCCGGGCGCGGTTTCAGCAGCGGGCCTGTTGGAACAAGGATGATATCGCCCGCTGCGTGCCCCGCCTTTCGCCACGGGCCGTACCACGGTTTGTCCAGGTCGCTGCTTGCGCCAGAATCCGCCGTAATCGCCTGCGCGATGGCGCTACCGCTCATTGGACCGGGCATCTGGCGCAACTGATTGTCGAGAGTACGCACGTCCCCAGGCGACACCCTGAGCATCCATCGTGCGTGCAACTGATTCGCCTGCTGGTCCGGAGCGGTAGTGGCTGAACTGGTGTATTGAGATGGCTTTTCCTTTTTCAACACAAGGATTGCGAGTATTTCGCGCGGCAACGCTCCTGCTAAGCTTCCGCTACCAAACGCAGCCAGGGCGGCCTGCGTGGGGTCATTGACCAATATCGTCACCCGGTCTTCCTCATTGAGCGTGGCCGCAGCACTGGGGGAGGTATAACCGTAGCGCTCTCTTAAGGTTTCCGCAATACCAGCCAGATCACCGTTGAACCCGGCGCCGAAACCGAAGGTCTCTCCCTTGTCGTCCAATGACAGGAGCACATTGCGCCCCTTGGGCGGTTCGAGGCGCAAGATGTCGATCTCACGCCCGGATGTGGCAAATGCAATTGTGCTGCCGTCGCCGGCCAGGGCCAGCGGTTCCTTCGCACCGATTTCGCCCAGCGCCGTCCAGGTCACCCGTCCGGCGCGCAAGATGAGCACTTGCCCACTGAGCTGGAGCGCCGCGATGACGCTGGCGTCCCGGTTCGATGCCAGTGCCACCAGCGCGCCACCCTGCGGCAATGCAACCTTGCGGTCCACAAAGCCATTCTGGGGCCCATTGAGCGTGAATTCCCGCAACACACCGTCGCTGGAGGCCACCGCCAGCCTGCTGCCATCGCCAGACACCGAACAGCTGTCGGCACTGGCTCGTCCTGCCAGCAATGCCGATTGAAGGAAGGCGCGTCCAATCAGCGTTACCGAGTCCGGCGTCACGATCCGGCACAGGGTCGCACCAGGGGCGTCGGCCTTGGCGGCCGCCGGCTCGGTCAGCAGTGTGCCGGCGTGGTAGGCGCTGGCGCTGCGCACAATGAGCGGTTTCGGACTGTCCAGTTTGCAGGCCGGCGAGACGGATGCGGACTGCGCTCGGCCGCCGCTTGCCGTTGTGTAAACCGCGCCGGCGCCAAAGGGCGCAATGGCCAGGCCGGCGCGCTGATCCGTGCTGCACGAGACCGGCCGCTCCGTCTCCACCGCCGCGGCGCCGACCGCGATCGCGCGCACGCCGCCCTGGTCGTCCGCCGTCGCCAGCCGGCTGCCGTCATCACTCAAGGCAAGCACACGCGGGATCGGATCGACCGGCGTATCCACGATCATGTGCCGAATGAGCTGGACCGGCGGGCGTTGTGTCATCAACAGCCCGGTCAGCGCGAGGAAGAACAGCAGCGGCAGCACGCGCGGGCCCGCCAGCGGCGCGCCTTTGCGATAGAAAAGCCGCATCAGCACATCGCTGGCGCCGAAGGCAAGGCGGCGCGGCGCGCTCATAAACTTGAGAAAGATCCGCTCTTCGCGCATCGTCGGCACTGGTCGCCGCTGCAACAGTGCCCGCCATCCGGCCAGCATGTCGCGCCAGTAGCTTGGCGCGGGCAATACCACTTGCAGCGCGCTCTGGCCATCTGGCCGGGCAGGCCCTGCGCAAAGCGCTGCAAAGTAACGGTCCAGCTGGCGCCGCACGGCTTGCTCGTGCTGCGGGGACAGCCTCTGCAGCAGGCCGGAGCGGAACCAGTCCGGCATGAAGCCATGCCGCATCCACGGCAGGCGTGCCAATTGCGCCAGCAACTGGGCGTAGTGGACGTCGCGCCGGCCGCGTCCGCCGACCTTGCGCTCACCCAGGATGCCGTCCCCGACCGCCAGTGTGAGGCCCCAATGAACTTCCGGGTACACGGCGCAGCCTGCGAGCCAGGCCATCCCATCCTCACCGAGGTCGGCCGCGAGCGCATCGAGCAGCTCGCGCAAAGCCGCCGCTGGCCGTGGCAAGGTGTCGAGCAAGATGTCGGCATCGCGCAAATACACCGGACGCGTGCGCTCCATGGCCTGCGCCCCGGCTTCCGGGCAGGGAACATCCTGCCGGTACAGGTCGCCCAATGCATGCATGCCCCCGCCGTCCAGTGGCAGCAGCGACAGGCCCTCCTGCGTCAACAGCCATTCGCGCATCCCCCACAGGCAGTGTGGAACGGGCGTGACCAGCACGGTGGAGGGCCAATCGAACAGTTTGTGCACCCAGGAGAATGGACGGCCGGTGTAGCGGTCGAACATGCCATAGCCGTCCGAGAATACGATCAGCCGGCACTCCGCATGCCGGCTGAGCAATTGCTCGAGACTTTGCGGACCCTGATGCAAGCGCCGCTGGCCGGGCGGCGCGTGGCGGCAATAGCGCGGATCGCCTTCGAACTCGTACTGCTCCATTGAGATACCCTGCCCTGACAAGATGGCGATCACCTCGTCGGCCAGGTGCGCCTGGTGGTCCGCAGCGTTGGCGCGGTCCACCAATATCAGATAATCGGGTTCCACATGGCTGCCGAACACGAGCTGCGGCATGCCGCCAAGACGGAGCGTGGCCGCCAGGCTGGCCTTGATGTCAAGCGTGCGCGCGGGAACAGTACGGCGCCTGCGCATTTCGCGGCTCAGGTAACGCAGGTCGCGTCCATACGCAGGCAATGCCGGCGTGGCGGATGCGGCGATCTTCTTGACCGTGACCTCGCCGCCGCTCGGGAGCCGCTCAAGAAAGCCGCGCCGCCGCAGCCACACCAGCAGCCACCAGGCGAGCGGCCCAAGAATAAAGGCCGTGTAGGCGGCAATCGCGGGCCAGTCCGCCCGATATTCGATCTCGCCTGGCGTCGCGCCCTTATCGGCGCGCTCGGGGGCCGCCAGAAAAGCGACGCGGCGTGCGAACTCGGTGCCGACCGGCGGCGCCGCGCCACTTGGCGGTTTGGGCACGACTGGCGCTATCGGCTCAGGCTTGTTCAGCACATAAACCCCGAAGCCGATGGCGAGCAAGACCAGGGCCAGGAACATCAGCGCAAAACCGGGTACGCCACGCTTGATTCTCTCTTCCTTCTCCGGTTTCACGGGCGGGATTGGGCGCGGCGGCCCCAGGCCGCGCGCGGCCAGCCAGTCCGCATACAACTCGTGGAAGCGGGTCTGTTCAGTGGCGTTCGTGCTCAGCAGCGGCGCCAGCCACGGACCGAGCTCGGTTGCCGGAAGCGGGGCGGCCTGGCCAGAAAGCAGGCGCGCCGATGCAATCAGCTGGCCCGGATCGACGGGCAGCTCATGCTCGCGCAGCCAATGGCCGAGCTGCGCGATGTCCTCCGGCCCGAGGCTGGCCTGTGCCTGCGCTGAAATGAGCGGCTCCTCAGTTGTGCGCTGTACGTGGGCTGTACCGCTCATCGAGCAGCGCCTCGACTTCAGAGACATCATTGGCGGTCTTTGCGATCACGCCGAGCGTGGCCTTGAGCTTGGCCAGCGGCAGCTCTCCCAGTTGCTTGCGGCTGACATCAACGTCGCCGGCAAAGAAGCGTCCCGGCGTATGCAAGGTCTGTATCCACCGCATCAGTTCGTGCGACGTGGGAAGCTTGTCCATGCGGCCGTGCTCGCGCACATCGTAAAAGAATGCCAATGCGCTGTCGGCCAGCACGCTGCCGGGGTGCTTCAGGTTGGCCCGGATGATCTCGCCCAGCCGTGCGGACTGCCGCTCCGGAAAGCGAATGTGATGAAACACGCAGCGCCGCAAGAATGGCGCCGGCAGGTTCTTCTCGCTATTACTGGTCAGGACCACGATGGGATGCATGTCCGGCGCCGCATCGACACGCCGGATCGCGCGGCTGCCTGGCGCCGTGATCTCCGGAATGCGGAAAAACATGCGCTGAATTTCATTGAGCAAGTCGTTGGGGAAGTCGCGCGGCGCCTTGTCTACTTCATCGATCAGGACGACTGAACGGCGCGCACCTTGATGCAGACTGGCATCCGGTTCGAGATCCTTGACCGCGTCGTAAGGCAGCGATTCGATGATGGCCCGCCCCAGGGCTTCGAAAGTAATGTAGTCGGCGTTATCGCTGCTCATCGACGGGTTGTGTGCCGCCTGAAAGCGGCGCAGGCTGTCGAAGCGGTAAAACAGATCGGAAGCCACGCTGGTCGATTTGGTTTCGAAGGTATGCAAGGCAAACGCCGGCGCGCCGGCGGCTTCCCCTACGGCGAAAAAGGACGGTGCAAGCACATCCGCGAGGTATTGGGCGAAAGTGGTCTTGCCGGTACCGGGCTCGCCGGTGAGCAGCAGCGGTTGACCCAGTTCCATCGCCACCCGTGCGGCAATGAGCAGATCGTCGTCAGGAATGTATGTGGGCGCCGGCATGCGCGCGCCGATCGAAGTGTGCTCAGCCACTATGGGTTCCTGCCTTTCCAGGTTAGATTTTCTTTATGCAAGCCATCGAGCTGGACGAGCAGTTGATCGAAGGTGCAATTGCCGCCATCGAACCATTCAGCGATCTTTTCGGGGCTCAGTGCATTCCAGGTGTGGCCGAGGCCTTCCCGCACCTCGTCGCGCATGGTCCAGTTGTGCAGGTCAATGAACTTGTAATCGCCCAGTTCGATCGGCTTGGCCAGCATGCAGCCGGCGAAAGTCGAGCTCGCATCTTGGCTGAGCCTGGCGTAGGCATCGCCGACCCTGCGTTGCACCGAGCGGCCCAATAAGCGGTCGATCCAGCCTGGCTGCATGTCGCTCATGGTCATCACGACGATCAAGCGGCGCTCGCCGAGCGCAAGCGAACTGATCCACTGCGCCGCGTGCCCGATTTTCTGAACGATCTGTTTGGGAGACAAGCGCTTACAATCGCAGGAAATACCGACCAGGAGCAGGCCGGCACCATCGACGAAGTCGCGCGCACTGGCGATATCGTTTGCCAGTTCGCACTGGAGCGTCTTCAAGGCGGCGCGCCGAAAACTCTCCGCATCGTCGAGCTGATCATCGCGCACCATGTAGCGCTCGCGCGTACCGACGTACGGCGGGTGGGTTTCCAGTTCACGGGCAATGCGTTTGAGCAGCAGGTTGGGCCGGTGATCGTGGTGACTGACGAGGCACAGCAGGCCAGCGCCGCCGGTCGCCGGCTGCTTGAGCCAATCCTGAATTTTCTCGATAACCTCGTCGCGGTCGCACCATGAGAGCAGATTCGGCACCACCTCGGCGTCGGACGGCTTCGGCTTGCGCGTCCGCTTGATGGGCGCGGCGAGCGGTGCGGCGGCAGGCGCAAGCACGGCTGGCCTGGCTTCAGGCGGCAGCAGCGCCAGCACCGCAGCGATCGGGCAGGCCCTCACCATGCCGAATGCGGCCCGGTGACGGTCATCCGGATCGCCGAATTGCTCGGTAAAGTGGCCAACCAGCCGGTCACCGGCGATGACGGGGGTGCCGGAAAAGCCATGCATGCCAACGCCGGCACCGGCGGCGGCTTCATTACACTGCAAAAGCATCTGCGCGTTGCCGCCCCCGTTCTGGTAAGCGGCGTATTGCACCTTCCCGCCAACGGGCAGCCCATCCGGCTCCCTCACCGCGCTTGGAAATCCAAAGCCACGCCATGCTGTTTCGGCATCGGGCAGCGGACCTGGCGAAAATGGCTTGATTTCAGCGCAGGCTTCGTCGGCAAGGACCAGGACCGCGGCATCGGCAAATTCGTCGCGCTTCAGGATGGTGGCGTCGACGATCCGCGCCGGCTGCTGCCAGCCGACCCGCACTTTGATCTGCTCGCCATCCTTCCAGCCCTTCAGATTGTGCGCCGCCGTTCCGGCATAACCTTTGGCAATCACATAAGCGGAGCCCCTGCCCCCGTTCTTGAGCGTGATGAAAACACAGGTTTTCTGCAGCTGCCTCCATACCTCGTCGGGCGTCATACGGCCTCCCTCGCGGCCAGCCGCCGCCAGACTCCTTCGGTACTGGCCACCGTATGGTCGTCGGCAAAGTGCAGCTCAGCCGTCTTCAAGGTGTCGCCATCGAGCTCGATACGGGCATAGGTTGGCATGCTGCGCCGCCAGCCTGCCAGCCCCTCCCCGGTCAGTTCTTCGCAGAAGCGCCTGAACAGTGCGCGCCCGGCCGCCGTGTCCGCATCCCAGATGCCATCCGGCACGCACATCACATCGGCCCAGGTACCGGTATTGAGGTAGAGCGCTTGCCCAGGCCCCGGCGGCGCCAGCGGAACCCGCTTGGGCAGGTGGGTGTGGCCATAGACGATCACTTGAAAGCCAGCCTCGGCCGCGCGGCGCGCCGGGGTCAGATACGTGTCACTCTCGGATTCGATGGCGAAGGCTTCCTGGTGCAGGCGGCGCAGATGCGCCAGCTTACGGAATGCGCCGTAGAGGGCATCGATGCGCGCGCGCCGCACCGCCGCCATCGCCTCCGAGCCGGTTTGGCGCAAGAACCCGCCCAGGCTCCTGGAGGGCAGGCCCTCCACCTCCTGAGCCACATCCTGCGCCGCGTCCCACAGGTCCTGGTCCGGGACCAGCTCGCCGGCAATGTAATTGGGATCTTCCGGCTCGCCAGTGCTCTCGTCGTAATCGACCGCCCAGCTGTCGCGAAATTTACCGAAGCCGCGCCAGGCCTCTTTCAGGCCGGCCCCGCCCAGCGCCGCCGCGATCGGCAGCGCCACGGCGGTTTCCGGTTTCAGCAGGTCGATGAAGGGGTAATCGCGTTTAAGCGGGTTGATCACATCGATCACCATCCGGCTGCCAGGCAGGGCGGGAAATTCCGGCTGCACCGGGAGCTTGCGCGACAGCTGGGAACGCAGGCGGCGCAAGGCGTCGTGCGGCACCGCGTTCCAGGCGTCGAAGCGGTTGCCGTGCTCGACCAGCAAGGGCCCTAACGTAAACGCCTCATTGTCGTAGATGAAGTCGGTGCGGGGCCCAGCCACGCGCGCATGCAGCATCTCGCGTATGCCGGGGAGAGACAGTTCGATGTCGTGGTTGCCCAGCATGAGTGTAAGTACCCCGCCGCGCTCGCGGGCGAACCGGGCCAGCGCATCCCACACCACGGCGGTGCTGTCGAAAATCCGCCCCAGCTTGGCACGCGCACGTTCGGGATCGGCGGTGAATGCCTCGAACGGCTCTTCGGCCAGGAAATCGACAATATCACCGGCGATCACGAGATGACTGTCGACCGTGTCCGTGCTGGCAGGCAGGGCATCGATCAAGGCACCCAGACGGGTGTGGGTCGATGGCGGACACATCTGGAAACCGGGCCCATCGGCGGTCGCGCTCGCGCCGCCTAGATGGAGATCAGAAATAACGTGCACGATACTGCGCATTTCCTACCTCGCCAGGCCATCAGCCTCGCACAATGCACAGGCTACAGGAATATTGTATTGAAAATTTTCAAGAATTGTCAATAAATCTTTACTATTAGCTAATCGCCGCACCGCGGCGATGCCGCTTGGGTGTTCACCGCCTGTCGGTTGACTGTCGACCGTTGGCTGTGGTTCCGGATACCTGCTCGTCCCGTACCAAGCCAACAATCACACCGCGCAGCCAGCGGTGCGCCGGATCTGCCTCCAGCCGTGGATGCCACATCAGCGATACAGTGACCTCCGGTGCGGCGAACGGCAGTTCAAAGGTGAACAAGCCATCGCGCAGGATGCCGGTCTGGCGTTCCGGAACGCTGGCCACCAGATCGGTGTCGCGAGCGAGCGCCAGCGCCGCGGCAAAATTTTCCACCACCGTCAAGGTCGGGCGTTGCAGGCCAAGCGCAAGCAAAGCCGCATCGACCGGGCCCTGATCCAAACCACGGCGCGATACGCCGATGTGCCGCGCCCCTGCATAGCGCTCGGGCGTCATGCGGCCCTTGCAGAAGCGATGGCCCTTGCGCACCACGCCGACGAAGCGGTCGCGAAACAGGCGCTGGGTTCTCACCTCCGGACTGGTCTCGCTGCCGATCACCCCGGTTTCCACATCCACGCTGCCGTCGCGCAGCAAAGCGCTTTCCCGGTCGCTCTTTTGCACGAAACATAGACGCACCCCGGGCGCTTGTGCGGCAATCCGCTCCAGCAGTCTCGCCCCGACGTTCTCGACGAAGCCCTCCCGGCATCGCAGGGTGAACGTCCTGGTCAGCGTGTCAAGCCTGAGCTGCTGGTCGGGAGAGAGCACGATTCTGGCTTCTTCGACCAGCCGTCCGACCTGCTCGCGCAGGGCCACCGCCCGCGGCGTCGGCACCAGCGCGCGGCCGGCCCGGACCAGCAAGGGATCGCCGGTCGTTGCGCGCAGGCGCGCCAGCGCGCGGCTCATTGCAGAGGGACTGAGCCGCAAGCGCCGGGCGGCGCCTGCCACGCTGCCTTCGGTCAGCACGGCATCGAGCGTGATCAATAGATTGAGATCGGGATTCGACATGCCGCGATTGTAGGGCATTTCCAACGAGACAAGGCGCCAGACGCAATGAATCAATGCAGACAGCGCGTCTTCCGCCATCCTTGCCGCGCGCGTACTGTGTAAAGCGCCATATCGCGCACTATCATCCGGAGCTTTCCTTGACGCCCATAACCGTTCCCCTCAGCCTGGCGGGCCGCCGCGGCGCACTCGCCTGCTTGTCGCTATGCGCCCTGCTGCCAGCTTTCGCCAGCAGCGCCGCCAGCCTTGCCTTGCCCACCCTGGGCACGGTTTTCGGCGCGCCCATGCGGCAATTGCAGTGGATTGTCCTGTCCTACCTGCTGGTCATGACGACGATGGTGGTCCTGGCCGGGCGCGTGGGCGACCTGATCGGACGGCGGCGCCTGTTGATGGCTGCCTTGATCGTCTTTGCCACCGGCTCGATGCTCTGCGCCCTCGCCTCTTCGCTGTGGCTATTGATTGCCGCGCGACTGGTGCAAGGCCTGGGCGCAGCCGGCATGCTGGCACTGATCCTGACCTTCGTCGGCGATGTGGTGCCAAAGGCAAGGACCGGCAGCGCCATGGGATTAATCGGCAGCATGACGGCGGTCGGCACGGCGCTGGGGCCCTCACTCGGCGGCCTGCTGATTGCCGAAGCAGGCTGGCCATCGATTTTCCAGGTCAATCTTCCTCTGGCCGCGCTCGCGCTGCTCATGGCATGGCGCTACCTGCCGGCCGACCGGCCGGGCACCCGCCAGCCTGGCTTCGACCACCTTGGCACCATCGTGTTCGCCGCCATACTTGGCAGCTTCGCGCTCGCGATGACGATTCAAGACGGCAGGACTGCGCTTCTGTTGCTGGCGGCCTCAGGCCTGGGAGCCATCCTGTTCGTCCGGCTCGAAGCGCGCGCCCCCGAGCCACTGCTTCGCATATCCTTGTTCCGCAAGAGCTCGCTTGGTGCAGGTTTCCTCATCACCACGCTGGTCTCGGCAGTCGTCATGGCCACGCTGGTGGTCGGCCCGTTCTACCTCTCGGGCGCGCTTTCGCTGACTGCCGCGCAGATCGGACTCATCATGGCAACCGGGCCGCTTGTTGCGGCATTCGCTGGAATGCCGGGTGGACGCCTGGTCGACCGGTTCGGTGCGCAAATTGTCACGATGGGAGGCCTCGCCACCATGGCCTGCGGAAGCTGCGGCCTGATGCTTCAGTCGAGCGTCACGGCATATGTGGGATCGCTTGCAATGACGACAGGCGGCTATGCCCTGGTGCAGGCCGCCACCAGTACCGCCGTCATGGCCGGCTTGCCAAATGAGGAGCGCGGCCTTGTATCGGGCTTGCTTCAACTGTCGCGCAACCTCGGCCTGGTCACCGGCGCCTCGCTGATGGGTACGGTGTACGCCCTCGGTTCGGCGGCCCCGGGCGGACCCGCGGCCGGCATGCAGCTCACCTTCGCGTTTGCCAGCGCGCTCCTTGCGCTGGCGATGATCACCGCAATGTTGCAAGCTGCCTTAAGGTAGCTTCGCCGGTGAGCGGTACGCGCCGCTCAATCGCCGCCCGGACCATCGCCAGGCATGGTGTCCGCCATCAGCCGCAGCTCTTCTTCACTGAGTTCCTCCGCCGGTTCATCATCCGGTGCTGTCGGCAATGCTTGCTTTGGGTCGGCAGGCTGCGCCTTTGCCTGGCCGGCCTGGTCAATCGGTTCTCGGTTCATGATGGCCTCCAAACGGGTTTAGACAACAGAAAACTGTCCCCGGTTCGCTTGCTCAAGGCATGCAAAACGAGCTCATCCGCCTGCCCACATCGTCCTGATCGTTTAGTATCGAAGTAATTCGACTCGCGTGGAGATCTCCCTATGCTGCAACACAGCTTTTGTAAACACAGGACGGGAATCCGCTGATGGAACACAGCATTCCCCTGATCACGACTATCTCGGCGGCACTAGGCCTCGCCCTCTTGCTCGGCTTTGCCGCGGTACGCATGAAACTCCCCGCGCTGGTGGGTTATCTGCTCGCCGGTGTGCTGATCGGCCCCTTCACGCCCGGCTTCGTGGCCGATACCGGCATCGCCAGCGAACTGGCGGAAATCGGCGTGATGCTGCTGATGTTCGGCGTGGGCCTGCACTTTTCGATCAAGGACCTGATGGAGGTGCGCAAGATCGCCGTGCCCGGTGCGGTGCTGCAGATCGCGGTGGCCACCGCGATGGGTGCCGGCGCGGCGCTCTGGTGGGGCTGGAACATCGGCGCGGCGCTGGTATTCGGCCTGGCGCTGTCGGTGGCCAGCACGGTGGTGCTGCTGCGGGCGCTCGAAGCGCGCGGCGTACTCGACTCCATGAACGGCCGCATCGCAGTCGGCTGGCTGATCGTCGAGGACCTGGCCATGGTGCTGGTGCTGGTGCTGCTGCCGCCTTTGGCCGCCGCGCTGGGCGGCACGGTGCCGGGCGGCGATGGCGGCGACCTGTGGAAAACCCTCGGCATCACGCTGCTCAAGGTCTCGGCCTTCATCGCCTTCATGCTGGTGGCGGGAAGGCGCCTGTTCCCGGCCCTGCTCTGGCAGATCGCCCGCACCGGTTCGCGCGAGCTGTTCACCCTGTGCGTGGTGGCGGCGGCGGTCAGCATTGCTTACGCCGCCGGCAAACTGTTCGGCGTGTCGTTCGCGCTGGGCGCCTTCTTCGCCGGCATGGTGATGCGCGAATCGGAGTTCGCCCACCGCGCCGCTGAAGAATCGCTGCCGCTGCGCGAAGCGTTCGCCGTGCTGTTCTTCGTCTCGGTCGGCATGCTGTTCGACCCGATGGTGCTGGTCAAGCAGCCTTTGGAGGTGTTGGTGGTGGTGGCGATCATCGTGTTCGGCAAATCGTTCGCCGCCGCGGCATTGGTGCTGGCCTTCCGCTATCCATTGAACACGGCGCTGACGGTCTCGGCCAGCCTGGCCCAGATCGGCGAGTTCTCCTTTATCCTGGCCGGCCTCGGCGTCACCCTTGGCCTGCTGCCGGAAGCAGGCCGCAGCCTGATCCTGGCCGGCGCGCTGATCTCGATCGCGATCAACCCGCTGGTGTTCGCCGGGGTTCAGCCTGTGATGAACTGGGTGCGTGGACATGCTTCCCTCAATCGCATGCTCGAACGGGCCGGCGATCCGCTGGCCGAACTGCCGATGTCCACCGATGAAAAATACCTGGCCGGCCAGGTGGTTCTGGTGGGGTACGGCCGGGTGGGCCGGCGCATCGGCGAATGCATGGAAGAGCGTGGCATCCCCTACGTCGTGGTCGAGCAGAACCGCGAGATGGTCGAACGGGCGCGTTCCGGCGGCACCGCGGCGGTGTACGGGGACGCGGCCGATCCGGCGGTACTGATCCAGGCGCACATCGCGCGCGCCGGCATGCTGGTGGTAGCCGCCCCGGACACCTTCGACGTGCGCAAGATGATCGAGACCGCCCGCACACTCAATCCCGCCATCGAGGTCGTGGTGCGCACGCATAACGAGGAAGCGGCCGGGCTGCTCGAACGCGAGGCATCCAAGGTCTTCATGGGCGAGGACGAACTGGCCAAGGGCATGAGCCGGTATGTACTGGAGCGCTTCGGCAAGGGGCACTAGCGCGCGCGATCAGGCCGCGCTGTCCTCTTCGCTTTTGTGCCTTACCAGCCGATACAGGTAGATCGCGGCAATCACGCCGAAGACCGCTTTCGATACCGGATCGACGTAATTGGCCACCGCCTTGAAGTTCTGCTCCAGCAGATATCCCGCGCCCACCAGCAGCGCGGTCCAGGCCAGCGAGCCCAGGGTCGAATAGGCGAGAAATGGCAGCGTGCGCATTCTAGCGATACCGGCGGGGACCGAGATCAGCGTGCGCACGGCCGGAATCAGGCGCCCGAACAGCACCGCCTTTTCGCCATGCCGCTTGAAGGTATCGGCCGCGCGGTCCACCTGGCGTGCCGAAAGGGTCAGCCAGCGCCCATGCTCGCAGGCGAACTTCTTCAAGCCCTTCTGGCCCAGCTTGCGGCCCGCGAAATACCACGGCAGCGCCCCGGCCACCGATCCCGCGGTCCCCGCAATGAGCACGCCGATGACGTGCAGCTTGCCCGATGCCGCCACATAGCCCGCGAAGGGCATGATCATCTCGGACGGAATGGGCGGGAAGATATTCTCAAGCGCCATCAGGAAGAAGATGCCGACATAGCCGGACCGGGCGATCAGGTCGACGATGAAACTGAACATAAGCCGCTTTCATTTGCTGTTGTGCCCGCAATCTTATTTGGTTTGCAGGATTGCGGGCGCAGCACTGGCTCTGCCCGGTCAGCCGACCGTGATCTTCGCCGAGGGATACTGGATCAGCGCGCGGCGGCGGTTTGCCAGCGTGAAGGCCAGGGTCAGCGGGCCAACCCGGCCGATCAGCATCAGCACGATCACAATCCACTGGCCGGCGGTGGACAGGCGCGGCGTCAGGCCGCGCGACAAGCCCACCGTGCCGAAGGCCGACACCGCCTCGAACGCGATATCCATGAACAGCGCCTTTTCGGTGATCGTCAGGAGGAACAGCCCGGTGACGACGAAGAACATCGAGATGATCGCAATCGACATGGCCTTGAGCACCAGGCTCGAATCAAGGCTGCGGCCGAACAGCACCGGCTTTTCTTCCGAACGCAAAAACGCGCGGGTGGCCGCCAGCATGACGATGAAGGTCGACAGCTTGATGCCGCTGGCGGTCGACCCGCTGCCGCCGCCGACGAACATCAGGCCCATGATCATGAAGGCGGTGGCAGGCAACAGCGCACCGACGTCGATCGTGTTGAAGCCCGCCGAACGGGGCGCCACGGCAAGGAACCAGGCCGCCCACAGGCGGTCGCCCATTTCCGGCAGAGCGGCCAGTGTGGCGGGATTGCCGTATTCGATCGCCAGTACCAGCAGCATGGCGATGCTGTTCATGACCAGGGTCCCGATCAGCATGATCTTGGTGTGCAGGGCATAGTCGCGAAAGCGCCGCTTCCTGATCAGGTCCGCGATGACGATGAAGCCGATGCCGCCGCTGATGAACAGCACCGTGATGACGCTGTTGACCAGCGGGTTGGCCACATAGCCGATCAGGCCATCGGCGTGCAGCGCCATGCCCGCATTGTTAAACGCCGACACCGCGTGAAAGAAGCTGTGATACAGGCCATCGCTCCAGCCCATGATTGGCACCCAGTGCACGGCCAGCAGCGCCGTGCCGAGCGCCTCCATCAGAAAGGTAAAGCCGAACATGGCGCGCAGCAGCCCATGCAGATTGCCCTGCCCCGGCTCGTTGAGCGCCTCGCACAAGGCCGCGCGGTGCTGCATGCTCATGCGGTCGCGCGCCAGGTAGATCACGAACACGCCGAAGGTCATCAGGCCCAGCCCGCCCAGCTGCATCAGCACGATCAGCACCCACTGGCCGAACAGCGTGAAGTGGGTGCCGATGTCGACTACCGCCAGCCCGGTCACGGTGGCGGTCGAGACAGACATGAAAATCGCCTGCTGCCAGCTGGTCGGCTGCGTACTGGCGATCGGCACCTTGAGCAGCACCGCGCCGAGCATCGACAGTGCGATGAACGATATCAGCAGCGCCTGCGGCGGGCGCAGGCGAAACAGGCTGCTCTCGACCTGGTTGACCAGCGCGTCGGTCGGGCTCTGCCTCATAGGTGGCGGCTCATAAGTACTTGGAGATGCGGCGCAGATTACCGAGCTTACCGAGCAGGATGATCTGGTCGCCGATTTCGAAGCGGTAGGCGCCGTTACTGCTGGTGAAGGTCAGCGCGCCATGCTTGATCAGCACGCACTCCACCCCGTTCTCTTCCAGGTGCAGCGCGTCGATCCGCTTGCCGGCCAGCCGCTCCGAGGCGCGTACCTCGGCGATGAACTTGTCGTCGCCCAGGCTGATGTAGTCCAGCACCTCCGGATAGATCAGCGTGCGCGCCACCCGCAGGCCCATCTCGTATTCCGGATGGACGATGTGATCGGCGCCGAGCTTCTCCAGGATCTTGTGGTGGTTGTGGTTGAGCGCCTTGGCCCAGACCTTCGGCTTGGGCATGCCCTTGACCACCAGGGTGGTCAGGATGTTGGCTTCAATGTCCTCGCCGATCGCCACCACCACCACGTCCGATTCCGGCACGCCCAACTCGATCAGCACGCGTTCGTCGCGCGCATCGGCGGTGACGGCCTGCGCCAGCTGGTCGGCCAGCGCATTGGTACGGTTGGCGTTCGAATCGATGCCCAGCACATCGTGGCCCAGGCGGGTGAGTTCGAGGGCCACGGTGGAACCGAACGCTCCCAAGCCGATAACGGTGATGTTTGTCTTCATGAATCCTGGATGGTGTTGCCGCGCACCGGCATGGTGCGCGTATCGGACCGGCAAGAATAAGCGGAAAGTGACGGCTTGGCAATTTCATGCCGCATATTTCGAGACAGAATTTGTGCCTGCATCGCTCGCTTCGCAGGCCTCATCGAGAGCATTTCACCAACCCGCATTACATTATTCAACAAAGGCGGCCGGCTTTTGTTGTAGCGATGTATCATCATTTTTTCTCTTCACCGATCACGACAAAGCCATGACCCAATATGTACGCTGCGCTCTCGGCCTCCTGATCACCGGCGCACTTTCCGCATGCGGCACCGCACCGCGCGGCGCTGCCGAGCTGCCCCTCTACACCGGCCCCGTGCTCGACTCCTACCAGCTGGTGGTGGCCAATCCCGAAAGCCAGCAGGTATTTACGGGCCAGGCTTTAAGCGTTCCCAAGCCGCCCGGCAGCAACATGACGGACCAGGCCGTGAGCGCCGAAGCGGCCACCAAGGACGCGCCGAACGACGCCGTCACGCTGCGCTGGAAAGACATCTGGTACGCCGGCCTGCGCGTCGAAGGCGGCAAAGCGCTCGACCTGACGCCCTACCTGGACAAGGGCACGCTGGAGTTCGACCTCAGGGTCAATGAACTGGCCAAGGGTGGCCTGACATTCAAGGTCGACTGCGGCAAGGATTGCGAGCGCAAGGTCTCCCACGTGGTGCAGGCGCGCGAGGCGGCCGGAAAAGGCTGGCGGCACCTGTCCTATTCGATGAAGTGTTTTGTGCGCGACGGCGACAACTTCAGCGCCGTCACCAAACCGTTCGCGGTCGATGGCACCGGCAACGGCGACATCAGCATCGCCAACATCGTCATGAACAAGACCGGCACGCCGAACACCTCCTGCCCGGACTACAAGACGGTGTCGGTCACCCCTGGCAAGCTGGACGAATCCTGGTCGATCGACTGGTGGCTGCCGCGCCATCAGGCCAAGCTGGACGAGGTCAAGGCCATGAAGGCCAGGGGCGTCTCCCCCGAAATGATCTTCATCGGCGACTCCATCACCAACGGCTGGGAAAAGAATGGCGCGAAGGTATGGACCGCCAACTACCGCCAGTACAACGCGCTCAACCTGGGCTTCTCGGGAGACCGCACCGAAAACGTCCTGTGGCGCCTGCAACATGGCGCCGTCGACGGCATCGCGCCGAAGCTCGCGGTGCTCATGTTCGGCACCAATAACACTGGCCATCGGTTGGAAGACCCGGCCACCACCACGGCCGGCATCGCGCGCAATATCGAGGAACTTCAAAAGCGCCTGCCCAACACCAAGATCCTGCTGCTGGCGATCTTCCCGCGCGACGAGACCCCAAGCGGCGCGCTGCGCCAGATTAACGCCAAGGTCAATACCATGCTGGCCAAGCTGGCCGACAAGCGCAAGGTCTACTTCCTCGACATCAATCGGGCCTTCCTGACGGCCGACGGCACCCTGTCCAAAGAGATCATGCCCGACCTGCTGCACCCGAACGAGAAGGGCTACCAGCTGTGGTCCGATGCAATGCGTCCCGAACTTACCCGCCTGCTGGAGCAGAAATAAGATGAGCAGAATTAAGACGAGCAGACTTTTCGCATTCGGGTGCGCCGGCGTTCTTGCGGCCGGCATCGCGACCGCCGCTCCGTACGAGTGGAACAACGTGGCCATTGGCGGCGGCGGCTTCGTCTCAGGCCTCATTACCAGCAAGACCGAGCCGGGCCTGACCTATGCGCGCACCGACGTCGGCGGCGCCTACCGCTGGGACAAACGGGCAGCGCGCTGGATCCCGCTGACCGATTGGGTGTCCGACCGCGAAACCGGCCTGCTGGGCGTGGAGACCCTGGCGCTTGACCCGAACGCGCCGTCCAAGGTCTACATGCTGGCCGGGATCGCCTATCAGCAGGGCGGCAACAGCGCCTTCTTCAAATCGAACGACTACGGCCGCACCTTCAAGAAGGTCGACGTGACGGCACAGTTCAAGGCCCATGGAAACGGCATGGGCCGCAACACCGGCGAAAAGCTGCTGGTGGACCCGCACGACGGCAAGGTGCTGTACCTCGGCACACGCGCCAATGGCCTGTTCAAAAGCGTCGATGAAGGGTCAAGCTGGCGCCGCCTCGACAGCCTGGGTGTGACCACGACTCCGAACGGGAACGGTATCAGCTTCGTGCTGATGGAGCGCGAGTCCAGGGCGCTGCTGCTGGGCGTCTCGCGCGCCGGCGCCGCCAACCTGTATCGCTCCCTTGACGCCGGCAAGAGCTTCCAGCCGATCGCCGGCGGACCGCCCACCGGTTCAGGCATGATGCCGCACCGCGCCGTGCTGGCCGACGGCCACCTGGTCATCACCTACGCCAATGGCGCTGGGCCGTGGGGCAAGCCCGGCATGGGCGAGCCGGTCGACCAGGGCCAGGTCTGGAAGTATCACCTCAAAGAGGACAAGTGGACCGATATCACTCCGCCGCTTAAGCGCGCTTACGCCGGTATCACGGTCGACCCGCGCAACGCCAAGCGCATGATCGTCACCACCATCAATCACTTCGCCCCGCAGTACGGCAAGGCCAAGGGCGACCGCATCTTCATCACCAGCGACGGCGGTGCCAGCTGGACTGACGTCATCACCAAAGGCTTCGTTCTCGACACCAAGGGTATCAGCTGGATCGAAGGGAACTCGATCCATTGGGCCGCCTCGGTGGAATTCGACCCCTTCGATTCCAAGTCCGTGATGGTGGTGTCCGGGAACGGCATCTTCAGGACCCGCAACATCGATGCCGTGCCCGTCAAATGGGACTTCCACGTGGCCGGCCTGGAAGAGACCGTGCCGCTTGGCCTGGTCAGCATTCCAAACGGTCCGCTGGTCTCGGCGATCGGCGACTATGACGGCTTTGTGCATGCCGACGTCACGAAGTATCCACCCATCGTCAGCCCGGCCATGGGCACCACCACCGGCCTGGCCTACGCCGCCAAAAACAGCAAGGTGCTGGTACGGGTCGGCGAAGCCATGTACGTTTCAAAAGACATGGCCAAAAGCTGGACCCGGACCGCAGCCATGAACGGCATCAAAGGCCAGGTCGCGCTCAGCGCCGACGGCAGCGTGATCCTGCATAGCCCGGAAGACGGCACGGCTACTTACCGCAGCAAAGATGCCGGCACCAGCTGGGAGCAGCTGGCCAGCCTGAAGGTGAGCAATGCCTATCCGGTGGGTGACAGCGTCAATCCCGCCAAATTCTATGCGCTCGACGGCGACACGCTGCTGGTGAGCAGCGACGCCGGCGCTTCCTTCAAGGGGGCCGGCAAACTGCCTTCCACGCGCGGATCGAAGGTGATCCGCGTGGCGCCCGAACGCGAAGGCGATATCTGGGTCGCGCTCTACGACGGCGGGCTGGCCCGTTCGACCGACTCGGGCGCCAGCTTCACAATTCTGCCCAAGGTCGCTTTTGCCGGCGCGATCGGCTTCGGCAAGCCGGCCGAAGCCGCGCCCTACCCCACGCTGTACCTGTGGGGCAGCGTGGACGGCGTACGCGGCATGTTCTGCTCGACCGACACCGGTGCCAGCTGGACCCGTATCAACGACGACATGCATCAGTACGGCGGCCCCGGCAACGGCCAGTTCGTGGTCGGCGATATGAACCGGCCCGGCCTTGTTTATATGAGCACGGCCGGGCGCGGGCTGGTGTATGGCAAGTCCACCAGCGGGCGGCCCTGCCGGTGATGTCGTTTTCACCTGCGATTATCATTGTCCTGCTTGGTGAATTTCACAATTGCCGCAACAGTTTTGGCGCGGGAGAATGGTTTAATTAGAGCTATAAAATACCAAGAGTGACATCATGACCATCCCAAGCGGGCGCTTGCCCAAGCGTCCGGCCACGAATCATCCCGCGTCGATGCGCGCCCTCTTGCGGCGCTCCGGCAGAGGCACTGCCGCCCTGTGGATGGCCGGCTTTCTGGCCGCCTGCAGCGGCAGTTCCGGCGGCGCGGCGGCTTCCAGCTCCGCTGCGGCTCCCCCTACGCCCGCATCCACGCCAGCGACCGCGGCGTGCACCAGCGCGCCGACCGTCATGCCGTTTCAGAGCAGTACTGCGCTGGCCTTCTGTGCCAGGCTGACTTCCGACCCGGACGGCGACTTCATCGGCACGGAAAACGGCAAATCCTGCCAGATGCGCAGCGGTTTCGACATCGCGGCCGACATGGGGACCGGCTGGAACCTCGGCAACACCCTGGATGCGTCCGGCAACACCGCCAATCCAATGATGGATGAGACCCACTGGGGCAATCCGCTCACCACCAAAGCCAACATCGACGCCCTCAAGCAGGCCGGCTTTAACACCTTGCGCCTGCCGGTCAGCTGGGACGACCACGTGGCCGGGAGCGAGCGCAGCATCGACGCCGCGTGGATGAACCGCGTGGAAGAGATCGCCAACTATGCGCTGGCCAATGGCATGTACGTCATTGTCAACATTCATCATAACAATGGCTGGGAAGCACCGACAACGGCCAATGAAGCCAAGGCGGCCGCCATCCTGGTCAAACTGTGGACCCAGATCGCCGCCCGCTTCGAGAAATACGACCACCACCTGATTTTTGAGACGATGAACGAGCCGCGGGTGGCCGTCAACGGGGTCGACGACTGGTGGGGCACTCCCGAGTACCTGGCCGTGGTGAACCGCCTCAATGCCGCCGCCCTGTCCGCCATCCGCGCCAGCGGCGGCAACAATGCGCGCCGGCTGGTGATGCTGCCCACTTACGTGGCGGCACCACATGAATTCCATATCAATGGTCTGGTGCTGCCGAAGGACAAGATGGTCGCCGTGTCCAGTCACGCCTATCTTCCCTATGAGTTTGCGCTCAATCAAAAAGGCACTGCGATTTTCAGCGGCCAAGCGGAACTTGACGCGATGTTCGACCGTCTAAATCGTAAATTCATCCAGAACGGCACGCCGGTCATCATGGGTGAATGGGCATCGACCGACAAGAACAAGCTGGCCGAACGGGTCAAGCACGCGCAGTACTTCGCGCGCGGCGCTCGCAAGGCCGGCATTCCCGCCGTGTGGTGGGACAACGGCAACATGAAATACTCGGCCACCTCCACAGACATCATGGGCATCTTTGACCGTAAGACCAATACCTTCACTCAAGCAGACATCCTCGCCGCCATCATGTGTGCGGCGAAATGACGTTTCTCCTCGATGGTCTCGAATGATCGTCTGATTTGACGAGACCATTCTTTTGCGGGGGCCGTTTATCGGCCCCCTTTTTCTTTACGGCCTGGCTTCACCAACCAGGATATCGACGGTATTCTCGAAAAAGTTTCCCCCGTTCGAGGTGCGGTGCGGCGCCGATTGCGGTCCCAACTGCGCGGTCGGATGAAACTTCGTCCCGATCGGCATGATCGCATGCATGAACGAGATATCGCCGACCGGGAAGCGCATTTTGGTATCCATGGGCTCCGATCCCGCGCCACTTGCCTCGGCCGGGGTGAACACCCGCAGCGCGATATCGTCGCTGCGGTTGACAAACGTCAGCGGCAGATTGTGCGTGGCCAGCTCCGCCCAGTACACCTTGTCGTGGAAGCCCTTGAACTCCGGGTAGTTCCATGAAGCGCCGGTGATGCTGTCGTTGTACGCCTTCTCCCACACGTTAAATTCCACGCCATGGGTGCGGTTCTTCCATACGCGGTAAGGGCCCTTGCCCAGCCAGCGCATCGCGGTCACCTGCTTTTCCGGATAATCGAAGGAGACGCCCAGGGCATCGACGCTGCGGCCCTTCTCGATATAGTAGCCATAGTTCACGCTCAAGGCGCCGTTCGGCGTCAGGCGCCACACCACATGGTGTAAATTGCCCGAGTATTCGGCACGCACCAGCACGTCCTCGCCGGCACGCTCCGCCTTGACGGTCTTGAGCACGGCGCTGCCGGTCACCAGGCGCGGACCGTTCGACAGCGGCACCACGGTGGAGCCCTTCTTCAGTTCGCGCAGGTAGCCGGTCGCCTTGTCGATCACCACGCTGGTGTCGCCTGCGCGCAGGGCGACACTGTCGGCGGCTTCATCGATCGAGGTCTGGCCGGCCCGTTTTGCTCCGCTCCAGTTCGCAAACGTGCGTTTGGCCAGCTTGTCGGCGCCGGAAATCATCCACGACCAGGTGTAGACCTCCATGCCGGTGTGGTCGAGCGCCGTCAGGTAAAGCGCATCGTGCTGCGCCCAGTCGCGGGGCAGCTCGAGGCGGATCTGGCCGCGCAGGCCGGGCGCTACATCCGGCGCTCTGACCGTGCCCTGCACGCTGGCGCCGCCGAAGGTCGACAGCTTCCACCTCAGTTTGAGCCGGTTCAGGTTGGTGAAGTCATAGCGATTCTCCATCACCAGCTTGCCATCGAAACTGGCCGGCAGGTGCGACAACTCCGACAGCGGCATGTAGAGCGGCGACCAGATCTCCTTGATGGCGAAGAAGCTGCCTTCCTTTTCGCGGTACGGGCCCACGATGCCGTCCGGCGCTAAGTTCCCGGCGGTGTCGATGGCGCCGTTCTTATCTGCCCGCACGATGCCCTCGTCCGCGAAGGCCCAGATGAAGCCGCCCGCGTTGAGCGGATTGGCCAGCATCGCGTTCCAGAAGTCAGCCAGGCCGGCCGCCGCGCCGCCGTCATACAAGCCGTGCATGAATTCGGTCGGCATGAACACATCGCGGCCATGGTGCAGCGAGCTTGCGCAGCAGTCGAATGGCGCGTAGTGGGCGGTATCGATGCCGCCGAAATTGGCCCATGGGTGGATCACCGGGCGCTTTTGCAGGTCCCACTTGGCATACAGATCGTCGAGATCGTGATTGAAACCGCCCTCGTTCCCGTTGGCCCACAGGATCACCGACGGATGATGCTGGTCGCGCCGCACCAGTTCACCGACCAGCGGCGTGGCCACGTCGGTGTCGTACTTCTTCTGCCAGCCCGCCAGTTCATCGATCACGTACAGGCCGACTTCGTCGGCCACGTCCAGGAAATGCTCGTCCGGCGGATAGTGCGACATGCGCACCGCGTTCATGTTCATTTCCTTCATCAGCTTCGCATCCTGATAGCTCAGGGCCAGGCTGGTGGTGCGGCCGGAGGTCGGCCAGATCGAGTGGCGGTTCGACCCTTTCAGGCGCACCTTGACGTTATTGACGTACAGGCCATCTTGCTTGCGCAGTTCGATGGTGCGAAAGCCGATCGTCTTGGTCAGCTCGTGCACAACAGACTGGCCGGCGAGGTACTGGAAGCGAACGCGGTAGCGCTGCGGATGCTCGGCCGACCATGGCGTCACCTTGCCGGGATTAGCGCGCAGCTTCGCTACGCCGTCGACCACCGGGGCGGAAAATGGCTTACCGACCGGCTTACCGTCGAGGGTCGTCAGCTGCGCGCTGACCCGTGTGCCCTTCCCCACCACTGACACCTGGGCGCTGAAGTCGCCGGTGTGGCGGGCATCCAGGTTCACCCGTTCGATGTTGGCCAGGGGACGCGACTCCAGCCACACCGGGCGGAAGATCCCGCTGAACATCCAATAGTCCGAGCTGCGCTCGGCCTGGTTGACCGACTCGTTGGCGGAAAATCGCTTGACCGTTACCTCCAGCAGATTGCTGGTGCCCGGTTTCAGCAAGGTCGAAATGTTATAGCGGAATTCGTAAAATCCGCCCTGATGGATCGGGCCGGCCAGCTGGCCATTGATTTTTACCTCGGTGTCGGTCATGGCCGCGCCGAACACGATATCGACCTGCCTGCCCTGCCAGCTGGCAGGCACCTCGAAGCGGTGGCGGTACATGCCGGTGGTATCGGGAACCGGATCGGTCCAGTCGTTGAAATAGCGGTAGGTGCCGAAGCCCTCCATTTCCCAGTTCGACGGCACCGGGATGGTTTTCCAGGCGCCGCTATTGCGGCCGCCATTTACCATGAATTCCCAGTTGACCCGATTATCCTTGTCCTTGCCGCTCAGGTACTGCACGTGAGTCTGGACCTGCAATTCGCTGGCTTTCGGCAGCGCCCAGGCGGGCGAGCCCAAAAGGAAGGCCAGGCCAATCAATAAATAACGCATCCAATTTCCCGATATTTTTTTTTGAAGTACTAATCCATCGCCGAGCCCGTATATCAATGTGGGCACTGACCCCATCGTCGATGAAAACGTGTGCAATCCACCCCGGGGTCAGTGCCCACATCATTACACGACCTCATCCTTAGTCAGCGCGGAAGCGGCCTCATGTAACAATGTGGGCACTGACCCCGGGGTGGATGAAATCGTGGGCAAACGACGCTATGTTGCGCAAACCCCGGAACCGGCGTAAAAAAAACCCGCCGGCTTGCGTCGGCGGGTCGTTTGGCGGCAATCCTTACAGCTTGATCGTCACCGGCTTGCCTTCGTAGACGACCGACTTGTCGGACTCGTCCAGACGTTGCGAAGTCGCTACGCCAGGCTTGATGAAGTGCACCTTGAACTCGCGCTTGGCAACCATGCCTTTGTACTTACCAACGCGCGCGCCAATGGTGACGGTGCCGGTCTTGTCGTCGTAGCTGACCGGAATGCGGGTGAACTCGCCCCGGGCGTAGCCGTTCGAGACGCCGTCGTCTTCATACAGGCTGAACTTGCCGTCGGCGCCAGTGTACACGCGCAAGGTGATCGGTGCATCCGGCTTCTCGTCAACATATTGCATGACCGGACCCATCGGGACAATCGCACCAGCCTTGACCAGCAGCGGGATCTGGCTGAACGGGGCCTTGACGGTCACGCGGGTGCCGCCCTTATGCAGCGCGCCGGTGTGGAAGTCGTACCAGTTGGCACCCTTCGGCATGTACACACTGCGCTCGCGCGCGCCGTAGGCAGTCACCGGTGCCACCATGATGTCGCGCCCGAACAGGTACTGGTCGCGGATGTCCTTGACCTTCTCATCTTTCGGGAAGTCCATCACCAGGCCGCGCATGATCGAGCCGGAGTAGTAATGGGTGTCGGAAGCAACCGTGTAGATGTACGGCATCAGGCGGTAGCGCAGCTTGTCGTACCAGACCATGGAGTCGCGCATCTCGGAGCCTTCCGGCGAAATCAGGTGAATTTCGCGCTTGACCACTTCGCCATGCGAACGGAACAGCGGGCTGAAGGCGCCGAATTGCCACCAGCGCAGGTTCAGTTCCTGCCATTCCTTCATGTCTTCCGGCTTGATCGGGGCCACGGCGGTGGCGCGGTTTTCCTGGGCCGAGCCGAGGTCGCCATTGAGGTAGCGCTCTTCCTGGGCGTAGCCGCCAATGTCGTGCGTCCAGTTGGGAACGCCGGAGAACGACACTTGCACACCGGCCGAGACCTGGTTCTGCAGGTCGTTCCAGCGGCCCACCACGTCGCCGCTCCAGATGGCGGTGGCGTTGCGCTGGATGCCGGCGAAGCCGGAGCGCGACAGGATGAACTGGCGGGTGTCGGGCTGGTCACGCTTCAGGTTGCCGTACATGCCGTCGGTGTGGGCCAGGCTGTAGGTGTTGAAGGTGACTTCGCCGGCGCCGTGCACGGTCGGTCCGATCAATTGCTTGAAGTCTTCCAGGCGGCTGTTCGACAGCACGTCGGCCTCGGTGTTGTCCATCCACCAGGCGTCAAAGCCCAGGTCGACCAGCGGTTTGATCTGGCGATAGTAGATGTCGCGCGCTTCCTTGGTGTACGGGTCGTAATGGCTGTTCTTGTAGCCTTTGCCTACCCAGTCAAGATCGCCGTTTTCGACGTTCTTGGTCCACATATAGCCTTTGGAGGCCAGTTCCTTGTAGTTGTCGGTGTCCGCATAGAACTTGCCCCAGATCGAGAGCATGATGCGGGCGTTCAGCTTGTGGACTTCGTCGACCATGCCTTTCGGATCGGGAAAGCGCTTCTTGTCGAAGGTGTGCGAACCCCAGCCGTCTTCCGGCCAGTAGAACCAGTCTTGCACGATATTGTCGATCGGCCAGCCGTTCTTGCGGTATTCCTTCAGCACGCCCAGCAGCTGCTCCTGGGTCCCGTAAGTCTGGCGCGATTGCCAGAGGCCATAGGCCCATTTCGGCATCATCGGCGCCTGGCCGGTGATGTGGCGGTAGCCGGCAATCACGTTGTCGATGCTCTCGCCGTTGATCACGTAGTACTTGATGGCCTTGGCAACTTCGGAGGTGAAGGTGACGGAGCGCTGTTCAGCTTGCGGCAGCGGATTGTTGTGCAGCATGGCGACCATGCCGCCGGTCGGCTTCCATTCCAGCTTGAACTTGACCGGTTTGTTCTTGGCGAACTTCTGCTCGAAGTTGAAGTAGAACGGGTTCCAGTTCTGGCGCCAGACGTCCATGACTTCCTTGCCGTCCAGGGTCAGCGTGGTGTAGTCGGATGCGTACAGCTGCATCTTGTGCACGCCCGGCTTGTCGGACATCAGGCTGCCGGTCCAGACCACGCGGGCATCCTTCGGCGGCTTCTTGGCATCGCCCATCTCCTTTGGCCAGAATTCGGCCACGTCTTTCAGGAACTGGTACTTGATGTCCGACTCCTGGCGCGTCAGCACCAGCTTGTCGCCGATGTAGTAACGCGCGGTCAGGCCGGCGCTCTTGCCGTCGTCCCCTAGCAGCTTCAGGTCGCGGCTCAAGTGGGCGTAGCTGGTCGGATTGCCGAAGCGGGTGATGCTGTTGTTGTCCCACAGGATGCCGTAGTTCTTGTCGGAGACCAGGAAAGGAATGGCGATGTCCATATTGTGCTGTTGCAGCAGCACGTCTTCGCCGTTCAGGTTCATCTGGTTGTTCTGGTGCTGGCCCAGGCCGTACAGCGCGTCCTTGGTGTTCGGATTGAAGCCCTGGGTCACTTCGACGAAAGGCTTGCCGCCGATGGTGACCGGCTTGAACTTCTCGGCGTATTGATTGAGGATCAGTTCACCCTTGTCGTTGCGGAACTGCAGCTTGCCGTCCTGCAGCGACACGGTGGCGCTGATCTTGTTGGCTTTCAGGGTCACCACGGCATCCTTGCCGTCGGTGCCGCTCTTGCTGACGGCAAAATTCTTGGCCGATGGGGTTGCCACGGCCATCATCGACGGATCGATCTGCTTGCCGGCTTCATTGACTTTGACGACATGGATGATGTTGTCGGTCATGACTTCCAGGCGCACTTCCTTGGCGCCGGCGTCGGGCTTGACGATCACGCCGGTGGCGGTCTTTTCAAAGGTAGCGGCCTGGGCCTGGGCGGCAAACATCGCCAGGATGGAGGCCGAAATAATTGTTCTGGAATACACGTTTCTTCTCCTGTTGCTTGTGGGGATAGTACTGTCTTGTTGCTGTAAAACTGCAGTCCTGGTGTTCGTCTGGTTCTAGTAAGTTCCGATGCGAACCTTCAAGACCGTCGGGGTATTGCTCATGTTGATGCCGTAATCCACCTGGTCGCCATTCCAGTTGCGTTCCATGATCCATTGGCCTTTGCTGTCGAAATGCCCTTCTTCGACCCGCGCCAGCATGGTGCGCTTGCCTTCATTGGCGCCGATGCCGTCGAGCTTGACGCGGGCATTGTGGCCGACCAGGATGAATTCGTTCTCGCCGATCTGGGCAATGGCCACGCCGCCATTCGGGCGCTCGCAGCCTTCCGGCGTATCGTTCAGGGTCGGGAAGAAGTGCTTCTCGCCAAACTGCCATTCGCGGAAGGACACGGTGGCTTTCCAGCCCTTCATTTCCACGGTTTCCGGAGTGCGCTCGTCGCTCTCGGCCACGCCATAGGTGCGCCCTTCAAACGCCCATTTGGCCCAGTGGCGCGCCATCGGGCGGAAGGCCGCGTAAATGCGGGCGAACGGTTCGATGGTGCGCTTGTCGGCGAACTTGGAACCCAGCGGGAAGTTCGTGTAGTTCGCGTAGTCCATGCCGAAAGGCGCAAAACCGATTGCGCCGCTGCCCAGGGCCAGGTAGGTGTAGCGCGCGTAGTCGGCATGATTGCCCAGTTCCGGCACGAACAGCGCGTTGTCCGGGCGTTTGAACTGCTTGAGCGCGGTGCTGAACTTGTTGTACTCGACGTTGTAGATATCCGGGCCGACGACGTCGATGGCCGGCGCCGCGGCTTTATAGATGTCGATCACGTCGTAGGTCGGGCCGCCACTGGCGAAGTTGTTCTTCCATGGCGCGAGCGGTGCGATCGGGTCGCGCAGCGCGTTGTTCACGTACATCGGCAGGTTGTAGACGGCGCGGCCGGACTTGGCGATCTCGCCGATGTAGCTGGCGATCGAATACGCGTGGAAGTATTCGTCGGCGTAGTCGCCATACACTTCTTTCCACGTGCCCTTGGCGGCCAATGCCACCGGGGACTTTTTCATCTCCAGCACTTTTTGCGGCACCGGCTGGTTGAACAGGGCCTGCGCCTTGGGGCTGAAGTCGCGCACGAAACCGTAGGTGCCGACCTCGTTTTCCACCTGCACCATGATGACGGTGCGCTGCGCCGCGTCGATCTTGGCGATATGGCTCATCAGGGCGGTGAAGGCCTTTTTGTCGGCCTTGAGCGTTTCTTCGCCATGCGGCGACAGGCAATAGATGGCCTTGCCGTCTTTGTCCAGCATGCGCGGAAAGCGTTCGTTATTGAATTTGACCCACTCGGGGGTGTATTGCGGACTGGTGTTTTTCCAGGTGCCGAACCAGACGATGACGAGGCGCATCTTGTTCTGGCGGGCTTCCTTGACCAGGGTGTCGACGAAGCTGAAATCAAACTTGCCTTCGACCGGCTCGACCTGTTCCCATGCCACCGCCACTTCGACCGTGTTGGCGTTCAAGTCTTTGGTGGCGGCCCAGACTTTCGGCAGCGCTTTCGGATAGTTGCTGGAGTTGTGCGCCTGGGCGCTCAGCATGAGGAATGGGGCGCCATCGACCATCAGCGCGTGGCGCCCGTCTTTCTGGACCAGCTGGGGCAGCGGCGCGGCGGCGTGCGCGGCGGCAGCCATGGCGGCGGCCAGGCCAAGCGAGGCGATCAGTTGGAGGGACATTTTTTTCATGCGTATTGACGTGCTCCTGCGGAATGTGAAGAGGCCGGGCATTGCCCGGCCTGCAAGAATACTGCCGGATTGACTCCGGCAGGTTTTTTTTTAGAAGCGGTAGGTCATTTGCGCGGTATAGCGGCGGCCGGTCGAGAACCAGGCGCGGCCTTTCATGCCGATCCCTTGCTGCATCAACTGCTTGAACTTGGCGTCGGTCAGGTTCTGCGCTTCAAAACCAAACGACAGGTTTTCGCCGAACTTGTACGAGATACCGCCGTCCAGCTGGCCGTAGTCATCCGCCCAGGTTGGCAGCGCCCATGGCAGGTTGGTCGCACCGAAGGTCGCGCTGGCCGGGTTGGTGTTCAAGCCATCGCCACCATTGGTGCCGTTGACATTGACCGCCTGCAGGTGCTTCGAGCGCCAGCTGTAAGCCAGGCGGGACGACAGCGGACCCTTGTCGTACATCAGCGCCAGGTTGGCGGAACGACGCGACAGGCCTTGCAGCGGCAGGTTGCCGAAGGTGCGGCCATCGGTGTCGCAGCCGTTCATGTTCAGGTTCAGGTTGGCCACGTTGTTACCCGTGCTCGAGCAGTACTCGGAGAACACCGGGTTGTACATCTTGGTCGAGCTGTCGACGAAGGTGAAGTTGGCCTGCATGCCGATGCCGCTCATCCAGCCTGGCAGCTTGTCGAAATACTGCTGGTAAGCCACTTCGAAACCGCGCGCCTTGCCCTTGGCGCCGTTGACCGGCGAGGTGACGACGAAGTCATACATCTTGCCGTTGACGTCAGGCAGCGGGTAGTTCGACAGCTGATTGACGATGATGTCTTTCAGCTGCTTGTTGAACACCGCCACGGTCACCGAGCCGACCGGATTGAAGTACCACTCGGCGGTCAGGTCGATCTGGCGCGAGGTGACTGGCTCCAGGAATGGATTGCCCTTGGCGGTGCCTTTCAGGGTGACGCTGTTGACGCGGAAAGTCTGGGCGGTATTGTCGGTGGTGCTGTCGATGTCACGGGACAGCCCGGTGTAGCCCTGCATCTGGCCGAAGTCAGGACGCGACAGGCCGGACGACATGCCGACGCGGAACTGCAATTCCGGGCTGTACTTCATGCGCAGATTCAGGCTCGGCAGCACGTTGTGGTAGGTCTTGTCGTAGTCGCGTGCCTGGGAGTAGCGCGGGATGTCCGGAATCGCCGGGCCGCTGGTGGCGTAACCAGGCGGAACCGTGACGCTGCTCGGGGAGAAGTTGGTGTAGCCCGCAGCCGTCATATTGGTCTGGACGTAACGGATGCCGATATTACCGTCAACCGGATATTTCCAGTCGTCGAAGCCGAAGCGCAGCTGGGTGAAGAAAGCCTTGGTCTTTTCAGCCTGCACGTTGCGGCCGATCGGGTCGGTGCCGAAGGAGGCTGGCGTCCATTTCTCGCAGTTGTTGGTCGGCGAGACTTCGCGGCACAGGATATCGTGGTAGGTATGCAGCTGCGCATACGTTTCCGGATAGCCCAGGGCTACTTTCGATGTCGGGAACACGACGCTCGGCACGGATACCTTGCCGTTGAAGAAGTTCGGGAAGGTGTGCAGGCGGGTCTCGCCGCCAAAGCGCGGGTCGCCCAGGTAAGCCAGGCCGCTGATGTTCCAGCCCACTTGCCATGGCTGGGTAATCGCGCGCCAGTGGTAGTCGTCCACCGACACGATGTTGTCCGAATCGCGGTCGGTGAAACGCACACCGAAACGCACATCGCGCAGCACAGGATGGTCGAAGTCGTACTTGACGTCGGTGCGCAGCGCTTTTTCGTTGGCGACGCTCCTGTCCAGGTGTTCCATCGTGAACGCCCAGTAGTAATTCTTCGGATCGGCGATGTAGGCGCGGTCGAAGTCGTCGAACATCAGGTTCGGAATGCTGCCGGTCAGGTCGACCTTTTGCTTCGGCATCTTAAGGGAGGTGGCCACGGTCGAATCGACGCCGACGGTCTTGGCCTTGATGCTCTGCAGATCGGCGCTGACGGTCCACGACGGCGACGGACGCCATTCCACATTCCACGAAATATCGGTGGTGGACGACTTGCGGTTGGCGATACGGGTGTCGTTGCCGAAGTTGATGCCGCCATCCACATCGGCGCGCAGGGTGCCGGTCTGGAACGCGCCCAGCGGGTCATAGGTGGAATCGGCGCTCGGGGTGATGTTGTAGGCGTTGGCGCCGCTGAAAATCGCCTGCTCGTCCCAGCCCATCTGGTACTTGGACTTGAAGTAGGTCAGCGAGCTGCGCAGGGTGTTGCCCAGTTTCCATTGCAGCGCGCCATACAGGCCTTCGCGCTTGCGGTCGAACTGCAGGGTACGCCATTGCGCGCCCTTCGGGATCCATACGCGCTTGCCGTCCACGGTGCGTGGATAGTATGGCTCGACCTGGAAGGCGTCGGTGCGGGTGCCGCTTTCCGACGAGGCGACGTCGATCAGGGCGCCGAATTCGCCGAAGCCGGTTTTCCAGCGGTCCGAGATCAGGAAAGAGCCGCCTGGCGACATCTTGCCTTTTTTGAGTTCCGAATAAGTGGTGTCGAACGAGACCGCGCCGCGGAAGCCCTTGCTGTCGAAAGGCATGGCGGTACGCAGGTTGACCAGGCCGCCGATCGAGCCTTCGATCTGTTCGGCCGATGGGTTCTTGTAGACGTCGACGCCTGCCATCAGTTCCGGCGGTACGTCGCCGAAGTTGAGCGCGCGGCCGCCGTTGGCCGAGAACGAATCGCGGCCATTGAGTTCGGAGCGCACATAGGTCAGGCCCCGAACGGTCACGCCCGAGCCTTCGACCGAGAAGTGCTCCGGGTCGCCCTTGCTCATGGTGCGGTCGATGGTCACGCCAACGATACGCTGCAGCACTTCGGTGACCGAACGGTCCGGCAGTTTGCCGATGTCGTCGGCGACGATCGAGTCGACCACCTCGTCGGCGTTCTGCTTGATCTTCTGGGCCGAGTTCAGCGCTGCGCGCTGGCCGGTCACCACGACCACGGTGCCGAGGGCCGGCTCCTTGGCGGCTTCCTGCGCCATCACGGCGCCGGAAGCGAGCAGTGCGATCTGGGCTACGCCCATGGCAATCGCGGTTTTTTTGAATTGGTTCATCGTTGACTATCTCCCATTGGTTCTCTACGATTTTTTGTTCTAACTTTTCTAGCTTTAAAAGCCATACTACGGTTTCCTGCGGTAACGCAAAAACATTTTGGCGTGGTGAAACGTAGTGAACTCAGTGCAGCTGACCTAACGATGAAAACGTTGTCAAGCGAACCTTGAAAGAAGCCGCATTCCGGCTGGTGGCGTGGTTCATGATGCTTGTCTCGCTATCGTTTTTATCGTTTGGGCAGCCTGGCGTGCCTTGCACAGCACCATGCCTTAAGATCATTTTGCAAGTTACGGTTTTTGGCCGCAATTACGAAAATCACCAATCTCTCGAATGATATTAGGCAAGCAAGGCAATACCGGTCAAGCTAAGTTTGCTGCGGCGTATGCCGAAACTGTTGTATGCGCGCCGCATGCAGTAAAGTGGAATCGATTCACACCTCTACTATGGTGATCTGAACAAAAGTACCAAGATAAAGAGGGACCACGCAAGCGCGGCCATGCGAAACAGTGGTAAAAATCCGGACCTCAGCCATGCCTGGAAAGCGGGCTTCCGGCACTGAAAATTTGTACCAAATTTGCTTCACTTTGCCCGCTGGCAAAGTGCTCGCCGCCTCTTTGTCGAGCTTTCGAATTACGATATTGCGGAAAAATGCCTCCGCACCTTCCCACTGGATCGAAAGTTTGCCGCGCGTGAGCGGCACTACCTTGCCATCGGCCACGTGGCGCGAGTTGGTGGCACGCAACATCTCGCGGCGGGCAAAAACCTTTTTTGAATTTCCACAGCTTGCCGAATTTCTTATAAATTTTTCCGAATTTTTGTCACTTCCGCCGATTCCAGAATGCTACTATCGGCCAGTGACTGGATGGAGACACTATAAGAATGAGCACAATGATGACCAGGATGGGGATGGTGGTCGCGCAAAGCGCTTCCAACAGCGCCGGGGAGAAAAAAATCTCCATTCCTGCAACTGCTGCGGCGCACAAGGAATGTGCTAATTTTTTTTCGCTCCACGGGATCTCCACGCCGAGCCCCCTGTTCGACGAATTGTCCGACACCTACTATTTCGCCAAGAACAAGGCCGGCCAGTTCGTGTGGGGTAATCGCCTGCTGCAGGAGAAGCACTCGCTGGCCGATGTGAACGACATCATCGGCCGCTCCGACCATGACTTCTTCCGCCGCGATATCGCCGACCGCATCCGCGCCGACGACCTGTCGGTCATGGAAAACGGTGTCACCGTCAAGAACAAACTGGAAGTGATCGGCGGCGACAACGGCGGCCTGACCTGGCTGTTCACCACCAAGGCGCCGATCCGCAACGCCAATGGCGAGATCGTCGGCATCGAGGGCTTTTCCCGCGACGCCCAGCGCTCGCAGGACATCATTGCCCCTTTCCACGAATTCAGGTCCTGCATCGAGTACCTGCAACAGCACCTGATGGACAACATCAGCATCGACCACCTGTCCAAATTGTCGTGCATGTCGCTGTCGACCTTCGAGCGCAAGTTCAAGCAGCACTTCTCGATGACCCCCAAGCAGTACATCCTGCACATGAAGGTGCACGAAGCCTGCCGCCTGCTGCCGGGCGCCCACAGCATCGCGCGGGTAGCGCTGGAAACCGGTTTCGGCGGCCAGAGCTACTTCACCAAGCAGTTCCGCAGCGTGGTCGGCATCACACCCAAGCAGTACCAGTTGTCGCTGGCGGCCCGCCGCAGCGCCGTGCGTGCCTGAGCCGCAAAATTGCCGCATTGTTGTTCACGCCCTCGTCGTCTTCATTGGAGATAGAAGCTATGTTGCAAACCGAAGAAAGCGCTGTCAAATGGCCGTCAGAGCCAGATAGCGCACGCCGCGCCGCGCTGGCCCGGATCGCCGCGCTGTGCGGCCTGGCCATGTCCGGCGAAGCCCTGGCAACGCTCGCCAAGCCAAAGGCCGCGGCTATAGAGTACGTCCCCGAACTGCTCACTGCCGAGGAACTGGCGCTGACCGGCGTGCTGGCCGAGCTGGTGATCCCGCAGACCGAGACCCCGGGCGCGCTGGCGGTACGCGCACACCACACCATCGACCACCTGCTGGCGGTGTGCACGGGCGCCAATGGCCAGCGCAGCTACCGCGCCGGCCTGGCGCGCATCGAAGCGGTGGCCCAGGCCGAAACCGGCAAGCGCTTCGATGCGCTGCCGGCGGCGCGCCAGACCGCCCTGCTCAAGGCGATCGACACGGGTACAGCACCGTTCAACGGGGCCGACCAGTACTTCTTCCGCAGCCTCAAGCAGCACGTGCTGTTCGCGTACTACACCTCGGAAGCGGGCGCCACCCGCGAACTGGCTTACCTGCCGGTTCCCGGCGGCTTCAAAGGCCGCATCAAGCTCACCAAGAACACCCGTACCTGGGCTCTTTAACCGCCACGGATCAGCGCCATGCAAGCAGTATCATCGTTTTACATCAAGAAAAGTGAAGAGCTGTTCGACGCCATCGTGGTGGGCTCCGGGATCACCGGCGGCTGGGCCGCCAAGGAACTGACCGAGAAAGGCCTCAAGACCCTGATGGTCGAACGCGGCCGCCCGGTCGAGCACCGCACCGACTACATCGGCGAGGGCAAGGACCCCTGGGCCATGCCCAACCGCGGCCTGGTCGACGCCAGGCTGGCCCAGGACGAGTTCAAGGTGCAGCGCAAGTGCTACGCTTTCGACGAGCATACCAAGCACTTCTTCAACAACGACAAGGACATGCCCTATTCCACGCCGGAGGGCAAACCATTCAGCTGGATCCGCGGTAACCAGCTGGGCGGCAAGTCTTTGCTGTGGGCGCGCCAGTCCTACCGCTGGAGCGACCTCGATTTCGAGGCCAACCTCAAAGACGGCCACGGGGTCGACTGGCCGATCCGCTATGCCGACCTGGCGCCCTGGTACAGCCACGTGGAGCGCCACGTGGGCATCGCCGGCACCCGCGAAAACATCGACGTGCTGCCCGACAGCGAGTTCCAACGCGGCTTCGAATTCAACGCGGTGGAAGCGGCCTTCAAGAAGAAGTTTGAAGCCAGCTATGCCGGGCGCAAGATGATCATGGGCCGCTGCGCCCACCTGACCGAGCCCTCGCCGGCCCACCTGGAACAGGGCCGCGGCAGCTGCATGGCGCGCGCCATGTGCCAACGCGGCTGCTCTTTCGGGGCCTACTTCTCGACCCAGAGTTCGACCCTGCCGGCGGCCGTGGCCACCGGGCGCCTGCGCATCGCCACCAACGCCATCGTCCACAGCGTGCTGTATGACGCCAAAACCAACCGCGCCCTTGGGGTGCGGGTGATCGACGCCGAGACCATGGAAGTGCGCGAGTACCGCGCCAGGGTGGTGTTCCTGTGCGCGTCCACCCTGGGCAGCACCCAGGTGCTGCTCAACTCCACCTCGAGCGCCTTCCCGACCGGCCTTGGCAACTCCTCCGGCGTGCTGGGCCACTACCTGATGGACCATCTGTACGGCGCCGGCGCATCCGGCCGGGTCGAGGGCTTCGAAGATGAGTACTACTCCGGCCGCCGCCCGACCGGGCCGATCATCCCGCGTTTTCGCAACGTCACAGAGCAGAACGCCAAGTTCCTGCGCGGGTATTCGCTGACGGGCGGCGCGGGCCGCGGCGGCTGGCAGTCGCGCGCCTGGCAGGAAGGCTTCGGCAAGGATTACAAGGCGGCGATCCGCCAGCCGGGCGGCTGGTACTTCGCCCTGAACGGCTCGGGTGAAATGCTGCCGCGCTTCGAGAACATGGTCAGCCTGCACCCGACCAAGAAGGACAAATGGGGCATGCCCCAGCTGCATATCGACTGCAGCTTCTCGGACAACGACCGCAAAATGCAGGAAGATATCGCCGACACCGCCGCCGAGATCCTCGAGACCCTGGGCGTAAAGGACATCCGGAAGAGCATCATGACCCTGGACCGACATCAGCCAGGCTTGGCTATCCACGAGATGGGCACGGCGCGCATGGGGCGCGACCCGAAGACCTCCTTCCTCAACGGCCACAACCAGTCGCATGATGTGCCCAATCTGTTCGTCACCGACGGCGCCAGCATGGCCTCGAGCGCCTGGCAGAACCCGTCGCTGACCTTCATGGCCCTCACCGCGCGCGCCTGCGAGTACGCGGTACAGCAACTGAAGCAAAACAAAATCTAAAGCAAGGACGAGACAATGACTATTTTTAAACGCACCGCCTTCCTCGCACTGATGGGCATGGCGTGCGCCGCCCAGGCCGCGCCCACCAGCCCGCGCATCGGCGTGCAGCTCTGGTCGGTGAAGGACGAGATCAAGCAGGACTTCGAAGGCACGCTGACCAGGATCGCCCAGCTGGGCTTCCAGGGCGTGGAATTCGCCGGCGAGTTCGGCCAGTACAAAGACAACCCGGCCGGCCTCAAGGCCTTCCTCGCCAAGAACAAGCTGGCCTGCGCCGGTGCGCATATGCCGCTCGAAAAGCTCAGTGCGGCCCAGTTCGACGCCACCACCGCTTTTTACGAGGCGCTCGGCTGCGAGAACCTGATCATCTCGATGGACAAGCGGGCTTTCACCGTCGAGGGCAGCGCGGAAGTGTCGAAGGAACTGAGCGCACTGACCGGCAAGCTGGCCACCATGGGCATGCGGATCGGCTACCACAACCACGCCGAGGAATTCGCCGGCGCGGTCGGCAAGACGCCATGGGACGTGATCGCCACCAACACCCCCAAGGCCACCATCCTGCAGCAGGATGTGGGCTGGACCACGGCGGCCGGCAAGGACCCGGTCGCATATGTGAAGAAGTACCCTGGCCGTACCCTGAGCACCCATTTCAAGGCCAAATTCGCGCCCGGCACCACCGGCACGCCGATTATCGGCCAGGACAAGACCGACTGGGCGGCGCTGACCCGCGCCGCGCGCAGCCTCGGCGGCACGCACTGGATCGTCGTCGAGCAGGAAGAGTACCCGAACGGCATGGGGCAACTGGAGAGCGTGGCCGCGTCCTTGAAGGGTTTGCAGGCGATTATTGGAAAGACCTCCGGCGCAAAGTGAAAATCGTTACCCGCGAAGGCGGGGATGACGGAGCAAGCGATAACAAAAGTAGACCAGGCAACAATGAGCTTATCCGTACGCTTCAACCACATCATCAAAGAATTCGGCCCTGTGCGTGTCCTGCACGGGGTCGACTTCGCCCTCGAACCAGGCCGCGTGGTCGGCCTGCTGGGCGAGAACGGCGCCGGCAAATCGACCTTGATGAAAATACTGGCAGGCTATGAACGCCCCACCGGCGGACAGCTGCTGGTCGACGGCGTGGAGCGCCACTTCGCCAGCTCGCGCGATGCCGAGGCGCTGGGCATCGCCCTGATCCACCAGGAATTCAACCTGGCCGAACACCTGACCATCACCCAGAACATCTTCCTCGGCCACGAAAAGACCAGCGGCCTTCTGCTCGACAGCAAAGCCATGCGGCGCGCCGCCGCCAGCTGCCTGGAACAGGTCGGCCTCACCGTCAGCCCGGACACCAAGGTGGCCGACCTGATCGTGGCCGAAAAGCAGCTGGTCGAAATCGCCAAGGCGCTGTCGCGCAATGCGCGCCTCCTGATCATGGACGAG
>CAMLFK010000012.1 GCA_946479255.1 uncultured Oxalobacteraceae bacterium
GTCAAGCTCCAATCAAACCGATTGAATTACCCGACAAGTAGTCTGACACAGGGGGGGAATCGGTATCCGCATGACCATCGACGAACAGGCTTTTGTCGGCAGCAGCCTGTACATCTTTGCGATGGTGATGGAACGCTACTTTGCGCTAAACGGGCAACTGAACTGCTTCACCCAGCTGGAAATCGTCTCGCAACAGTCCGGAGAGGAAATACTAAAATGCCAGCCGCGCTGCGTCGAGAAAACAAGAACGTAATCCAGCGGCTGCTGGACGAGCCGCACCGCTTCGAGTTCGCGCAGGCGGTTAACCTTTTGCTGCGATGGTTTGCCGACCACGGCATCCCTCGGGACAAGGCGCTGAGGGAATACCTCAAGTTCGATAACAGCCTGTCCCTCAGCTTTCCTGCTACCGAGATCGAACGGCTGAGAGCGCTTAGCGACGGTGTCATCCAGACCGAGAGCGAACTCGTGGACGCGCTGGCAAGCCAACTGCCGCTGCAGATCCACATTACGCCAGCATTCATGGGCTTTCTCGGCGCCTCCGGAGCGCTGCCGCTGCACTACACGGAGCGGATACGGGACCACCAGGTGGCCCACAAGGATGAAGCACCGCGTGCCTTCCTGGACATCTTCGCAAACCGCACACTTTCCCTTTTTTATGAGGCCTGGTGCAAGTACAGGCTTGAAAGCGCCATCGGTCACGGCGATGACGTGTTCCAGCCCATGTTGACAGCGCTGACAGGCTTCAGGGCGAACGAGGAAGGCGCAGGCGTCGGCCTGGATCGTGACCGGCTGATTGCGCACTATGCCGGCGTCATTGGACAACGGCCGCTGTCAGGCACGGTCCTGGGGCGCGTGCTGTCGAGCTACTTCGGTGTGCCGTTCGAGATCGACGAATGCGTTGGACAATGGAGCGTGAAGGAAGAGCACGAACAGACGTCGCTGGGTGCCTTCAATACAAGCCTGGGCAGGAATGCGATGCTGGGGGCGACGACGTGGCGCCCAGACCTGTATGCGCGGCTTACCATCGGCCCATTGGCCAAATCGGAATACGACGACTTTCTGCCGGGTGCAAAAGGGGCGCAGGTGCTCAAGCAAATGCTTGCCCTGCTGGGCGAGCAGACCATCACCTATGAGGTTGTGCCGATTTTGCGCGCTGTTGATGTGCCGCCGATGCAACTTGGCGGCAGCTCGATGACAGGAATGCGCCTGGGACTTGATTGCTTCCTCGTCGCCGGCCCAAGTGCAAGCGATCGCGCGGACCTGCATTACCAGGTTAAGCCGATGGCACCGTTGCAGCCGCGGCGCCCGAGCACACGCGTGACTTGACCAAAATCAATGCTGCGCACAACTCGTTCGGTAGAGTTTCCCTACGGAAGTTTCTCACGATTTCGGTAGCTACGCATTGATCACGGACATCACACATGAACCTGTTCCAGGGCGACACCGCGGCAATTCAAGCATTCGCAAACGAGCGTCAGGGAAAACGCCTGCTGCGCCTGCGCTTTCCGCGCAACGATGGGCCGCCCCGGACGGCGATGCTGGCAAACCGCCTCGACGCGATTGAAAGTTTATCGAAGGGCTATGCGTACACCGTTGGAGTGCTGTCGGACAGTGTGAAGATCGATCACGACATGGTGCTCGGCAAGATGGTCACCATCGAACTGGTTCGTGAAGATGGGACCCTGCGTTACTTCAATGGCTATGTGTTTGAATTCCGGCTGGAGAAAACCGACGGCGGCTTCGCTTTCTACGAGATGGTGCTGGAACCCTGGTTGTCGTATCTGAAGCTGCGCCAGGACAACGCTGCATTTCACAAGCTGAGTGTCGGCGAACTGACCGCTAAAGTAGTTGCTCAGTACATCAAGCGTGACCTGGTGCAGCGCGTTGCCGGGCCTGACGCGCCGATCACCTACATCTGCCAGCACAACGAAAGCGATTACAACTTCCTGCACAGGCACTGGGAAGAGCGCGGCTGGACCTATAGCTACGAACACCGTGCCGATGGCCACACGCTGGTGCTCAGTGACGACTCGATGCGTACCGCAAAGCCTATCGACGGTTCCAGTAGCGACATCCCGTTCCAGCATGAAGCCGGGGCGGCCGAGGATGACGGTATCCACCAGTGGAGTCCCAGGCGGCGCATCCGTTCCGACAAGATGACTGTCGCCAGTTTCAATTTCAAGCACCCGCGGGCCAAGCGTGTCGAGCGTATCTCCCCCATCAGCCGGAGCGCCTCACCTTCGCTGGAGATCTACGAGAACACCGGCATGTATGGGTTCAAGGATTTCAATGCTGGCGAGGCGCTCGCGCAGCGGCGTATCGAAGAACTCGATGCGCGCCACATCGAGATCGCCGCCGAAGGTAACGATCGTACAGCGCAGCCGCTTCGCTGGTTCACGCTCAGCGGACACTTCAGTTCCGGCCCCGGGGTGGCTGGGCCGTCCGATGCGCGTTACCTGATCGTGTCGGTCCGGCACCGCGCGACGAATAACTACCAGGACGGGCGCGGCGCCGAATCCGACTACAACAACGAGATCGTGTGCGTTCCACATACCGACCCGTGGCGGCCCGGACGCAACTTCAACAGCTTCCAGCCAAGGATTTACGGGGTCCAGACCGCGCTGGTGGTAGGGCCGGCGGGAGAGGAAATCTATACCGATGGCTTCGGCAGGGTAAAGGTGCAATTTCACTGGGACCGCAAAGGCGAGTTCAATGACGAAAGCTCGGCGTGGATACGTGTGGTCTCCAGCTGGGCCGGGGCAGGCTTTGGGCAGATCAGCCTGCCGCGCGTGGGTATGGAGGTGGTTGTCATGTTCCTCGATGGGAATATCGACAGGCCGATGATTATCGGCTGCGTGTACAACGCCAGCAATATGCCGCCGTGGGAACTGCCGGCCAATAAGACCCAAAGTGGCATTCTGACCCGCTCGTCGAGTGAAGGCAGAACGGCCCACGCGAATGCGCTGCGGTTTGAAGACAAACGCGGTGCCGAGGAGCTGTGGCTTCACGCGGAGAAGGATCAGCGCATCGAAGTTGAGCACGATGAATCGCATTGGGTAGGTAACGATCGCAAGAAGACGGTCGACCACGATGAAGTTGTCGAGATCAAGCACGACCAGAACGTCACCGTGCATAACAACCGCACGGAGCGAGTGGACCATAACGAGAAGATCAGCATCGGCGACAACCGCACTGAGGACGTTGGCAAGAATGAAGACATCGATATCGGCGGTAACCGGGCGGTCAGCATTGGCGGCCATAAGAAGGAGCAGGTCGCACTGACCAAAGACGAACGCATCGGTTTGGGCAAGGCGCTGACGATTGGCGCCGTTTATCAGACCACGGTCGGCGGGGCCATGAATACGACCGTCGCACTGGCGCAGTTGGAGGAGGTCGGTGCGTCGAAAACGGTCCTGGTTGGTGACAGTAGTTCGCTCACCGCAGGCACACAGCACAAGATGATAGTGGGATCTTCCAGCATAACGATCACGGACGGCCGCATCGAGATAGTGGCGGACGAGATTCTCATCCGGGGCAACAAAAAGGTCCAGATTCACGGCGACGACATTGATAACAACCCGGGGTAATCAGCACGGAGTCCGCACCTGAAACAACCTACGCGAAGGCATTATCATGGTTCTCGATGTTGTAAGTAGCGCCGCCACGCCCCCCGTCAATGCCGCCGCCGACTCACAACCGGGCACATTTGCCCCGAGATCGACGGCTCATTTCCCGATTCCCAATCTCGTTTTCGAGAACCGTACGCGTCTCGACGCGACCCAGTTCGACACAGTCGATCAGCACGGCTCGACATTTCATGTGGTGGTCGCAAAAACGGCCTATCTTTTGAATGCGCGCGATGCCGAGGGGAGCGCGGCGCTCACGCCGATTTTTGGCGCGAAACTGAATGTGGAAGATAGTTACTTTGATGACGACCCCGGCAACAGCGTGCGCCAGGAGAGTGATTTCGCGCCGTTCAAGCCTGCATGCGATGTGATTGTCAATGCGACCGCGTACGCCCCGGGCGGCAGGCCTGGTAAGGCTTTCCAGGTGCGCCTGACGGTTCACCAAGGTGCGCATGCAGGGTCTGCGCCCGCGATCGACAAGACGCTCAGTGTGAGTGGAGATCACAGCTTTAAGAAAAAGACGGCGTTGTGGCGCCTGGTGCAGTGGACCGTCAAAGTCGCGACACTCGGGCTGCTCGATCCCAACCCGTGGCGTCTGAGCCGGGTCCGGGGCGCGACGAACCTGCCACTGCGCTATGAATTTGCGAACGGCGGGCAATGCCGTGTCGACCAAGGCGATCCTGCCGCCAGGCGAGTTGCGAAGAAAGTGCGCGCGCATGGCGAAGCTGGCCCGGTCGCCCATGAAGCATCGGAGGCAAATCCATGTGGACGTGGCTTTGTGCGGCGATGGTATCTGGACGCAAAGCGGGTGAAGGTCTTCGCGGCACCGCGTATCAACTCGGTTGGCTCTCCCTTGACCGCACGTCAGTTTTGGCGCGCGGCCAAGGGGGCGGCGTTGCCCGCGCCTGTAGGAATGGGCGTTGTGGGGCGCGGCTGGCTGCCGCGCCGCGCGCTGGCTGGCACGTTCGACGAAAAGCGAACCTGGGGGCAAGAAGAGGTTCCTCGACTGCCCGACGACTTCAGCTTTGCCTACTACAACTGCGCACCGAGAGATCAACAGTGTCCTTTCCTTATCGATCAGGCGAAGTTTACCCTTTTGAACTTGTGCAGTCCGGAACATCGATCTGGAACTGCCGATGCGAAAGGCAATACCGTTCTACGTTTTGCACTGCCGCAGCAGGCACTCTTCCTGATCGCCACCGATGGAAACAACAAGGTGGTAGTCGAGCGCATGGTGATTGATACAGTCGTCATAGAGCCCGATGAGAACCGTGTCGATCTGGTGTGGCGCGCGCTGTTGCCAACGGACATTGATTTGAGGGTCGCCCGGCTCATGCAGGTCAGCGAAGCCGCACAGATAGCGCGCGTGGAGGAATTGCTGCAAGCACAAGCGGCGCTCGACGAGGGCGCGTCAGTGGGTTCGTCGGCCGGGGAGCCCCGGAAATGAGCAACGAAACGGTCACCAAATCCAGTCGTTTCTACTGCGTCAGCCTGACTCCGGATATCTGCAAGACACCAGTAGGCGCCAGCACGCCCCCATTGCCATACACGATCGTTGGCGAGTTTGCGAACGCAAAAAACGCCTCGCCGAACGTCAAGTCCCACAGCGAGCCAGTGGTCTTGCATCAACGGACCACCATCCCCACCGTCAAGGGCGACGCGGCGGGCAGCGCCGGTGGCGTCAAGAGCGGCACGGTGGGAAAGCAGGTTGACACCAAGTCGTCCAGTCCACACCATCGTGCAAATAACACCGGTCTGGTGCAGGTCGGCCGCGAAGTCTGGATGAACTCGCGCAATACGGTCGGCAAGATTTACGAGCGAGGCGGCGAATCGGCACGTCCGCTGCTCGCGGTCTTGGGCAAGGCGATCGACGACGGCGCGGCCGACGCCCGCAAGTCGCTCAGGTCCGCCGCCCAGAGCTATCGGGATGAGCTCTCTGCGCCACTGCACGCGGCCGGCGAGCGCATGGTGGAAGCCGGTGGCAAGGTGGCCGTCGCCGGTGGCGCAACGGCGGGTGCCGGCGCGCTGGTCAGCGCAACGGGCGTTGGTGTCGTTGCTGGCGCTCCCATGGTTGCGGCAGGTACTGCATTGGCAGGTGTTGGCGGCGTTGCCACTGGTGGCGGCGTGCTGATCGAAAGCGTCGCCACGGCGGGGGATCACATCGCCCAGTACGTACTGACAGGGAAAATGCCAAAAGCACTGGACATGGCGGTCGCCAGCGCGACCAGTCTTGCCGAAGGCTTTGTGCTAAGTAAGCTCGGTCCGATAGGAGGGTGGCTCAAGTCCAGGAGACTCGGCGGCAAGGGGATGAACAAAGTTGAGCCTGGCAAGAAACCGGACGTCCCGGCAAACCCGCCACCGAAGCCGCCGGAAAAGCCACCAACGGCACATGCCGACGACGGCAAAAGCCGGGGCAAGAAAGAACCCAAGTCGGAGCCGCCGTCCGAATGCTGCCCCAAGAACAAGGCGCCAGCCAACAAGGCGGTCAAAGGCAGAAAGCCAGTTCACTTCGGCACCGGCCAGGAGGTCTTGCATCAGACCGATTTTGCCACCGGCAGCACGATCCCAATCGACTGGACCCGCTGTTACCGGTCCGGGGCCGAGACGGAGGACTGGGGCGTGCTGGGGGCGCGCTGGTCGACGGCATTCACGACCAGCGTGTCGCTCACGCCGCAAGGCTGCGTGTACCACGACGAAACCGGCAGGGCACTGCGTCTGCCACCCCTGGCGCCTGGCCAGTCGCACGACGAGCGCAAGGAGGGATTCATCCTCGCGCGGGACGATGCCGACAGCTTCTCATTGATCTGGCGGGACGGCAGCCGTGATACCTTCGAGCGCGGTGTGGATGGTTACCTGCCGCACGGCTACGACGGCGTGAATCCCATGCTGGAAGCGGGCGCCGCCTTACGGACCGAACGTTTCGTTCTTACACGCAGCGCGGCGCGCGACGGCCGTGGCATCAGTGTCGAGATGTGGCCGGAAGCACTGCCGGGCGAACTGCTGCTGCGTGTTACAAGCGACGACGGTGCGGTCGTTGAAGCGATGCGCGAAGAATTCTGCGAGCCCAAGAACGGCGCCGCGACAGCTTCGCTCGACGTCCAGGAAGGTGAGCCCGATCCGCATGGACGGCCGCGCATTGGGCGCGTGGAGGAAGTGCTTGACGACGGCACCCGTATCTGCCATGTACGCTACAGCTATGCTGCTGATCCCGGCGCGGCGCCCAATCCGAACACTGCGCGGGGCACGGGACCTGGAGTACCGTTTCCTGGCCGCTGCTACAACCTGATCAGCCAGACCAATGTACTTGGCGACGCGCGTAGCTACGCTTATCGCCACCACCTGCTGACAGCCTGCACCGGTTACACGGGGTTCAAGCAACTGGTCGAATGGATCAGCCTGGGCGCCTTGCGGGCGCGCTGGGCCAGCAGTGAGCTCGATGACGCTGCCCTGGCCGAAGAATACCCGATCACGCGGGACACCAGCTATCAGGCACGCGGCATCGCGAGCCGCGCAGCCGATGGCAGCGAGGGTCCTGGCATGACGCTGACGTACATGGACATCAACACCACGCGCGTGAGCGAGAACGGCGACGTGCTCGAATATACTTTCGACCGCAACTGGCTCGTCACCCGCGTCAGCCGGGTGACGGACGGCATAGCGAAACAGCTCGGCACGCGCGAGTGGGACCGCAACGGCATGCTGCTGGCAGACAGCGACGGCAATGGGCACAGTACGCGCTACACGTACGACGCCGCAGGCAATCTCACCAGCAGCACCGATGCGGGCGGCCACACGGCTCGTATTGCCTATGACGCGTCCAATCAGCCGGTCAGTATCACCGATCCGATGGGCCACATTACCCGGCGCAATTACGATATTGAAGGGCGGCTTACGTGCGTGACAGATGCGCTCGGCCATACGACCAGCTACCGCTACGACGACAAAGGGCAACTTGTCGAGCAGGTGGATGCCAAGGGCGGTGTCAAGCGTCTGGAGTACGACAAGGCCGGTCGTTTGCGCACCTATACCGATTGCTCCGGTCGCGCCACCAAATACCGATACGACGAGCGCGGCAGGCTGGCCGCAGTAATTGATGCCGAGGCGGCACCTGGTCAGCAGACCCGGTATTCCTACGATGCACTGGACCGGGTCGTTACGCTCACGCGGCCAGACAACACGTCCGAAAGCTATGTGTACGACGCGGACGGTAATCTGCTGGTCCATACCGATGCAATGGGCCACCAGACGCGCTACCGCTACAACGGGCAAGGCATGCTCATCGAGCGCACGGACGCTATCGGCCAAACGCTGCGCTACCGCTATGACACGGCGCTCCGCCTCGTTGAGCTCTTCAATGCCAAGGACGAGCGGTACGTGCTCACCTATAACGTCGATGGAGCACTCACGTCGGCAACGGGTTTTGACGGTAAGGTCACCACTTATTCCTATGACAAGGGCGGGCAGCTAACGGCAAGCGAATGTGCTGGCCAGCGCACGGAGCTGGTACGCGACTCGCGTGGCCTGCTGGTGGCCAAAATGAACGCCGATGGAATTGTGCGCTACGCCTATGACGAGCTGGGGCGCATGAACGCGGTCGCGGCGCCACAGGCAGAGCACCGTTTTGCCTACGACGCGGTGGGACAGTTGATCGAGGAACGCGCTGTTTATTTCCTTGTTGCTCCGCCGGTCGCACCGCCGGTGGACAGTAGTCGTGTTCCCGATGCTGGTTTCGTTCTGACGCATGCCTACGACGAGCTGGGAAACCGCATTCGTACCACGCTCCCGAACGGGCGCCGAGTTGACACCCTGCGCTACGGGAGCGGGCATTGGCACGGGACCCTTTGGCAGGGTGAGGCCATTGTCGATGTCGAGCGCGACAGGTTGCATCGTGAGTGCAAGCGCTATTTGGGACGCGGTGGCGATGCGCAGCGGATGTCGGCTTCGCGCGCTTATGATCCGCAATCACGGTTGAGCGCGATGACGCTCACACGGCCGGCGCCAGGAGAAAATGCGCGCCCGCTGCGCGACAGGCGCTTTGGTTACGATGCGGTCGGCAATCTGCTTTCCATCGATGTCGCTGGCGATGCGTACGGGAACAATCTCGGCTCGTTTGTTTACACCTACGACCCGGTTGGTCAGTTGCTGTCAGCCACGCAGCCGGGTCTAACCGAACGCTTCGTTTTTGACCCAGCCGGCAACCTGCTCGATCAAGGAGTACAAACGGCTACGCGACAGCAAACGGTCGCACAGGCACCGTTGACTGCTAACGCCCAGCTCCCTGCGATCACCGCAAACTTGCTTACTGCGTACTGCGGCAACAGCTACACCTATGACGCGCAGGGCAATGTCGCTTCGAAGCGTTTTGTATCGCCGCATCCCTCGCACTCAAGTTATAACCTGACGCTTGAATACGATGCTGAGAACAGGCTGACCCGAAGCGTGCGAACGGCTCACTTGTCGCGCAGCACTGCCGCATACTTCTACGACGCGTTCAGTCGTCGGATCGCCAAGCGCGTCGTCGAGGAGCGTTGGCTGGGCACACAGCAGTACGAGCGCGACATCGCCGATCGCTTGAGCGAACTAACGACGTTGTTCATCTGGGATGGTGACGCGATGGTGCAAGAAGTGTCACCCACCAGTACGATTACATACCTGTATGAGCCGGACAGCTTTGTGCCGATGGCACGGATTGCCTCGGTAGGTGGGTACGGCCGCATCACAGCCCATTGGGATCGCACAACTGCCGATGGAGAAATGGCTGGTGCGGGGAAGGAGGACCGCGGCGCGCTTCATGCGGCCACTGGTGCTGGCAAACCCTTCCATCTATGGAAGGTCAAGCAATGGATGGCGAACAGCCCGATAAGCGCGGCGAAGCGGCATTTGCATGAAGCGGGAGACGTTTATGCAGAGGAGGCCCAATCGGCATATAGCCTGCGGCATTTGGACCCTGACGGCACTGCATCGAGCGATCGTGTCGATTTTTACAATTGCGACCAGCTTGGTACGCCACGCGAGGTGATCAATCAAAATGGCAACATCATTTGGGCTTCGCGCACTAGGGCATGGGGAGGCGCGGTAATTCACTTTACCGCTTCCAACGATCCGAGCACAAGAGTTCCATGCGTAGCCCAGCCACTTCGATTTCAAGGGCAGCATGAAGATTCGGAAACCGGACTGTTTTACAATCGCCATCGCACTTACGACCCTGATAGTGCCCGCTATCTGACCCCAGATCCGATCGGACTACTCGGAGGCATAAACAGCTACACCTATGCTTCAAATCCGATCACGTGGATTGACCCACTGGGGTTGGCTAAATGTATGTTGACATTCTATCGAGGTGACTCGCGTGACGGGAAAGTCTTCAGAATGTCGAATGCGTCGACGCAGAAAGGTCTGCGATCCGCACATCAGGCCCTAAAGACAGGGAATCAAACAGAGTTGATGAAAGCGCATGCGGAGGACAGTGAGGGGAATGCCTCGCCATTCATTTCTGTAACAACCAATCCACAGGTGGCAGAATACTTTGCGACAAAGGCAGGAAAAACAAACGGCTTCGTCTATGAGTTTAAGATTCCATGTGATCGAGTTGTGCAGAACAAATATAATGAGCTGACTGTATTCATTGGCGGAAAATATGTCAGTGAAGATGAGTGGTTGGTCAAAGGATCAATTCGCCAATACGAAGTCGTTTCCAAAAGAAAGGTTTACGGTGATTTCTAATAATCGGAAAGTATTGTTAACTGTTGGTTTAACGAAGAATGATCTTCCAGCAGTAATAAGTGGTTGGGATGCATATTCCGACTTTGCGTTGACTTTCGATCCGCGCGTTGAGCCCCTGACGGAAGAAGAAATTGCTCAAATTTGCGAGAGAGATCCTAAGCCAGTCCACACGGTGAAAGCCTTGCGGGCACGACTGTATAACTGGCAGCGAATATGGCATAACCAAAATTACGAAAGGCCCCCGGCAACTTTTTATCGAGAGGTGGAGGAGATTATTGCATGGCTTTCCAGCAAGTTACCTTCGTAGCTTCAAATTTTCATACACGGCGCCATTGATGGAAAAGTCCGAGGGAAAATCCAGTATAGTCCGGCTGCACGTCCCATGCGCACGAAATTACATGTTTTTTTGTAAATAAGGATACTTGTATGGCTGTGGGCGTGACTAGGAAGAATTCACACCTTGGTAGTGGCGGCGGAGTCCAACATTTTATCGAAAACATTGACAAGAAGAATCTTACCGATAGTGGTGATATGATTAACCTGAAGTAGGCTCGATATGAACCTCAATTTTGATTTTCTTAAAGGCAGTATTTATGTTGATGGACTCAAGTTGGAACTGGATGACGGGGGAATTCCCAGTCAGCCACTGGGTAGAGTAGCACTAGAACCAGAGGAGTTCCCAGAAAATGTTCGTCAATGGGGGTTTTCGGAGAAAGCTTACGTTGCCGGCCACGCCGGATCTCTTGTGTTGCGGACCTTAGCAAATAAACTTGTCGCAGCCTGCGTCCAATTTGAAGAAATTAATTTCTTCAATCGGAGCATTCTTGAATCCAAGATAATCAAGCGCTTCGAGGAGGAATACAAAATCTCGGTTTCTGGTAGTAGAGGGGTGATTGGCGAAATCGGCACCTTTGCTTGGGGTAACGCATATTTTTCGTACGATCCCAGGCAGGGGGATCTAAACCTTTGTTTAAATTATCATTGAGCGGCGTCGCTTGCGCACGAGTAAGCTTAAGCGTGAAAGTAGATACGGAACTATTTGAGGTCGGTAGAGGCATGTGACCGTTCCGCAAAGCTTAGTCCGGGCAAGGTGCTAAAAATTTGATGGTGCCGTTGTAGCTCAGAACTGGAAAGTGACAATGAAGCAAGAACAAGCTTGGCGAAATAATAGTAGCGGCAGCATTCTGCAGTATGATTTCGCGCCGCCCCCACATTGGACTAGTGATCGCATAGTAGCAGAACAAACGAAACTTGCCACGCAAATTGATGCCGCGGACGGCACAATCAGGCGGACGGAGCCTGGATGGCTACGCTTAGCAAAGGAACTTCCCGAACAGCTTCGGGGCGCGCTGGTTGAAGAACTGCTTGCTGGTAACCATCTGTCTGGTATCGGACGCACCGGCTGGCCGAACGAAGGGAGTATCGTAGTAAAGTTGCGCGAACGCTTTTCGACGGCACGGCATTCACGCCGTCCTGATGTGGTGTGGAGGACGCTAGATGATCCGCATTACTGCCGCGAGGAATTGAGTCAGACGGTTGACTCAGTTGAGTTCCTGATCATCACATAGCGCCGCGGGATGCCGCCGCAAAACAGACTGGTGTCGGAGTTGGCCCGCGAGAGCGGGATCACAGAACAGACCCTTTATACTTGGCGTCGTCAACTTCGTAATCAAGGAATACCGGTGCCAGGCAGTGGGAAGCTGCAGCGCGGTTGATGCTTCGACTGAAGACGGATCGGCTACGATACAATGTCGCCTCCTTGTTCCGCCCTTTGTTCGCATGCGCATCCTCGAATATGCCGGCCTTGACACCTCAAGCGCCGGCCCGGCCTATACCCGTGTCGTCCAAGCAATCGCCGCCGGTAATTTCCGTGCGGCACAGGTCAAGAAACTCAGCAATCAATCGCATGGCAAGTTCTATCGTGCCCGTCTGAGCGACGCCGACCGCCTGCTGTTCACCCTTGTGCGACAGGGCAACGAGGTGTGCGCGTTGATTCTCGAAATCATTGCCAATCATGCTTATGAGCGATCGCGCTTTCTTCGCGGCGCAAGCGTCGACGAGGGCCGCATACCCGACGCCGAACTCAACGAAGCCATCGACGAAGCGCAAGCGCTGCGTTACTTGCATCCGAGCCGCCCGCAAATTCACCTGCTCGACAAGCCCATCTCTTTCGACGACGCGCAACAGGCCATTTTCGCCGAGGCGCCTCCGCTGGTCCTGATCGGCAGCGCGGGCAGCGGCAAGACCGCCCTGACGCTCGAGAAACTCAAGCTGGCCCGCGGCGACGCCCTCTATGTCACGCACTCCGCCTTCCTCGCCCAGAATGCCCGCGACCTCTATTTCGCCAATGGCTACGAGCCGCTCGATCAGGACGTGCAATTCCTGTCGCTGCGCGAATTCATCGAATCGATCCATGTCCCGACTGGTCGAGAGGCACAATGGCGCGACTTCGCAGCCTGGTTCGCGCGCATGCGCCAGCAGTTCAAAGGGCTCGATCCCCATCAGTGTTTCGAAGAAATCCGGGGCGTGCTCGGCGCGAACCCAGGCGGCGTGCTGAACCGGCAAGCCTATCGCGCGCTCGGCGTGCGCCAGTCAATCTTCGATACCGAACAGCGCGACCTCGTGTATGACCTGTTCGAAAAATATCGCGCCTGGCTGGACGAAGCCGGGCTGTACGACCTGAACCTGCTCGCCCATACCTGGTTCGATCGGGTCACGCCGCGCTTCGACTTCATTGTCATCGACGAGGTCCAGGATCTCACGCTGGCGCAACTGGCGCTCGTGCTGCGCAGCTTGCGCAAAGCCGGCAATTTTCTTCTGTGCGGCGACTCGAACCAAATCGTTCATCCGAACTTCTTTTCGTGGTCCCAGATCAAGCAACTGTTCTGGCACGACCCGGCCCTGGCCGAGCAGCAGCAACTGCGCACACTGACGACCAATTTCCGCAACGGCCAACGTATCACCGAAGTCGCCAACCGACTGCTCAAGATCAAGCACAGCCGCTTCGGTTCCATCGACCGCGAAAGCAACTATCTGGTGGACGCCATTGGCGGCGCAAGCGGCCAGGTGCGCTTGCTGGCCGACCGCGAAGCGGCCAAGCGCGACCTCGACCGTCAAACCGGCCAGTCGACCCGCTTCGCGGTGCTGGTCATGCGCGACGAAGACAAGCAGGAAGCGCGCAAGTATTTCAAGACCCCGCTGCTATTTTCTATCCACGAGGCCAAAGGTTTGGAATACGAGAATATCGTCCTGTTCCGCTTCGTGTCCGACCATCGGTCCGAATTTTCCGAGGTGGCCGACGGCGTCAGCGCTGACGAACTCACAGCGTCTTCCTTGGCCTACCGGCGCGCCCGCGACAAACACGACAAGTCCCTGGAGATTTACAAGTTCTATGTCAACTCCCTGTACGTTGCCCTGACCCGCGCCGTCGTCAACCTCTATTGGATCGAATCGGACATTGGCCACCCTGTCCTTGAATTGCTCGACGTGCACGCCGACGAGGCGCCGGTGCAAGTGCAGGCGCATCAGTCTTCGCGCGAGGAATGGCAGCAAGAAGCACGCAAACTTGAGCTTCAAGGAAAGCAAGAACAGGCCGATGCGATCCGCCAGCAGATCCTCAAACATCGTCCCGTTCCATGGCCGGTGTTCGATGAAACCCGCACCCGCGAACTGCTCGTGCGGACCTTTCGAGAACGGCAGCCCGGCGGAAAAATGCGCCAGCAACTGCTCGAAGTCGCGACCTGCCACGATCTACCCGAGCTTGCCGCGGCCTTGTCCGGCGTTCCCAGTTACGAAGTCCTGGACCAATTCGAGGCCCAGCGCATGAGCCTGGGCCGCAAGAGCTTTCTCAACTACGGCGCGCGCAATTTCAAGGACATCCTGCGGCAGTGCGATCAGCACGGCGTCGATATGCGCCTACCGATGAACCAGACCCCCCTGATGGCGGCAGCATCGGCGGGCAATGTCGCGCTGGCCGAAGCCCTGCTTGAGCGCGGCGCCGACACGACGGCAAGCGACCATTTTGGCCTGACCGCCCTGCACTGGGCTCTGCGCACGGCATTTGACGATCCCGCTTTCGCGCGCGGCCCGCTCGCAGCATTGTACGAACTGCTGGCCCCATCGTCGGTCGACTTGAACACTGGCGAGCGCCTGGTTCGTGTGGACCGGCATGTGTCCGAGTACCTGCTGCTGCAGACACTTTGGGTCTTGACCGGACGAAGCTTTACGAACATGCATCAACGTGGATGGGGTGTGTTCGATAGCGGGGCGGTGCAGGGCGCATGGGATAATCTGCCGTCGACTGTCCTGCGTCCCGAGCGCAACAAGCGGCAATACATTTCCAGCCTGCTCTCGCGCAACGAAGTGGGCAGCAAGTACGCCTACAACCGTCACCTGTTCCGGCGTCACGCCCATGGCTGGTACCAGTTCAATCCGCGCCTGGCGATCCGGCACCGGACTGGCGATGCTGAACAGTGGGTGCCGCTGTATCGGCACTTGAACCTCGCGTTCATTAAGGAATTCTCGTTCCTCCATGTCTGGCCCCTGCTCGATGAGGCCATGCGGCAAGCCGGCTTGCCTCCGGCCGGAGTTCCCGTTTGGGCCGAGCACGCGCTGGCGCAAGATCCGAGCGGCCGCAGTCTCTGGATTCGCTGAACGGCTACACTACCCGACCGGCGATCGCCAATCCCCACGTGAGCGTCAGATGTTGATAACATCTCCGCAGCGAATCGCATGGCTTGGCTTGGCTTGGCTTGGCAGGAGCAATGCTGACGTGGTGTGACGCCAGCTGCCTTCCCACCACCAAAAATGTCTAAGCAAAAACGCCAACCCAAGCGTCAACTGCGCCTATACACTGGTGAGCATGCTCGTCGAATGGTACGAGAACACCGTGGATATCCTGGTCGGCCACCGCAAAACATGGCGCAGGCAACATCGGGCGCGGCGCATTTCCTCGATATCGACGGGAACGAGCACATGAGCCTGGCTTACTTTGGTAGCGGCATCCCGCACCGTATAATGGAGGTGGTGGTCAGCTTGCCGGCACATGCCGTGCAATACCGACAGCGGCTTGCGTCCGTCCAGCGCTGCCGCGAACATATTTCGGACGAGTAAACCGGGGACGTCCCCATATCCGAATTCATCCATAACATGGTCAGTCAGTCGTGCGGGGACAAGCGACAACGGCGGCTCGTGGGCACGGCCCGGATTGCGGCTGCGCTTCTCGGGTGGCTTGCCGTCCATCCGGCCAATAGCCAGATGGCTCTCCCGCATGCTAGCCCGGCCGCATCATCCGCCACGGCGCAGCCTAAGCTCATCACCGCCTGGACGCATGAAGACCCCACCTCGGCGCAATTCCAGGTATTGCGAAAAGCGGCAGAAAGCTTCAACCGCCAACAGCGCAGGTATCAGGTGAGGATCGTTTCCTCTGCCCGCAGAATCTATGCGAACTGGATACACAGCGAGGCGGCGACCGGCTCCCTGCCCTGCCTGCTGGAATTCGACGGCCCCTACATGCCTGCCTTCGCCTGGCCGGGCTATCTGCAACCCATCGACCGGTTCGTGCCACCGGACATGCTGCGTGACTTCCTGCCCTCCATCGTGGCCCAGGGGACCTACCAGGGCCGGCTCTACAGCCTCGGACAATACGACTCCGGCACGGGCCTGTGGGGTAATCGCCGCTACCTGCAAGCAGCCGGCGTGCGCATTCCTACCTTGGCCGCGCCCTGGAATCTCGAGGAATTCGAACAGGCGCTGGAAAGGCTTGCGGCATTGAAGGAAGTTGAATATGCCATCAGCCTGGGCCTGCACAACAAGCCCAGCGGCGAATTCTTTTCCTATGCCTACGCGCCCATCCTGCAAGGCTTCGGTGGCGACCTGATAGACCGCCAGACCTACCGTAGCGCAAAGGGCGTGCTCGACGGGCCGCGGTCGGTGACGGCAATGAAGCATTTCCAGCGCTGGGTCCACAAGGGCTGGGCCCGGGGAGCGCAGGCACGGTTCGACGACTTCGACACGGGCAAGGCGGCGCTATCGTGGATCGGGAACTGGGCCTACCAACGCTATGACAAGGCGCTGGGCAAGGACTTGGTCCTACTGCCCATGCCGGACTTCGGGCAAGGCATCAAGACCGGCATGGGTTCGTGGGCCTGGGGCATGTCGAGCACCTGCCGCGAACCTGCCGGCGCCTGGGCTTTCCTCGCCCACCTGCTGTCGGACCAGGAGATTCTCAACATGACGAGCGTTAACAACGGCATACCCGCCCGCCGCGCGGCGATGGTAAAATCGCCGCTATACGGCGCACAGGGCCCCTTGGGCTTCTACGTGCGGCAGCTCGAAGCGGGCGGCGTGCCGCGCCCCGCGACGCCGGCTTACGACACGATCAGCAAGGCCTTTGGAGAGGCTGTCGCCCGCATTGCGGCAGGAGCAGATGTACAGGCGGAACTCAGCAAGGCCGCCGCCATCATCGACCAGAACATCGCCGCGCACCGCGGTTACCCGAACCGATGATGCTCATACCTGCCAGGGTAGAGACATGAGAGTTGGCATCAAGCGAAAGATCCTGTTTGTGCTGGTCGGTGTGCTGGCATTCACCGTTGCATTGCTTACGCTGCTGGCCTCCTACATTACCAACCAGCAAAACCAGGAATCGGCGTTTGCCGCCCTCGATCGCGACCTGCTGGCATGGCGAAACGATTTGCAGGCCCAAACCCTGCGGCTGCAGCGTGTGGCCCTTTCCGCCAGCAGCGACCCGGTCCTGCTGAACCAGCTGGCCGATCTGGTCACGCTCGAATTGAATGTCAACGACCCGCTGCGGGTGAAAGAAGCTCCAGAGATCGCAAAAACCCTCTCCTACAGCAAAGCGGTTTCGCTCAACCGCCTGCATCTCATCCAGCAGACCGGCGGGTTCTCCAGCATCGGTATCCACACCGGCAACAAGTTGAGCCACTATGTTACCGATGCCAGCGCCGGCATGGAAATCCGCCAGGAGAACAATCAATCCGCATGGATCCAGTCGGATCCCGGCTTGACGGGAGACGGCAATTTCCAGAGCTGGCCGGCCTGGCGGGAAGGCCAGCCGCCGGCCACGGTCGCGCGCAGCACTTCAGATGTCAAGCGGCCGACGGTGTCCTTCGTCTTCCTGTCACCGGAACTGGCTGCGATCGAGATCGCCGTCCCGATGCAGGGCTTGATCGAAGAATTCCTGCGGGATGCTGCCGTCCAGCCTTTGTCCCGCTTCGTCTCGGAACTGGCAATTGCCGATCCGGCCCGCAATGCCGGCAAGGGCGCGTTCGAGCGACAGCCTGCAACGCTTGCCATATTGGTTTTCCGCAAACTGATTGACCGGGCCGTACTGGAGGACCTTGCCGCGAAGACTGGCAAATGGCCGGTTCTCTTCTCCCCCGACGGCAGCCACCAGCAGAAACTCGCCGATCACCACCGGACGCCCAAGGAGCTGCTGCAGCAAGCGCAAGCCATGGCATCGGCCAGGGCGCCGCAAGTGATCCGACAGACCGTGACGACGGAAAATGGATCGTTCTATGAAGCACTGCTGCCGCTGCAGTTCGAGGACCGGATGCGCCTCATCCTCGGCCTGAGCTCGTCGCGCGACAGCACGATACAAAACATCCGGCAAACCGTCACCACTATCCTGCTTGCCGCCGGCCTGATTCTCGTGGTGAGCATCGGGATAGTCACCTTCTGGGTAGGGCGCTTCATCGACCCCATCGTCGCCCTGACCGACGCTGTACAGCGGATCGGCATCAAGCGGCGCCAAGAAGGCGGGCAGCTAGCCGTAAGCCGGATTGGCGCGGATGATTTGCAGCCCATCGCGATCAAGGCACCCGATGAAGTCGGCGAGCTGAGTTCGGCATTCAACGTGATGATCGCCGAGTTGCGTCACTCCCTCGAAACACTGGAACAGCGCGTGCAGGCCCGCACCGCTGAGCTGCGCCAGCAGACGCGTTACCTGCGCACGCTGATCGACACCCTGCCTCTGTGGGTCTGGCTCAAGGACACACATCAGCGCTACCTGGCCATCAACCAGGCCAATGCCGATGCCTGCGGCCGCACCGTCGACGAAATGCTCGGCAAGCCAGACACGGAACTCTGGCCGCCGGGGATCGCAGAACGTTACAGCGCCGACGACACGGAGGTCATGGCTACGCTCCAGCGCAAGACGGTGGAAGAGCCCATTGCCGGAGAAGCCGGCACCGTTTGGATGGAAACCTACCGCGCGCCGGTGCTGGACGAGGATGGCACGGTGTTGGGCATCGTCGGCGCGGCACGCAACATCAGCGAGCGCAAGGCGGCGGAAGAGGCGCGGGAAAAGGCGCTGGCCGAAGCGGTGCTGCTGGCGCGCCAACGCAGCGAATTCCTGGCGCAGATGAGCCACGAATTGCGCACGCCGCTGAACGCCATCCTCGGCTATGCGCAAATCCTGCAGCGCGACCCGCAATTGTCGAAGCGACAGACCGTGGGCCTGGTGACCATCCATGAAAGCGGTCAGCACCTGCTCACCCTCATCAACGACATCCTCGACCTGGCGCGCGTCGAAGCCGGCAAGCTCAGCCTGGATCCCGCCGATGTCGACCTTTCCAAATTCCTTCGCATCGTCGGCGACATCATCCGCGTCAAGGCAGAGGAGAAAAGCCTGTTGTTCGATTTCCGGGCCTCGCCGGAGTTGCCCGCCGCGGTAAGAGCGGATGAACAGCGCTTGCGCCAAGTACTGCTCAACCTCTTAGGCAATGCGGTGAAGTTCACCGACCGCGGCGAAATCGTCCTGAACATACGGCGCGTCGCGGCTTCGGGGAACGGCCAAACCACGGTCCGGCTGCGCTTCGAAGTAGAGGACAGCGGTATCGGCATGAGCGAGGAACAGCTCTCGCGTATCTTCCAGCCCTTTGAACAGGTGAGTGAAATACGGCGGCGCGGAGCGGGGACGGGATTGGGCCTGGCCATCAGCCAGCAACTCGTTCGGCTCATGGGCGGGAATATCCATGTAAGCAGCGAATTGGGCAAGGGTAGCCTATTCTGGTTCGAGCTGGACCTACCGGTCGCCAAGCTCCTGATTACCGAGCTGTCGGTACAAACACCCATCCTCGGTTATGCAGGCCCACGCAAGAAGATACTGGTTGTGGATGACGTGCCGCACAATCGCGCCATGCTGATCGAAGCCTTACAAGCGCTCGGTTTCGAAGGCTTCGACGCGAAGAATGGCGCGGAATGCCTGGAAATGCTCGACGGCGCCCGCCCTGATCTCATCGTGACGGATGTCATGATGCCGGTCATGGATGGTCGGGAAGCGACGCGCAGGATACGCCGCATGCCGGAGTTCGCAGGCATCCCCATCATCATCGTTACGGCCAGCGCGAGCCGCGAAGATGAGGCGAAAAGCCTGGAAGCCGGCGCCAATGCCTTCATTCCCAAACCCATTAACCATGACATCCTGCTGAAGGTCATCGGCGATCTGCTGTCCCTGACCTGGATTCACGACGCGCTGGAAAACGCGGAAGAGACGGGAGACTTCGTCGTTCCGCCACAACACGAAATCGAGACACTTTACCAGTTGGCCAGGGTGGGCAACATGGGAATGATCAGGGCGCGCGCGGATCACTTGAAGCAGCTGGACCAGCACTACATTCCCTTCGCGTCACTGCTGCGGCGCCTCGCAGAAAGCTATCAATCCAAGGCAATCACGACTCTGGTGGAACGGTATCGTTCGAAACCAGAAGTAACGCGGACGGAAAGCCCGCCGATCTGATGCGCGCCAATTGCGACTTCTGGGACGAGACCCCGTTGACGATACCGCAGCTGTAGGCCGCTCTTTGGTCGAACGGCAGATTGAAAATCCTTGTGTCGGTGGTTCGATTCCGCCCCGGGCCACCAAGAACTTCCCGTTAGGGCCCAATTGCGACCTCACGCAGTTGGACTGCCCTGCCGCTGGGCTCGCGATAAAACACGGCATAGGAGCCGGCCTTGATGTCGCCGAGATTTGCGGGTGGGCAAGCAGTGCTAAGGCCCTTACGAACAACACTCGTTTTTACAGTAACGTAGATAGCTTTGCCCTCGACCGCTGCTTGAACGGATGCGCACACCAATGCGGAGTTCATTGTCGTGGGCTTGTCCGTGATGGTTTGAAGCCCACTAACGTCGGTTCTCACCGGCAGCACCCAGCCAGCGAATTCTTTGGTAGGGTCACCGATGGCGATGCCGCCGACGGATTGGACGAAGTTCCAGTCACGCGGCTCAGCGACGACGCTGCAAGAAGTGGCGAGCAATGCAAGGAGACACAAGTAGCGCATGAATATGGGCCCTAACGTGAAGTAGACACCCCAACCGCCGCCTCCTCTCCCGACCAAGTCGTGAGATTCCGCACGGAAGACCAGTACCTTTATTTTATTATCAAAGAGTTACCTCACTTTAGCACGCCCGAATCCTAAGGTCCAAACCCACCTTGGAGAAGACATGGCAAACAAACGCCATGCGCCACCAGCACCACGCCCAGCGGCGGGAAGGTGACGAAGGTGTTGACCATTTTTGCCATGAACTCCGTCAGGGCGGCAGGCGCCAGCAGATTCTTGACCTGGATCGCCTGGCCCGAGCGAGGGTCGATCTCGGCCGCGCCAGCGGATTTTCGCCGTTCATGTCAAGATCAGCCCGGCGCACCCAGCGCGGCAAAATGCAGCACCCACTCACGTTGCGGATCAACATTGATCAAGGCGGCCGCTTCATCGTCGTAAAAAGCGCCAACCGGACAGGCCGCCAGTCCGCGCGCGACGGCGCCCAATAGCCAGCGCTCGCCGATCAGCCCTGCCTCGATGAAGCCATGCCGATAGCCGCGCGCGCCTTCCGCCAACAGCGGGCCGCGTTCCACCGACAGCACCAGAACCACAGCGGCGTCGCCGATCACCGCCTGCGACAGCGCGGCCGATTCGGCCTGCGCCGCAAAGTCGCCACGCCGCACAAGGCGTAGGGCATGGCGCCGGTCGTAGCGGTAAATCCCCGGCGCCAAGCCTTGCACGCGGTTGACCACCAGATTGATGCGCACCGCCGCGGACAGCTGATCGGCCTGATTCATATCGGCCAGGATGGACGCAAGCTCGGTCAGCGGCACCGCATCGCCAGTAAAGCGGCGCTCGCTTCGCCGTTGCTCGATCACGCGGCGCACGGTGGCCTGGCTTTCCTGACGCGCTTGCAAGGTCTTGCCCGGCAAACCCAAGCTTGTCTCGCCGTGGCGCAATTCCATCGCGGCCAGCACGATTTCTTGGACGCCATCGACGCCAAGCGTGCGCGCCAGCATGCGTTCGTCAAAGCTGCGCGCCAGCGTCGGCTGCAAGCCGGCCGACTGGCTCGCCACGCGCAGGTTTTCCAGTAAGTGGCCGGCGTCGGCAGTCAGGTAGCGGTAGGCACGGTGCTTGTATTTGTAGGCGGTGCGCCGCACCACCGACGTGAGCACGATGGCCGCGTCGGCATCGCTGGCCGATGGCAGGCCGCTGGCAGCGTTCAAGGGACCAAGGGCGGCAAGGCGGTGCCGGTCGGCGTCGTAGTGATAGATGCCAGGCGCCAGCCCTTGCACCGCCCTGGCCAGCACATACAGTTCGCCGGAAAACAAGGCGCCCGATGACGGTGCGGCACGCAGTGCCTTGCCGCCCCGGCGGGCCGTGACACCAGCGGACAGGTGCAGCAGGTCGCCCAGTTCCGGCAAGGCCAGTTGACGCGCCGGCTGCACGACGCCACCCAGCGATTCGCTCAGGCCGCGCTGCCCGGCGCCGCCACGTGCAAGCGCGATATGGGGCCGGTCCGGGTAGGCCTTGAAGTCGGCAGGCGCTTCGCCCCAGTCCACCGCGGGCGCGCGGGCAAACGCCGCGCGCCGCGATTCGGACGAGTACTCATGAAAACGCAGGACCGCCGCGCTGCCGGGATCGGCGCTGGCCATCGATGGCGGCGCAATGTCCTGCTGGGTGGTGCCAAGCAGGTAAGCCGCCGCGACTGCTGCGATGAATGCAAGCGTCCAGCCAGCCCGCGCGCCCTTCCCGGCACCTGGCGCCGGCCCGGCTGGACGGCGCAGCGCGCGCCAGACCATGGGAAGATTGAAATACAGATGCACCGCCAGCAGCGCAACCGTGCCGTAGCCAAACAGATAGTGCCAATCAAAGACCGGCAGCTGCTGATTGGCCACCCAAAAGATCCCCAGCGCGGCCGTGGTCACCAGGTAGAACATCAGCAGCAAACTGATGTGCATATTCAGGGCATGGCGCGGAGGCGCCTGCCTGCGCACGAGCAAGACACCGATCAGATACAGGCCGTACAGCAGCAAAGGCAATGCGGCCCAGGCGAGCTTTGGCATGGCCACTCCCCAGCTGGTCAAGCCTGTATTCTACGTATTACTTGGCGAGCGGCGGAAACACCGAGAAATCCGGCAGTGCCTGCTTGTCCTCGCCGATGCGCAGCACCGTCGCGCTGCTTCCATTGAACACTGGCCAGGCCGGCAAACCTTGCCCATTCGGATTGCCAGTCCGTGCGAAAGCCACCCAGGTCTTGGCAAGCCGCGTTGCCAGTTTCCGGTCCGCGCTGGTCCAGGGGCGCGAATCGACGTGAAGATTGTCGAACACGTATTGGATCTCAACGCCGTGGCCAATGCCGCAGCCATAGCCACAAGGGGCCTTGGGTTCGGCGGGCCGGTGCGCAAAGAAATAAACATACGGTTTGGCGCTGCCGTATTTGGCCTGCAGTTCTCCCCAACGCACCATGCGCCAGCCCCACCAGTCGTTGGTGAGCTGATCGATGGAAGCCTTTGCCTGTGCATCCGTGCTGCCGGGATAAGCTGCCAGCAAGGCTTTGGAAGGCGTATAGCCCACCAGTTTTGTCAGCAGTTCGCGATGCCTGGCCGCCGTGAACTCATTCGTGCCCAGGATTTCGGGCGCCAGGTCCTTGCCCTCTTCCGCGTTCCAGCCAAGCAGCAAGGGCACGTCATTGTGACGGCGGTGGCGGTAGATCGTGCTCATGTCTTCGCGCAGCACGTGTCCATCAACAATGGCGCGCGGCGACCATGGCGCCTTGTGCAGTGCCTCGACACGCATCGCCCGCAGGGCCGCCAGATTGTTCGCGCCAACGACCTTGCCGGCTGCCACGCCCTCCGCTTCAGCAGTCTTGCGATCGAACTGGCTGTTTTCATATGCATCGATTGGCAGTGCCTGGTTTCCGCTCTGTGCGATGGCGCGCTGGAACAGCCCCTTCGCCAGCGGTGAGGCAGCCAGGGCGCCGACCGACATACCGCCGGCGGACTCGCCAACGATCGCCACCCGCTGCGGGTCGCCGCCAAAGGCAGCGATGTTGTCCTTCACCCAGCGCAAGGCGGCGATCTTGTCCTGGATGCCCTGGTTGCCGGATGCATTGTGCGGCGACTCGCTTGATAGTTCCGGGTGCGCGAAGAAACCGAAGATGCCCAGCCGATAGTTGACCGTCACGACGATGGCGCCGTGTTTTGCCAGATTGGCGCCGTTGTACCAGTTTTGCGCGCCCGAGCCGCCGTAATAGCCGCCGCCATGAAACCACACGATGACGGGAAGCTTGCCGGCTTTTTCCGGCGCCCAGACATTGAGGTACAGGCAGTCTTCGCTCTTGGGTTCGGTGAGCCACACCGCCGTCTGGGCGCACGCCGGCGCAAAGCTGCGTGCCTGCCTGACGCCCTTCCAGGGGACGACCGCCTGCGGTTCACGCCAACGCAGCTTCCCGACCGGGGGTGCCGCGAATGGAATGCCAAGATAAGTCTTCAGGCCGCCAGCCTGTTCGCCGGCGATGGTGCCGCCGGTGACCAATACCTGCCTGCTCAGGTTCGCGGCCTGAGCGGATGAGGCCAGCAGGCAAAAGCCGAGCACGCTGATCGTACGAAACGACATCATTTGGTTTCTCCATGGTTCACCAGGTGATGCCGGATGCTACGCACTTTTCACGGTGGCAATAGTATGAATTTACTCAGTTCCGCTTTCGAAATTTATCAAATCACGCCGGCGCCACCTCCAGCAGCTCCACCGTCACCGTCATCTCCGTCGGCGCAAGGGCCGGGCCGAACTGGGTGAAGATCGCCACGTTGGCGGCATCGTGTCCATAGGCCACCGTGACGCGGCCGCCGCGCGGCGCATCCTGGGTCGCATCGAAAGTGTACCAGCGCCCGCCCACGTAAGCTTCGAACCAGGCATGCAGGTCCATCGGTTCGAGCCCATGCAGATAGCCCACCACCATGCGCGCCGGGATGCATAACGCACGGCACAGCGCGATGCCCAGGTGCGCCAGGTCGCGGCACACCCCTTCGCGCCGCTGATTCACATCGGTCGCCGCCATGTGATCGTAGATCGAGGCCGAATTGAAACGCACTTCGCGCCGAATCCAGTCGGTGATGCACGCAACCTGGTCGTACCCCGGCTTGGCGTTGGCGACGATGCCCTGCGCCATTTCAAAGAACAACTCGGTTTCGCAATAGCGGCTGGGCAAAAGATAGGTCAGCACGCCATCGGGCAGGTTCTGCACTTCATCGAACGGCGCGCCGGGCGCCACGTCGATCGCCGCCGTGGTCATCACATCGGCCGAGGTGTGGATCGAAAATTGGCCCGGTGGCGCGATCAGGCGCTGGCACAGGTTGCCGTAGGCATCGGTAAATTCCGCTGCGGGCACACTCGGCGTCAGCGTATAGGTCTCACGCGCCACCCATTGCTGGGCCCCGCTGCGTGGGCGCAGCATCAGGATGAAGGGCGTGGGACTGGCGACGCTAAAACCCAGGGTACAGCTGGTATGGAGCCACATGGCAAGCTCGCTTTCTAAGATCATTTGAGCGCACCATTTCGGCACGATTGCAAAAAAAATAACTCAAATGGTGCGCCGCGTCATTTACTGGTGCATCAGTTGCAATCGAGTGCGGGCGACGGCACGAGGAAATCGCAGCTGATCCGCTTGCCCAGTTCTTCAATCGACGCCAGGAAGGTGGTCAGGAAATCGTGCAAGCCCTCTTCCAGGATGTCGTCGATCAGGGCGAATTGCAGGGTGGCGTGCATCTTCCCGGCCAGGCGTTCGGTATCCTCCGACAAGTCATTGCGCACTTCTTGCAAATTGGCGACGACGGCGGCCATGCAAGCCACCAGCGAGCGCGGCATCTTCGCTTGCAGGATCAGCAGCGCGGCCACGCGCGCCGGGGTGATGGCGTCGCGATAGACCTTGCGGTAGACCTCGAAGGCCGACACCGAGCGCAGCAGCGCGGCGAGGTAGTAAAACTCGCCCTTCGCCCCGGCGTCGATGGTCTCCGGCTCAAGGAACTTGAACTTGACGTCGAGAATACGCGCCGTGTTGTCGGCCCGCTCCAGGAAGGTGCCGAGGCGGATGAAGTTGAACGCTTCATCCTGGAACATGGTGCCGAGCGTGACCCCGCGCGACAAGTGCGAGCGGTGCTTGACCCACTCCAGGAACTGGCCGGGATGGGTTTCGAAGCTGCGGTTTTTCAAGTGCTGCTGCAACTCCAGCCAGGTGCTGTTCTCGGTCTCCCACACCTCGGTGGTGAGGGTGCCGCGCACGGCGCGCGCATTCTCGCGCGCGCCCGTCAGGCAGCTGGCGATCGACGAGGGATTGTCGGGGTCGCGCACCATGAAGTCGATCACTTCCTTCTGGCTCAGTGCGTTGTACTTGGCGTCGAACTGTTGTTCCAGCTCGGATACGCCCAGCATGCTGCGCCAGCCCTGTTGCGCGGCCGCGGCCGATTGCGGCATCAGCGAGTATTGAACCCGGACATCGAGCATGCGGGCGGTGTTTTCGGCCCTTTCGGTATAACGGGCCATCCAGAACAAATGATCTGCGGTGCGGCTCAGCATATTAGTTCTCCAGTATCCAGGTATCTTTGGTTCCGCCGCCCTGCGACGAATTGACCACCAGCGAACCTTCCTGTAATGCGACGCGGGTCAGCCCGCCCGGCACCATCGACACGGTTTTACCCGACAGCACGAAGGGGCGCAGGTCGATATGGCGCGGCGCGATGCCCGATTCCACATAGGTCGGGCAGGCTGACAGCGCCAGCGTCGGCTGGGCGATATAGCCTGCGGGATTGGCCACAAGGCGCTCGCGGAAGGCTTCGATCTCGGCGCGGGTGGAAGCCGGGCCAACCAGCATGCCGTAGCCGCCGGCGCCATGGACTTCCTTGACCACCAGCTCGGGCAGGTGCGCCAGGGTGTAGGCCAGGTCTTCTTTCTTTCTGCACTGATAGGTCGGCACGTTGTTGAGGATGGGTTTTTCGCCTAGGTAGAACTCGATCATGTCCGGCACGAAGGGGTAGATGGATTTGTCGTCGGCCACGCCGGTGCCGATCGCATTGGCCAGGCCTACCCTGCCCGCCCGCACCACGTCCAGGAGGCCCGGCACGCCGAGCGTGGATTCCGGACGGAAGGCGAGCGGATCAAGATAGTCGTCGTCGATGCGGCGGTAAATCACGTCGACCCGCTTGGGCCCGCGCGTGGTGCGCATATAGAGCGTATCGTCGGCCACGTACAGGTCCTGCCCCTGCACCAGCGCCACGCCCATCTGCTGGGCCAGGAAGGCGTGTTCGAAGTAGGCCGAGTTATGCATGCCGGGTGTCATCACCACCACGACCGGCTCATTGATGCCTTGCGGCGCCACCGCGCGCAGATTGTCGAGCAGCAGGTCGGGATAGTGGTCGACCGGCGCCACGCGGTTGCTGGCAAACAGCTCGGGAAACAGCCGCATCATCATCTTGCGGTTTTCCAGCATGTACGACACGCCCGAAGGCACGCGCAAATTGTCTTCGAGGACGTAGAACTCACCCTCGCCGGCCCGCACGATATCGACCCCGGCAATGTGCGCATAAATATCGGACGGCACGTCGACACCATGCATGGCCGGCCGGTACTGAGCATTATTGAGGATCTGCTCGCGCGGGATGATCCCGGCCTTGAGGATGTCCTGCTCGTGATAGACGTCATGCAGGAAGCGGTTCAGTGCGGTGACCCGCTGCACCAGGCCCGCCTGCAGCCTGGCCCATTCAGCGGCATTGATCACGCGCGGAATGATGTCGAAGGGGATCAGGCGTTCCTTGCCGGCGTTGTCGCCATACACGGCGAAGGTGATCCCCACCCGCTTGAAGATGAGTTCGGCCTCGGCGCGCTTCGCGCCGATCAACTCGGGCGGCTGCTGCGCCAGCCAGTCGGCAAACTCGCGGTAGTGCGATCGTGCGGTTGCCGCAGTGGAATACATTTCATCGTAAAAGTTCTTCATCGATTCCTCCTGTACCCAACAGTGCTATCAAGAAGCGTGCCAACTGTCGGGCTGACGATGTTGAAGCGCGGGTATGGATCATGCTTACCGTTGAGCTATCGCGCACCTATCGAAAGGCACTACCGCATGGCTATCCGAATCGCGCTGCACCACAAGACCAGCTACCGTTACGACCGGCGCGTTACGCTGTCGCCCCATGAAGTCCGTTTGCGCCCGGCCCCGCATGCGCGCACGCCGATCCTCTCGTACTCCCTGACGGTGCAGCCGCAGGACCATTTCATCAACTGGCAGCAAGACCCATACGGCAACTACATCGGCCGCTTCGTGTTCCAGGAACCGGCCGACATGCTCGACTTCACGGTCGACCTGGTGGCCGACATGACGGTGATTAATCCTTTCGATTTCTTTGTTGAGAAATACGCCGAGCAGTTTCCCTTCGCTTACCCGGAACAGCTGACGGCCGAACTCTCCGCCTATGTGCAAAGCGAGCCCCCCGGCCCCTTGCTGACCGAATGGGTCAAAATGGCGCGGCGCGACCTGCTGGCCAAACCGATCGCCACCAACGATTTCCTGGTCGCCATCAACCAGCGCCTGCAGCGCGACATCTCCTACCTGCTGCGCATGGAACCCGGCGTGCAGGCGCCGGAAGAAACCCTGGACAAACGCTCCGGCTCATGCCGCGACACCGGCTGGCTGCTGGTGCAGATCCTGCGCGAGATGGGGCTGGCGGCGCGCTTCGTCTCCGGCTACCTGATCCAGCTGCGCGCCGACCAGGAAGCCTTGGACGGCCCCAGCGGCGCGCTTGAGGATTTCACCGACCTGCATGCCTGGACCGAGGTGTATATCCCCGGCGCCGGCTGGATCGGCCTCGACCCCACATCCGGCATGCTGGCCAGCGAAGGCCATATCCCGCTGGCCTGCACCGCCATGCCCTCGTCGGCGGCGCCGGTGTCCGGCTATACCGACAAGGCCGAAGTCACCTTCTTCCACGAGATGACGGTCACCCGCATCCATGAAGACCCGCGCGTCACCAAGCCGTACAGCGAAGAAGACTGGCAAAAGATCGACCGCCTCGGCCAGCAGGTCGATGCGGACCTCAAGCGCCAGGACGTGCGCCTCACGCAAGGCGGCGAACCGACCTTTGTCTCCATCGACGATATGGACGGCGCCGAATGGAACACCCTGGCCCATGGCGACAAGAAGCGCGAGCTGGCCGGCAATCTGATGCACCGGCTGAAGAACCACTTCGCGCCGGGCGGCATGCTGCACTACGGCCAGGGCAAGTGGTATCCGGGCGAGCCGCTGCCGCGCTGGGCCTTGAATATCTTCTGGCGTGTGGACGGCCAGCCGATGTGGCTGGACGCGACCCTGTTCTCCGACGATCAAGTCGACGACGGCTACAGCAGCGAAGAAGCCGGCCGCTTCGCCGCGGAACTGACCAAGTCGCTCGGCCTGCCCGCCAACAGCGCCATCGCCGCCTACGAAGACGTGCTGCTGCACGCCCAGCGCGAACAGGAACTGCCGCGCAACCTGGACCCGCTGCAGGCCGACCTGAAAGCACCCGAAGAGCGGCGCCGGCTGGCGCGCCTGCTGGAGCGCGGTCTCGGCGAGGTGGCCGGCTATGTGCTGCCCTTGAAAGCCAGGGATTACGACCCGGCCGTCTCGCTCGGCACCACCTGGCGCACTTCCAGCTGGCCGCTGCGGCGCGAGCACCTGTACCTGATCGAGGGCGATTCACCGATGGGCCTGCGCCTGCCGCTGGCCACCCTGCCGTGGGTGCTGCCCGAGGACCGCGATCCGGACTTCGATGTGGACCCGTTCGCCCCGCGCAGCGCGCTGCCCGTGGAGAGAAGGGACAAACGGCCGATCCTCGGCCTGGCTGCAAAGGCAAGCGATCCGGCCGCACGCGAGGTGATCCACACCGCGCTGTGCCTCGAAGTGCGCGCCGGCCGCCTGCATATCTTCATGCCGCCATTGAAGCGCATCGAAGATTACCTGGCGCTGGTCACGGCGGTCGAAGGCACCGCCGCCAAGCTCAGGATGAAGCTATGGATCGAAGGCTATCCGCCGCCGCGCGACCCGCGCATCAAGCTGCTCAGCGTCACCCCCGACCCTGGCGTGATCGAAGTAAACATCCATCCGGCGGCCAGCTGGAACGAACTGGTCTACAACATGTCGACCCTGTACCAGGAAGCGCGCCTGACCCGCCTGGGCACCGAGAAGTTCATGCTCGACGGCCGCCATACCGGCACCGGCGGCGGCAACCATGCGACGCTGGGCGGCGCCACCGCCGACGACAGCCCGATGCTGCGCCGCCCGGACCTGCTCAAGAGCCTGATCACCTACTGGCAGACCCACCCCGCCCTGTCCTATCTGTTTTCCGGCACCTTCATCGGGCCCACCAGCCAGGCGCCGCGGGTCGATGAAGCACGCGACGACAAGCTGTACGAACTGGCGATCGCCTTCCAGCAGATGGACCAGGTGCTGCCGACCCTGCAGGAAGGCGACAAGCCGTGGATGGTCGACCGCCTGCTGCGCAATATGCTGGTCGACCTGACCGGCAATACCCATCGATCCGAATTCTCCATCGATAAGCTGTACTCGCCGGATGGCCCCACCGGGCGCCTCGGCCTGGTGGAATTCCGCGCCTTCGAAATGCCGCCGCATGAGCGTATGAGCTTGCTGCAAATGCTCTTGCTGCGCGCCCTGGTCGCACGCTTCTGGCGCGAGCCTTGCCGGGCCAAGCTGGTGCACTGGGGCACCGCCCTGCACGACCGCTGGATGCTGCCGCATTTCGTCGCCCAGGATATCCGCGACGTGGCGCGCGACCTGCGCGCGGCCGGTTATGAATTCGAAGACCACTGGTTCGAGCCCTTCATCGAATTTCGCTTTCCCCGCTTCGGCACCGTGGTCTACGAAGGCGTGGAGATGGAACTGCGCCAGGCCATCGAGCCGTGGAATGTGCTGGGCGAGGAAGTGGCCCTAGGGGGCACCGCGCGCTATGTCGACTCGTCGGTGGAACGCATGCAGCTGCTGGTGCGTGGTCTCACGGACGGGCGCCACGTGGTCGCCTGCAATGGCCGCATGCTGCCGCTGCACCCGACCGGCGTGCCGGGAGAGTACGTGGCCGGCGTGCGTTTTCGCGCCTGGAGTCCGTGGTCGGCCCTGCATCCCACTATCCGCGTGCAGGCGCCGCTCACCTTCGACCTGGTCGACACCTGGAGCGGACGGGCGATTGGCGGCTGCACCTATCACGTGGTGCATCCGGGCGGGCGTAGCGAAACCGGATCGCCGGTCAACGCCAATGCCGCCGAGGCGCGCCGCTTCGCGCGTTTCTGGCCGCATGGCCACACCCCCGGACCGATGACGGTCCGTAAGGAAGAGCGCAATCCGAGTTTCCCGATGACGCTTGATTTGCGCTGGCAGGCAGATTGAACTATCGTTCAGGGCCTGACGACCGTTCCCGCGCGCCCATGCCCAATCCACTGCTAGCCAACTATCTCGCCGCGCCAGATGGTTTCGATGAAATGTTAGATGCGGCCAAGCTGCCGCGCGCCCACTGGCGCGCGCTGCTCGCCAGCCTGGAGCATGAAACGTCCGATACCATGCGCCAGCGCTTCGAGATGGTGCAGCGCCAGGTGCGAGAAAACGGCGTGAGCTACAACGTCACGGCCGACACCGACGGCAAGCAGCGCCCATGGGACCTGAACGCGCTGCCGATGATCCTGCCGCACGAAGAGTGGAGCGTGATCGAAGCGGCGATCGTCCAGCGCGCCACCCTGCTCAACAAGATCCTCGGCGATGTCTACGGCAAGCAGGAGCTGCTGCGCGACGGCCTGCTGCCGCCCGCGCTGGTGCACGGCCATGCGGGCTTTTTGCGGCCTTGCCACGGCATGCGCCACCATGACGACACCGCCCTGCATTTTTATGCGGCCGACCTGGCGCGCGCGCCCAATGGCCGCTGGTGGGTCATGGCCGACCGCACCCAGGCGCCATCGGGCGCCGGCTACGCGCTGGAAAACCGCGCCATCATCGCCCCCACCTTCCCCGACCTGCTGCGCGAACTGAAGGTGCAGCCGCTGACCGGTTTTTTCCGCACCATGCGCGACAGCCTGGTCCACTGGGGCCGCGTGTGCGCGGCAAAGGGCGACACCCCGGCGCAACTGCGCGACGGCGCCATGCCGCTGATCGTGCTGCTCACGCCCGGCCCGCGCAACAGCAGTTATTACGAACAGGCTTACCTGGCCCGCTATCTCGGCTTGCCGCTGGTCGAAGGCAGCGACCTGACAGTGCGCGATGGCGTGGTGTTCCTCAAGACCTTGTCCGGCCTGCAGCGGGTCCATGTGATCATGCGCCGGGTCGACGACGAAGCCTGCGATCCGCTGGAATTGCGCAGCTCCATGCTGGGCGTGGCCGGCCTGACCCAGGCTGCGCGGCGCGGCAATGTGCTGGTGGCTAACAGCCTCGGATCGAGCCTGCTCGAATCGGGCGCCCTGCTCGGCTTCCTGCCGGCGCTGTCGCGTAAACTCCTGGGCGAGTCGCTGCACATGCCCTCGGTGGCCACCTGGTGGTGCGGCGAACCGGCCGCGCTGGACGCGGTGATCGGCAAGATGGACCGGCTGGTGATCAAGCCGAGCTTTTCGCAGCTGCCGCAGTTTGCCGTGTTCGGCGCAGACCTGGAAGGCCAGGCGCGCACCGACTTCATCGCCAGGCTGCGCGCCAACCCGAACCACTACGTGGCCCAGGAACTGGTGCGCCTGTCGCAGGCGCCGGTGTGGAAAGACGGCGCGGCACCCGGCCTGCAGGCGCGCGCCATCGGCCTGCGGGTATTCGCCTGCGCCACCCGGAACGGCTATGTGGTGATGCCGGGCGGCCTGACCCGGGCCGCCACCGGGCCGGATGCGCGCGTGCTGACCATGCAGATGGGCGGCGCCAGCAAGGACACCTGGGTACAGGCGCGCGCCAGGGTCGAGGCGCACCGCCTGCAAAAGCGCAGCGTCACCAGCGAAGACCTGGTGCGCGAAGACACCAAGCTGTCGAGCCGCATTGCGGAAAACCTGCTGTGGTTCGGACGCCATGCCGAACGCTGCGACAATATCGGCCGCCTGCTGCGGGTCGCGCTCAACTTCCTGTTCAACGTGCGCTTCGACCAGCGCGGCGCCGAGTGGCCGACCGTCGAAGCGCTGTGCATCTGGTTCCAGTTCATCGAGACCGACAGCAAGGCCAGCGCACGCCAAGGGCCCATCTTCAGCGACGCTGAAATCGAAGCGGCCCTGCTGCGCGCGGTCGTCTCACCCGACGTTCCCGGCCTGGCCAGGCAGCAGCAACAGCTGCACCGCATCGCCGGCCAGCTGCACGAGCGCTTTTCGGTCGACAACTGGCGCGCGCTCAACCGCATGGCCCAGCCGGCCTTGGAGCCCGGCGCGACGCCCACGCAGTCGGAAGTCATGACCATCCTCGACGACGCCACCGCCTCGCTGATGACCCTGGCCGGATTCGCGCTGGACGGCATGACGCGCGATCTTGGCTGGCGCTTCATGTCGATCGGGCGCCGCCTGGAGCGGCTGCAGTTCCAGAGCCTGGTGCTGCAGCGCGCCCTGGCCATGGACGAAGACGGCAACCTGGAGTGGCTGCTGGAACTGTCCGACAGCATCATCACCTACCGCGCCCGCTACCGCGCCCAGCCCGAGTGGCTGCCGGTGCTCGACCTGCTGCTGCGCGACGAGACCAATCCCCGCTCGATCCTGTTCCAGATCGATGGCATCCAGGGCGCGCTCAAGAAGATCGCCAGGTCTTACGGCGATTGCGGCGAACACCTGCTGGCGCCGCTGAGGGAAGAACTGCTCGCGCTGGAACCGGGCCCTGACCTCAACTACGGCAACGCCACACTGAGTGCGCTGCTCGGCCGCATCCAGAGCGCCAGCGCGGCCCTGTCCGAACAACTGAGCGTGCAGTTTTTCAGCTACACCGACAGCGGCCGAAAGGAAGGTCCATGAGCCTTGAGGTCTGCGCGCGCTACCGCGTGGTGCATGAAACGCACTATCGCTATCAGAGTCCGGTCACCCTGTCGCAGCAATACCTGCACCTGAGCCCGCGCTCGTTCGCCTACCAGCAGACCGAATCGCACCAGGTCTGGCTGGACCCGGTCGCCGGCGACAGCCATGACGGCGCCGACTACTTCGGCAACATCACCCGCCACGTCGCCCTCACGGTCCCGCACGACAAATTGCTGGTGCATGCGGAATCGACGGTCGCGCTCAGAGCGCGCCCCAGCCTGGCCGAAATCGGCGGCACGCTGCCATGGGAAAGCGTGCGCGACATGATGGGCAAGGAAAAAAGTCCGGCCACGCTCGAAGCCTGCCGCTATCTGTATGCGTCGCCCCATGTGACGATCTTTCCCGAACTCGAAGCCTACGCCCGCGTGAGCTACACGCCCGGCCGGCCGCAGCTCGACGCGGCGCTGGAGCTGACCCAGCGAATCTTCGACGACTTCGAATTCGACGGCAAGGCGACCGAGATATCGACGCCGCTGGAGGCGGTGATGAGCGGCCGGCGCGGCGTGTGCCAGGACTTTGCCCAGCTGATGATCGGCTGCCTGCGCAGCATCGGCCTGCCGGCGCGCTACATGAGCGGCTACATCCTCACGCACCCGCCGCCGGGCAAGCCGCGCCTGGTCGGCGCCGACGCCTCGCACGCCTGGGTGTCGGTGTTTTGCCCGGCGCTGGGCTGGATCGATTTCGATCCGACCAACCGCTGCCTGGTGCAGCACGAACACATTGTGCTGGGCTGGGGGCGCGACTACAGCGACGTGACGCCGATGCGCGGCATCGTGCTCGGTGGCGGCGCGCAGAAGCTCGATGTGCAGGTAACGGTGACGCCGCTGCGCGTGTAGCGCAAAGTTTGACGTCAAGCCTGTCGCGTAAAGCCGACAGCGTTGCAAAAACTACATTCTTTGTACGCTTGATGGTTACAATCGCGTAGACCACGTCACCGAAAGCTCCGCATGCGAATTCGTCCGACCCCAGCGTTCAGCTGCATCCTTGCCGCCTTCTGCGTCCCGGGCGCCGCCCTCGCCCAGTCGACACCAGCGCAGTCGGAGCAGATCGAAGTGGTGACGGTGACCGCCCAAAAGCGCAAGGAAGACCCGAACAAGGTGGCGATGAGTATTTCCGCCATCGGCGGCGCGCAACTGCAGGCACAGCACGTCAGCGACATCACCGACCTGACCCGCCTGGTGCCGAACATCTCGTTCACGGCCGCCACCGGCAATGGCGGCGCCGGGCCCGGCACGTCCAACATCGAGATCCGCGGGGTCAGCTCCGGCGCCGGCGCGGCCACCGTCGGCATTTACCTGGGCGACGTGTCGCTCACGGTCGGCAACGTCTACACCATGGGCGCGGTGGAGCCGAAGTTCTTCGACATCGACCGGGTCGAAGTACTGCGCGGCCCGCAGGCGACCTTGTACGGCGCCAGTTCGATGGGCGGCACCATCAAGTTCGTGCCGAACGAAGCGGACCTGAAAGACCGCGAGTTCGCTACCCACGCCGAGGCGGCGTCGGTCAAGGGTGGCGGCATGAACTACTCCACCTCGGTGGTGGCCAACCTGCCCTTGAAGGCCGACGAACTGGCGCTGCGCATCGGCGTGCAGGCGCAGCGCGCGGGCGGCTTCATCGACCAGGTCGACGAGGGCGGCAGCGTGCTGGCCAAGGACATCAACCAGGTCGACGACCGCGAACTGCGGGTCGCGCTCAAGTGGAAGCCGTCCGCCGCCCTCACCGTGACACCGTCCTTGTACTATCAGGAGGTGGATGCCAAGGATATCTCCGCATTCAATATCGAACTGCCTGGCTACCGTGCGCAGAAGCAGGTGCGCGAGCCGTCCAATGACAAGCTGCAGACGGCGAACGTGCTGCTCAACTGGGACATCGGCGGGGCCGACCTGACGTCCAGCACCAGCCACTTCCGGCGCAAGTTCGACCGCACCCAGAACGGCTCGGCCTACAACAGCTATTCGCTGTCGACCTTCCTCACCTCGACGGAAGACGGCGGCACCGCGCCGCCGGCGCTGATCGAGGCGATTGCCGCGCTGCCGTCGGCGGTCTACCTGAACAACCGGGTGCGCCAGGTGGCGCAGGAATTCCGCCTGGCCTCCAAGCCTTACAATGCCGCCGTGTCGCCATGGACCTGGCTGGGCGGCCTGTACTACGCCAAACAGCATACCGACATCAACGAGAACGATCCGATCTTCGGCGTCAACGACACCTTCACCCGCTTTGGCTTTTCCAGCGCCGATCCGAACATCCTGCCGGACGCCTATCCAGGCGCCTTCCCGAACGATAACGCCTTCTCCGGCGCCTTCCATTACCAGGAAAAGCAGATCTCCCTGTTCGGCGAAGTGAACTACTACCTGACGCCCACGCTGCATGCCACCGTCGGGGCGCGCTACCTGAAGGGCGATTCCACGCTCGACCAGGCGAACAGCCTGTACCTGGCGGGCGCCGGCAACACCAGCAGTTCCAGCCTGTCGTCCAAGGCCTTCACGCCGAAGTACGCGCTGACCTGGGAAATCGATCCTGCGCATACGGTCTACACCACCGTGGCCAAGGGCTTCCGGCTGGGCGGCTCCAATGTGTTTGTGCCGCCGACCACCTGCGGCCCGGACCTAGAAGCCAACGGCATCGACAAGGGCCCGGCCACCTACGCGCCGGACAGCCTGTGGAGCTACGAGGTGGGCAGCAAGTCGCGCTTCCTGAACAATCGCGTGACCTTCAATGCCGACATCTTTTACGTCAAGTGGAAGAATATCCAGCAAGGCGTGTACCTGCCCACCTGCGCCTACACCTATAACGCCAATGCGGGCGACGCTGTCAGCAAGGGCATCGAATTCGAGCTCAAGGCCAAGCCGGTCTCCGGCCTGACCCTGACGGCCGCCGGCGGCTACGTCAAGGCGGAGCTGACCAACGACCAGGGATTGCAGAACGGCGTCGTGGGCGCGGTGCGCGGCGCCCAGGTTCAGGGCGTCCCTGAATACAATGCCTCGGTCAGTGCACAGTACAATTTCGCGGTCTTTGGCGACAAGAGCGCTTTCGTGGCGGGCGGGCTCCAGTGGGTTGGTTCCAGCAAAGGTTCGCTGAACCCGGAGCTGACCGACTACGAACGGCCGTCTTATCACACGGCGGACTTCAGCACCGGCATCGCCTTCGACCGCTACAAGCTGAGCGTCTACGTGAAAAACGCCTTCGATGACGACACCGTGATCCAGCATCCGCAGGTGGCGTCGATTGTGCAGGGCTACCGGGTGGCACCGCGCAGTATCGGCGTCAGCCTGGGGGCGAGGTTCTGAGCATGCAGGTATTCGAGGACTTTCTGGCCGGGATAGCCGATCCGGGACAAAGGGCCCGCACGCAAGAAGTGCTGGCCTGGGTCGCGGATTCGTTTCCTCAGCTGGAGCCCGTGATTAAGTGGAACCAGCCGATGTTCACCGATCACGGCACTTTCATCATCGGCTTTAGCGTCGCCAAGCATCATCTGGGCGTGGCCCCGGAAAAGGCGGGAATCGACCGGTTTTCCGATGCGATCGTGCGGGCTGGGTATGAACATAGCCAGCAGCTTATGCGTATTCCATGGAAGAGCCCGGTCGACTTCGGCTTACTGGAACAGATTATCGAGTTCAATATCGCAGATAAGAAAGACTGCGCGAGTTTCTGGCGAAAGCCATAAGCGCCCTACCCGGCAAACATCGCCCGCAAATCCTCCTGCGTCGGCTGCTGGTCGAGCGCCCCGCCATCGGCCAGCACCACATCCTGCAGCTCGCCCTTGCGGCGCTGCAAGTCCTGGATCTTCTCTTCCAAGGTGCCTTGCGCGATCAGCTTGTAGACGAACACCGGCTTGTCCTGCCCCATGCGCCAGGCGCGGTCGGTGGCCTGGTTTTCCGCTGCCGGGTTCCACCACGGGTCGTAATGAATCACGGTGTCGGCCGCGGTCAGGTTGAGCCCGACGCCGCCCGCCTTCAGGCTGATCAGGAACAGCGGCACCTGTCCGGCCTGGAACGCCGCCACCGGCGTGGCGCGGTCTTCGGTGTCGCCGGTCAGCAGCACATAGTCCAGCGAACGCTCGCGCAATTGCTCGGCTATCAGCGCCAGCATGCTGGTGAATTGCGAAAACACCAGGATCTTGCGGCCTTCGCTGGCCAGGGTCTCGACCAGCTCCAGCAAGGCCTCCAGCTTGGCCGATGGCGCCGTGCTTTTTGCCGCGCCGGCGCTCTTGACCAGGCGCGGATCGCAGCACACCTGGCGCAGCTTGAGCAAGGCGTCGAGGATCACGATCTGGCTGCGCGCCACGCCTTTCTTGTCGATCTCGGCGCGCACTTTCTTGTCCATGGCCAGGCGTACGGTTTCGTACAGGTCGCGCTGGGCGCTGCCCAGTTCGATCGGCAACACGATCTCGGTCTTGGGCGGCAGTTCGGTCGCCACCTTGTCCTTGGTCCGGCGCAGCATGAAGGGTTTGACGCGGCGCGCCAGCAATGCGCTGCGCTGGGCGTCGCCATGCTGCTCGATCGGCTTGCGGAACTCGGCGTTGTAGGTCTTTTCGTCGCCCAGCAGGCCGGGCATGAGGAAGTGAAACTGCGACCACAGTTCGCCGAGGTGGTTTTGCAGCGGCGTGCCGGTCAGGCACAGCCGATGGCGCGCGCGCAGCAGGCGCGCCGTCTGCGCCATTTTCGACTTGCTGTTCTTGATGTACTGGGATTCGTCCAGGATCAGCAGGTGGAATTCCCGCTCGCGCAAAGCCGCTTCGTCGCGCGGCAGCAGCGCGTAAGTGGTCAGCACCAGGTCGGCATCGGCAATCTGGTCGAAGTGCTGTGCGCGGTCCTTGCCATGCAAGAGCAGCACGCGCAGGCCGGGTGCGAAGCGCGCAGCTTCGGCCTGCCAGTTGGCCATCAGGCTGGTGGGCGCCACCACCAGCGCCGGCGCGATCAGGCGCCCGGCTTCCTTTTCGACCAGGATGTGGGCCAGGGTCTGTATGGTTTTGCCCAGGCCCATGTCGTCGGCCAGGATGCCGCCGAACTCGTATTCGCGCAGGAACTGCATCCAGGCCAGGCCCGCACTCTGGTAGCAGCGCAGCTCCGCCTGCAACCCAGCCGGCGCGGCAATCGCCTGCACGCCGCCGAACTGGTTCAGGCGCTGGCCCAGCGCACGCAGGCGCTCGCCGCCCAGCCAGCGCAGCTGCGCCGCCTGTTCCAGCTCGGCCAGGCGGGCCACGTCCAGCACCGGAAGGCGCATCGCCTTACCGATCCGTTCATGGAAATACAATTCGCCCATTGTCGCCAGGATCGGCTTGACCCTGCCCCACGGGAGGGCAACGAAGGCGGCGTCAGGCAGTTGCACCAGCAATTCGCCGGTGTCGGGCTGGGCCGCCAGCGCGGCGGCGTTGAAGTCGTCCGGCGCATGGCGGATCATCTGCAGCAGCAGCGGCAATAGCGGCTGGCGCATCCCGTTCACGACAATGCCCAATTCCAGCTCGAACCAAGCGTTGCCGCCTTCCGCGCCCTCGTTCAGCTCGGCATACCAGTCATCGACTTGCTGGAGGTCGAAGCGGAAGCCCTCGCCGATTTGCACGGTCCAGCCCGCGGCACGCAGTTGCGCGATGCCATCGCGGGCGAACGCCAGCCAGTCGGCGGGGGTCGGCAGGAACCAGGGCCAGACCTCAGCGTCGACATCGTCGCGCGCATCGAAACCGTATTCGGCCAGCTGTTCACAAGCCGCTTCCTCGGCGGCATCGTCCCGCTCGATCAGTTCGAGCGTGCCGCCGATGGCACGCACCACCTGGTCGTTCTCGTCCTCCCAGTGAAGCAAGATGCCATCGTAGTCGAAAGCCAGGGTGGCGTAGTCTTGCCAGATGATGTTGCCGGCTCTTCCAGCGGTGGGGATGCAATCGAGCAGCAGGCACGGTGTCGGGACGATATCGCTGCGCACCCGCTGCTCGACCTCCCGGGGCGGCGGCACGATCGCGACAAGCCCTTGTTCGACCATCGCATGCGCCACGGCATTGAGCTCCGCAGCCCTGAGCAGCGGTGCGCAGTTCAGCAAGTCCTGCAGCTTTTTCAGCGGCAGCGTGGCCAGATCTGGTGGCACGACCACTTGCGCGACCGCCTCGCCATGCAGGCAATACATGGGTTCGGTATCAAGCAATTGGCCCAGCGGCACGCCGTCCGCTCCGGTGAGTGCCGGGCTGAACATTTCCGGTGCGGACGGATTTGGCTGCCATCGGATGCAAGCCTCACGGGGCGGAACCTGATGCAGGCGGACAATGCGCCCGGATTTCAGGTCGGCGCGCGAATCGGCCCAAAACAAGCGTTGTTCGCTCAACAATTGCGTTAACAGGTCGGTGCCCAGCGCCCCGGTCAGCTCGAAGGAGCTATCCCCTCCGTAGTACATGCCACGCAATAAGACCGCGCACAGACGCAAGAGAATCTTGTCGGCATCGGACGCATAGTCGGGCGGGTCGGCCAGCAGCGTATAGGTATCGCTGACCACGCTTGCCGACCCGATGCCGCCGTTGGCAAGCAAGCGTGCCTTGCACAAGTGCAGACGGGGACGAAGGCTGCCGCGTGCGGGCATCAAGACGTACGCCAGCTGATGGCTGGCACTGACCTTGTTGACCTTGTTTGCCCTGACCGCCGCCTGGACGGCCTGTTGTTGGGCGAGCGCGAGTTGCCGCAGCCAGTGTTGTACATCACCGGACAAGGCCGGTCCGGTGCGGGACAATGCTGCCGTCTGCCCCGGCTGCTGTGCGCTGGTCAGCAACACGGCCACCACGTGCTTGCAGCCGGAGCGCATCGGACAGCTGCATTCGGACCGGAGTTCGATACCTCTGCGTCCCGGCTTGAGCCGGATGGTCTGGCGGTACACGCTGTTGCCGCTGCCCAGGACCTCGCCTTCGATCTCATCGCCAGCGCGCAGGACGCGGCGCACCATGCCGCTGCGGGCATAGCTTTCGCCACGTTGAAAGGTGCCTGTATCGAACAGGGAGCGGATATCGGTGGGGGTCAGGTTCATGGGCATTTAGACAAAAGCGGCGCCGACATTATCCATGAATCCGACAGCGATGACGGCAAACTCAGTTGAGCGCCTTTTCTTCCGGCCGCAAGGTCAGCACGCGCACGCCGGTGCGGGTCACGGCGACGGTGTGCTCGAACTGCGCGGACAGTTTCCCATCGCAGGTGGTGACGGTCCAGCCATCGTCTTCGGTCTGCACCTCGTCCTGCCCCTGGTTGAGCATCGGTTCGATGGTGAACACCATCCCTTCCTTGAGCACCAGGCCGGTTTTCGGCTTGCCCCAATGCAGCACCTGGGGAGGCTCGTGCATTTCACGCCCAATGCCATGGCCGCAATACTCCTTGACGACCGAATAGCCGTGACTGCGGGCGTGCCGCTCGATCGCATGCCCCACATCGCCAAGCCGGGCGCCAGGCCGAACGGCCTTGATCCCTTTCCACATCGCTTCGTAGGTCACCTGCACAAGCCGCCTGGCCAGCGGCGACACTTCACCCACCAGATAGGTTTTGCTCGAATCGGCGATGTAGCCGTTCTTCTCCAGGGTGATATCGAAATTGACGATATCCCCGCTTTGCAAAACATCCTCAGGGGACGGAACACCGTGGCACACCACGCTGTTGCGCGATGAATTGAGCGCGTAGGCATAGCCGTACTGCCCCTTGCTTGCCGGGCGCGCCTTGAGTTCGTTGACGATGTAGCTGTCGACCAGATCGTTCACCTGCATGGTCGACATGCCGATCAGGCTCAGCCCATCCAGATAGCCAAACACGCCCGCCAGCAACTTGCCCGACTCCGCCATCAGTGCGACTTCTTCCGGCCGTTTGCTCACGTCAAGGCCACCCTGACGGCCTGGGGCACAACGCCCGCGGCGCGCAGTTCGCGCCCGACAATTTCATTGAAGCTCAGGGTCGGATTCATTTCGCACAGCATGCCGATCTTCATCCAGAAGGCCGCTTGCGCGTTGATCGAGCGGTGTGTCACCGAGCTCGCCTTGCGCAGTTGATCGTGCAATTCTTCGTCGATATTTACAATACCCATACTACGTTCCATATATGATTCATATATGGATTATATATGGAGTCCCGGCGCTGAAGCAAGCGAAACCAGCGCTGTCGCGGCCTCGACATCGAGCGGCTTCGAAAAGTAATAGCCCTGCACATAGTCGCTGCCCAGTTCGCGCAGCACCTCGACTTCCTCCAGCGTCTCGGCGCCCTCGGCCACCACGTCGAGCCCCAGCGCGCGCGCCAGCAGCACCACCACTTCGGCGATCTGGCGCTTGTCGTCGAACTTGTCGAGCTGGCTGACGAAGGAGCGGTCGATCTTGAGCGTGTCGATGGGCAGGCGGCGCAGGTGGCTGAGCGAGGAATAGCCGGTGCCGAAGTCGTCCAGGCTGAGCCGCACGCCGAGTGCCTGCAACTGGCCGAACACCGTGCGCGCATGGTCGGGATCGGCCATGACGGCGCTCTCGGTCAGCTCCAGTTTCAGGCTGCCCCGCAGCACGCCCGACTCGCGCAGCACATCGGTCACCAGGCCGACCAGGTTGGTATCGCCCAGCTGCATGGCCGACAGGTTGACGCTCATGCTGAGCGGCTTGCCGCTGGCTCGCTGCCACACGCTCAGCTGGCGGCAGGCTTGCTCCAGCACCCAGCCGCCGATGGCGCCGATCAGGCCGGCCTCTTCGGCCACCGGAATGAATTCGACCGGCGACACCATGCCAAACACCGGATGGCGCCAGCGCAGCAGCGCCTCGAAGCCACTGACGCAGCCGTCCACGGGCGTGACGATCGGCTGGTATTGCAGGAACAGCTGCTGCGCGGCCAGCGCACCGCGCAGTTCGGCTTCGAGCTGAAGGCGGCGCACAGCGTACTGCTGCATGGCCTGGTCGAACATCATCCAGCGCGCCCGCCCGCCCTGCTTGGCGTGGTACATGGCAATGTCGGCATCGCGCACCAAATCCTGCACTTCGCCGTAACCGGAAGCGCTGAGCGCAATGCCGATGCTGGCCGTGACCACCACTTCGTGCTGGTCGATCATGTACGGGCGCGACAGTTCAGCCAGCAGGCGCTCGGCCACCCGCACCGCCGCCTGGGCGTTGGCGATATTGTCGAGCAAGACGGTGAATTCGTCGCCGCCCAGGCGCGCCACCACATCGTCGCCGTCCTGCTGCGCATCGGCCCGCGCCACCAGGTCGGTCTGGCGCAGGCAGCTGGAGAGGCGCTGGGCGGTGGCGACGATCAGCTGGTCGCCGGCGGCATGCCCGAGCCCGTCGTTGACGGCCTTGAAGCGGTCCAGGTCGACAAACAGCACGCTGAACTGATAACCGGGGGTACGCCGGCTGCGCTGCAGCAGTTGCTCCAGGCGGTCGAGAAACAGCTTGCGGTTGCCCAGCTGGGTCAAGGGATCGTGCAGGGCGTCATGCATCAGGCGGGTCTGGGCGCGCTGACGCTCGATTACCCGGCCCAGCTGGGTGCCGACCTGGGCCATCAGGCGCAGCATGCTGTCTTCGGGGTCCCGCAGGTCCAGGGTGAAAAATTCCAGCACCGCCACCACTTCGCTGCCTATCATCACCGGAAAGGCGAACATCGACATCAGGCCCAGCGGTATCAAGAGCTGCAGGCGCGAGTAGCGCACGGCATCAGGGCTGTCGGCATGGAACCATGCCGGCGCGCCCGAGGCCAGCACGGCGCCGGGCAGGCCCACATAAGTGGAAAAATCAATGCTCTCGGACAGCGCGCGCAATTCGGCATAGCGGCCGTCGCTGGGATCGTGCCAGACCGCGGTGGAGTCGTAGCGCGGCCCGTCCGTGCCGGCGCGCACAAGCAGCAGATGGCCCAGCGGCCAGCCGGCGTAGTTGCATACGCTGGCCAACGCGTGACGCATGGCATCTTCGACGTTGGACGCTTCGTTGGCGGCCACCGCAATGCTTTCGAGCAGGGCGATTTCCTGCTGGCGCTGGAACAGGTCGCGCAGGCCGCGCTCGGCAATCGCTTCGGCCTCCAGGCGCGCCGCCGTTTCGCGTTTCAGGCGGCGCTGCAGGCGGGCGATTTCCGCTTCAGGCGTGGCCGGCGGCGGTGGAAGGATCGGTGTCGGTATCACGATGGAATTTGACCTTGAAAACACATTTGGCCGCACCGTCGTGCATGCACTGCGATTGTTGGATGTCGGCGCGCTCCTGGTAGAACTCGGCCGAGCCCTGCATGAAGCCTTCCGCCAGCGCGCACAGGCGGCGCGAGGAGTTGTAGCCGATCACCAGCGCGCCGTCCGGGGCGTTGTCGAAGTCAAATACCGGCGGAGTGGCGCCCGGGTACAGCTTGCGCACCTCGGGGTGGATGATGTTGTTCAGCGTGAGCAGGAAACTACGCGCCGACGCGTGGGTGCCGAAGAAACCGGGATAGCGCGTGGCCAGCAAAGGCATGGCGCGCAGGCCGAACCAGCGCAGCACCTCTTGCGGCGCGATATTCAAGGTAGCGGCGGCCACGTCGACCAGCGCCACCACTTCGGCATCGTCATAACTGCCGAGCGAGGTATAGGCGCCATCCAGGCCGGCGTTGTCGAGCAGTTGGTCCCAGGTCGCTTCGCCAAATTCCGTGGTGACGACCTCCTCCAGCAAATTAAAAATGATGCCCTTCATGCGCTCTCCTTTGACTGGAAGGTGTGTCTTCCTGCATGCCACATTTTACCCTCAGCAGTCTTTCGATGGGGATAGTTGATGATTCTAGGCAATTGCCGGTGGCGCGGATGCGTTTCAAGGCGTCGAGCAGCTGGCTGCCAGGTTCAGGAACGCCGCCTGAACCAGACCTCCTATAATTGAGTGAAAAGGAAAGACACGATGAGCAAAATCGGATTCATTGGCCTGGGCATCATGGGCACTCCCATGGCTGGACACCTGCTGCGCGGCGGGCACGAACTGTACCTGCATGACGTCAAGCCGGGGAAATCATGGCCAGCTTCGACATCGGCGACACGGTAGCCCAATGATGCCGCCGCCATCCGCCAAAACCTTGCTGCGCGCGCTGTTCGACGCCGCGGTGGCGGCGGCACAGCCATCGCTGTGCCTGCCGCCGCACCTGCCGACCGCACCGCGCGGCCGCACGCTGGTCATCGGTGCCGGCAAGGCCTCGGCCGAAATGG
>CAMLFK010000013.1 GCA_946479255.1 uncultured Oxalobacteraceae bacterium
CCAGCGTGTCCGCCGACTGTGGGGCGAAATCGGATTAAATCAGTGCTTCCCTAGGACGGCGGTCAGTTTCAGGCCGCGATGCCTGTCATCTTTCATGCTTCCGTTTTGCGCCATAGCTGCGAAATATGATCTGAACAGATACCACTGGCTGGCACCTTAGGTGCTCTACGTTGTGGTAAGTCCGGTGGTGGAATTCCTGGTGCCGTGCAACGCTTCCTTCGATCGGTCGCACTTCATCAGCCACAATGCGATGCAGTGCCGGACATCTCGTTTGATGCAGCACAGGGGGCGCATTTGCACTCCAAATCTACAGAGAAATTATCGCCGGAATGCTGCAGGCAAACGAGCTGGAGATTATATTCGAACGAAAGGGGAAATAGCGCAGCGATGGGAGCTGATTTAATGAATTATTCATATATGCACTTTACATTAGTGGCTCTTGCAGAACGAGCGGGGAATGGGATTTTCGCCTGAGGCGGCGCGGAAAAACGAGGCGGGATGGGTGACCTCCGACGTGAGGGCCTTTTTCATTTCCGTCATCGCGTACTTGGGCAGCAACAGGCTGCTTGAAACAAAGGTGTCCATTATTCGGCGGCAAGACCGACAATGACAATCGTAAACCGTATCTGGACAGTGTCAAGATGATATTTAATAAATATCAATGCGCAGCACAAAAACTCCGGATATAAGAAACGATCGGTACAGTATTTTAAGCTGTTACTAATGGAAACTCGGATAAAAACGCTTGCGGCCAAATGTTTAGAAAATCTTGAGGGTGATAATTAGAAAGCGGTTGTGCCGGAAACTATTCTTACCAATGAATTCTATGCTTCTCAGCTTCCAAGAAAAATTGATTCTTTCAACAAACTTCGATCCTCATTAGAACTAGGAGAACGGCAATGGCGGCTTCAGTGGTGGGGCAAAACCACAAACAAGAGGTGAACTCTGGCGAACGTTTCGCCTTCGGCGATAATTGGATGCAGTTTTTAAAAGTGCTTAATGAGCAACGCATAGACGAAGCGAAAAATAGCCTCAAACAAATGTTGGAAGTTGACGATCTGAAAGGAAAAACATTTTTAGATATTGGTAGTGGCAGCGGTTTATTTTCTCTCGCCGCCAAGCTGCTGGGAGCAAAAGTATTTTCATTTGACTACGACCCTCAATCGGTTGCTTGCACAATGGAACTGAAAAGACGCTACTTTGAACAAGATAATGACTGGCAAGTTCAATCCGGCTCTGTACTTGACCTTGAATATTTAAATAGTTTGGGGAAATTTGATATTGTCTATTCGTGGGGCGTACTCCATCACACGGGAAATATGTGGAGAGCCTTGAATAATGTCGACGAAAACGTGGCTGAAAATGGCAAACTTTTTATATCCCTATATAATTATCAGCCATTCTCAAGCAGATATTGGACATTCGTAAAGCGAACTTACAACAAATACCCCTTATCGCGTCCACTATTCGTATTTATACATGGGATATATCCGACCCTGCCACGCATATTGCTGAGGTTTATAAAAAAACGCGCTTACCCGCGTGGAATGAATATCTGGTATGACCTATACGATTGGCTTGGGGGGTACCCATTTGAAGTTTCTACACCAGAGCAGATTTTTGAGTTCTTTAAGCGCAAGGGCTATCTATTAAGAACAATCAAGACTGCAGGGGGAAGATCAGGCTGCAATGAATTTGTTTTTCAGCGCGGCGACTAAGCAGCGTTTGCACGCGACGCCGATGATGCGAACGTTTATGTTCGCAGCAAACGCGCAGATGAGCGCGTGATGGATGCGAAGCTCTGGGGCGTACCGGTCCAGAGCTCGGTGCCACCATGCGTCGGATTCCAGCGTGACGAAGACGTGTGGTTTGTGTTCGCGGATCAGGGCAATCAACTGGTGCGCCTGGCAGTTTGGCGCCAGCACGTTGGCGGTCGGGATGCGGACCCGGTCGTCCGGCTCGCCGGCCATGGTCGCCATGACCTTGAAGGGAAACACCCGGGAATAGGGACCGACCCACCAAGCCTGGTAAATCAGGCAGGCGGCCGTGATAAAGATGAGCACATGAGACACCGTCTCCGACAAATCGAGGACGAAAAACTCAGCAACGAGCAAGATCACGGCGCCGATGGCGATCTGAAGCCGCGGGAAATCCAGGTCGCGGATCATCCACTCCGTGCGATGGGAGAGCGGCACCAGGGTCGACAGTAGTAGCAGGGCAACAAAACTGGCGATGAGAGCGAATTGCATGGCGGCGACGGTTCGAAGTCAGGGACGATGACTTCAGTCTGCCCGTGACCTGGGGCATGTCGCTGTGCGCTAGCGCTCTCAAGCGCTATTTCGACGAGGGACTGACCGGCCGCCCCGTCAGATCGGCACCATCGTGTAGCTCAGCTTGCCCGCCACAGTCGTCACGACCAGCACGCGCGCACCGACCTTGTACAGCGCCTTGGGAGCGCCCGCGTAGACGGTCTGGTGCAGCAGCTTGTACGCGCCGTCATAGATCCGCAGCACCGAATCCTGCCCGTTGGCGGCCAGTGTGACCAGCATCCCGTTCGGCATCCAGCGCGCATCCATCGACTGCACGTCCAGCGAGCGCAGGACCGTCAGGTCAGCCGCGTTGTAGATGTTGCCGGCGCCCGTGTACAGGCGCGTGCCGCCGGCCGATACGCGGATCGGCGCAAGGTAGTTGTAGCTGCCGTGGTCAGGCGATTCGCCCTCGGCGGTGATCTTGCCGGTGCCCTGATCGATGACTTCATAGTGTACGTCGCTCGGACTCTGGCTGGAGCGGAAGAAATACAGTCGCTGCTGGGCCGGCGCCCAGTCGTAATCGGTCGAGTAGTAATTCCAATCCTTGCTGTCGCGTAGCACGCCTTGCTGATCGAACACGTAGTGCGTGGCCCACGCGCCACTGTAGTCCTGGGCGAGCAGGAAATTGCCTGCGCCGGCCAGCCCTTGCACCGCCATGGCGGTGGCGCCCAGCCGGGTTTCGCGGCCGTCACCGTTCAGGTTGACGTAGGTAATCAGGCCGCTCGAATAGCCGAAATACACACGGTCATGGCTGGCCACATGGCGCACGATGGTCGGCAGCGAGGCCTCGGCGTCGGCGTTGCGGCCGAGCGCGAGCGGCGCCAGGTAGCTGTTGGTGTCGGGGCGGTAGCGGTAGATGCGCTGGGCCTCGCGATTGACCAGGTACACCGTGCCATCCTCGCCCGCAAAGATGGCGTCCGGCAGAAACGCCGGCGGATTGAGCGTGGCGTAGCAGGTCGTGCCGTCGCCGTCGGCACGGTTGTGGCATTCCGGGTCGTTCGGATAGGCGTCCAGCCTCAGTCCGGTCGGGCTGTCGGCCGGGTTGGCGCCGGCCAGGAAGGCGTCCGGAAAGCCGTCGTTGTCGCTGTCGGCCGCCGCGGTTTTATCGAGCGGGAACTTATCCACGGTGTTGGTCACGCCGTCGCCATCGCTGTCGTCGCTCGGCACGTAGGCGGTGATGGCAAGCTGCCCGGTCTTCTTGACGATCAGGTGATTGGAGTTGCCGACTACCGAGAGGCCCAGCACGATGCCGTCGATCACCATCTCTTCGACGCGCTGATTGGACTGGCTGTAGCGAACCAGGCGGGTTTTTTGGCCTTCCTGCGTCAGCGTCACCAGTTCGCCGCCGGCAATCCACTCGACCTGTCCATTCAGAGCGCCGACGTTGCCGCTCCACAGCAGGTCCGGGCCGGCGTAGATGTCGCCGCTGCCGAGCAGCACTTTGTCGCCGGCCGGGCTGACGCGGATCGGCCCGACGATGTTGTAGGCGCCGTGGTAGGGCGTCTCGCCGACGCCGGTGATCTTGCCAGTGCTCTGGTCGATCACATCGTAGTGCATGTCGTTCGGGCTGCTGCCATCGCGGAAGTAGTACAGGCGCGAGAGCGCCGGAGCCCAGGCGTAGTAGTGCGAGCTGTTCTTCCATTCCTGGCGCTCGGTCACCGCGCCCTGTTTGTCGTAGACGGTATGGGTGCCCCAGGCGCCGGTGCTGTCACGCGTGAGCAGGTACTTGCCGACGGCGTGCAGGCCGGTGACAGGGCCCGCCGCCTTGGCGAAGACGGCCGGATTTTCCTGCATGGTCTCGTTATAGCTGCGGATCGTCCCGTCGCCGTCGGCCACAAAAGGGCGCATTTTACCTTTCCAGATGGACATTAAAGCTATCGAATTGTCACTGCATCGAAGCATCGGGATACGGGTTGTCCCCAATGGACTAGCCGAAATATTGACTGTAGATTAACATGCACCTATTACTGCCCAACCAGGCCTCAGTCATTACCTTTCCAAGCGAGCTAAAACATGAGTAACCCGAATAATCCCCACGACAAAAACGATCAAGCCAAAGACAGCCAGCTGCGCCTGGATGCACTCGAATACCACCGTGGGCCTACGCGCGGCAAGATCGAGGTCGTCGCGACCAAGCCGCTGTCGAACCAGCGCGACTTGTCGCTTGCTTACTCGCCCGGCGTGGCGTACGCGTGCGAAGAAATTGCTGCCAACCCTGAGACCGCCGCCGACTATACCTCGCGCGCCAACCTGGTCGCGGTGATCACCAACGGCACTGCGGTGCTGGGCCTGGGCAATATCGGTCCGCTGGCATCCAAGCCCGTCATGGAAGGCAAGGGTTGCCTGTTCAAGAAATTCGCCGGGGTAGACGTGTTCGACCTGGAACTGGCGGAACTCGATCCGGACAAGCTGGTCGATGCGATTGCCATGCTGGAGCCCACGGTAGGCGGCATTAACCTGGAAGACATCAAGGCGCCCGAATGCTTCTACATCGAGAAGAAGCTGCGTGAGCGCATGAACATTCCCGTGTTTCATGACGACCAGCACGGCACCGCGATCATCTCCACCGCGGCGCTGATCAATGCGCTCAAGGTGGTCGGCAAGGACATCGGCCAGATCAAGCTGGCGGCTTCCGGCGCGGGCGCGGCGGCAATCGCCTGCCTGGACATGATGGTCCTGCTGGGCGTCAAGCGCGAGAACATCTATGTGGCCGATTCGAAAGGCGTGATCCATATCGGCCGCGAAGCCAATATGGAAGTCAACAAGGCGCGCTATGCACAGGATACCGCTGCGCGCACCCTGGACGACATCGTCAAGGACGCCGATGTGTTCCTTGGCTGCTCGACGGCCGGGGTGCTCACCGGGCCGATGGTCAAGACCATGGCCGAGCGTCCGGTGATCCTGGCGCTGGCCAATCCGGAACCGGAAATCCGCCCCGAAGTAGCGCGCGCGGCGCGGCCCGACTGTATCATTGCGACCGGCCGCTCGGACTATCCGAACCAGGTCAATAATGTCCTGTGCTTCCCCTACATTTTCCGCGGCGCCCTGGACTGCGGCGCAACCCGTATCACCGACGAGATGAAGCTGGCCTGCGTGACCGCGATCGCCGAGATGGCCGAAGCGGAAGCGAGCGATGTGGTGGCCTCGGCCTATGAAGGCCAGGAACTGACCTTCGGCCCTGAATACATCATTCCGAAACCTTTCGATCCGCGCTTGCTGGCCGCGATCGCCCCGCGCGTGGCGCAAGCTGCCTTTGAGTCGGGCGTGGCGGCCCGTCCGATCGAGGACATGGACGCCTACCGCGAGAAGCTGGGCCAGATGATCTACCACACCGGATTCTTCATGAAGCCGGTATTTACCAAGGCCAAGGCCAAGCTGCGCAAGGTCGCGTACGCGGAAGCCGATGACCGCCGCGTACTGCGCGCCGTACAGACCGTGGTCGACGAAGGGCTCGCTCAGCCGGTCCTGATCGGACAAGCCGTGCGCATCGAGCGCGCGATCGAGGAAGCGGGTCTGCGTCTCAAGCGCGATATCGATTACACCTTGGTGGAGACCGAGGGCGACACCACGCTGCAGGGCACGCGCTTGCTGAAATCGGGGGCGGTCGATGCGCTCATCTGCGGCATGAAGGGCAGTTACGACAGCCACCTGCTGCATGTACGGAACGAGATTGGCATGGCGCCAGGCGTGGAGGTACTCGCTGCAATGAACGCGCTGGTGCTCGACAAGTACACGCTGTTCATTACCGACACCTATGTCAACGACCAGCCGAGCGCAGGGGAGCTGGCGGTGATTGCGCGCCTTGCGGCGTCGACCCTGCGCCAGTTCGGCCTGGAGCCGAAGGTGGCCCTGCTGTCGCATTCCTCGCTCGGCTCTTCGGAACGCCCATCGGCGCGCCGCATGCGTGAAGCCCGCGAGCTGCTCAAGCAGATGGCACCCGAGCTGGCAGTCATCGGCGAGGTTCATGGAGACGCCGCTCTGTCGGAAGAGCTTCGCGACATCTACAAGATCCAGGATGGCTTTGCCGGCAGCGCCAACCTGCTGGTGATGCCATCGGTCGATGCCGCCAATATCCTCTTCAACGTGCTCAAGGTTGCGGCGGCCAAGGGCGTGACCGTCGGCCCGATTCTACTCGGCGCCGCCAAGCCGGTGCACATCCTGAGTCCAAGTGCGACGGTGCGGCGGATCGTTAACATGAGCGCGCTGGCGGCTGCCGATGCGCCTTGATGTTGTAAGCGTTGCGGATGGCGTTGTAGTTCGAATTCGAGCTGCAGCACGTCCGCCACTGGGGTCCGCGCTCGTGGGAATGTGTGGCGGCCGACAAGGATATGGGCCGCGGCGTGGCCGGGGTATAAGCAGCCGCCCTGGCCGTCGTTTTATCTTGGCGAGCCGGCGCCGGTGGGTAAGGCAGCGAAGTAAAGATTGCTCGCGCAGCGTTGGCCAAATTTCGGCCCGCGCCCCTCAATCGTCATCCTCGCCTTGCAGGATGACGTTTTGAGGGCGGTGGCCTACTGAAGCTTCGCAATTGACACATCGGTCGATTTGATCAGGGCAATCACCTCGGACCCGACCTTGAGATCAAGGTCCTTGATGGACCGGGTGGTAATGACGGAGGTGACGATGCCGCTCGCGGTTTCAACATCGACCTCGGACACCACCGGTCCGGAAATGATTTCTTTGATGACGCCGCGGAATTGGTTACGGACGTTGATTTGGGTGATAGTCATACTGTTCCTTGTTCAGATTTGATTCAGTAGCTGATCGGCAGTCCCTGAAACGCTGACACCGCCTGGGCCGGCGCCACGCAGGGCGCGCCATGCACGAACATCTTCAGTTCGCCAGGCTGGAAGGCGATCCACGGTTCGCCGGTCGTCAGCGGTTCGGTCGCAATGATCGACATGCGGTCGTCCAGGTGGTTGTGGCTGCTGAACTTGATAGCCTGGTCGCAATCGATCAGGCGCGCATCGCGAAACGGATACTGGCGCACGACGTAGTGCAGCAGGGTCGAGCAATAGGCAAAAAACACCTCGCCGTCCGACAGCATAAAATTGAAGCTGCCATGGGCGGCCACCTGCGCGGCAATCGCCGCGATGGCGGTAAACAGATCGGCGCGGCACGGCGCACCATGCGGGTATTGCTGGCGCAACTGGCTCGCTAGAAAACAGAACGCGCGCTCGCTGTCGGTTGCTCCAATGCTGCGGTAGTGCTCGTCCTGGGCAGGATGAAAGTCGACCAGGTTGCCATTGTGCGCGAACGACCAGGTTTTTCCCCACAGCACGCGGGTGAACGGGTGACTGTTCTCCGGCGCGGTGCTGCCCTGGGTGGCCTTGCGGATATGCGCCACCACATTGCGCGCGCGCTGAGGCGCCAGCATCACCTGGCGTGCCAGCGGCGAGTCGGACGAGGGCAGCAGGTCGGAAATCACATGGCAGCTTTCCGGGTCGTGGTAGGCGATGCCCCAGCCGTCGCTATGTTCGGCGGTGCGCCCGCCACGTTCGGCGAAACCGGCAAAACTGAAGCCCAGCCCGGCGGGCTTGCTGCTGTTCATTCCCAAAAGCTGGCACATGTGTCCTCCTTTCCTTTTAACGCAAGTCTAGAGGCCGCACGTTTGCCGGTGAACGATTGTTTCCGAGAATGGATATAGCAATTCCTTCGTTGAATGCGCAATCGGACTGGCCTAAAGTACAGATCTCGCCATCGCGAAAGTGCCACGTGCCTTATCCTGCCCTGAACGCTTACCTTGCGCGCCTGTCCGACCCCGGCTCGCCCGGCTCCACCCTGTGGCTGAACGCGGAGGGGCAAGCCGAGGGCCGCTTCTTCAATAGCGTGCTGACCAGTGCTTTCCAGCCGATTGTCGAGCTCAGAAGTGGCCACATCGGCGCTTACGAAGCGGTCACCCGCGGCGTGGACGAGGATGCCGGCCGTTCGCTGTGGCGCATGCAGGGCCATGCGGCCAGCGACGACGAGTCGGTGGAACTGGACCGGCTGTGCCGCATGCTGCACGCGATCAATTTCTTCAGGCAGCCTGCCGCGGAAGAGGCCGACCTGTTCCTCAGCGTGCATGACCGCCTGCTGAGCGCGGTCAGCAGTAATCATGGCCAGGCCTTTCGGCGCATTCTCGATGCGCTCGAATTACCGGTCGAGCGGGTGGTGCTGCAATTGCCGGCCGTGAACCCGACCCAGACCTGGCTGCTGGGCTATGTCACGGACAACTATCGTCTTAACGGTTTCCGTATGGCGCTGCATGCGCGCTCGCGCGAGCAGGCCGCCGCCTTATTGGTGCAGGTGCGCCCTAGCGCGATCAAGGTCGATGCCTCGGCCTTGGGCAATGACGACGCCGTCGCTGAACTGCTGAGCCTGACGCACCGGCACGATGCCCAGCTCATCGTCAAACGCGTGCAGAGCGCGCAGGCGCTGGCCCAGCTGGAACGGGTGTCGCTGGCCAGCGGACTGCCGCTGTATGCGCAGGGCATCAGCGCGCGTGCGCAGCATATGCTTAGTCCAGCCGCAGCACGCCACTGACGGTAAAGCGTACTTCGCCGGGCCGCTCACCGGGCGAGGTCTCCACGCGCAGTTCCGACAAGCCTTGCCGCTGGCTGCTTGACACCAGCGCCGTCACGGCATCGACCAGCGAGCGCTCGCGCCCAGGATCGAGCACGCCCGCCTGCGGCTCAGCGCCGAAATACTGGTCCAGCATGGCGCCGAACTCGCGCCGCGTGGTGACGCAATACACCGGCCGCGCGGCCGGGAATACGGCGGCCACGCCGGCACCCGCCTTGAGGCTATCCGGGTCGGTGCAGACCACATACAGGCCATTGGCGGTTTCTTCGATCGGCAGCCATTGCCGGGCGCTGGCGAAGGCGCGGTCGATCGGTCCGAGCAAGCCGGCAGGCACGCGCCGCGCCGCATGGAAAGCCAGGTAGGGCACCGCGAAATGGTCGGCCAGGGCCCGTCCCAGCACCGCCGGCTTGAGGCCGGCCTCGTCCAGCAGCACATCCTCGATATCGCGTCCGCTGGCCTGGGCCAGGCGGCGTGCCTGGTCCAGCTGCGCGCGCTGCAGACGCGCTTCGGGAATCGCCGCCGCAAAGCCGGCCCGCTCGATGCGTGGCGCCTGCTGGCGCTGGGTGAAGGCGATGCCCAGCGTCTCGCACAGCTGGCGCGCGCCGTCCACCACGGTATCGCTGAAGGCGCTGTCCGAACGCCGATTGTTGATCAGCTGGACCACGCCGATCACCTCGTTCTCATGGAGGATGGGCGCGGCCAGCATCTGCGTGGTGCGGTAGCCGGTGCGCTTGTCGACGCCGCGCTGGAAGCGCAGCTCTTCGGCATGGGCGCGCAGCTCGGCCTCGTCGTACACATCGCGCAGGTTAAGCAGTTTGCGCGACAGGGCCGCGTAGCCGGCCACGCTCTGCGCCGAAATCGGCAGCTTGAGTTGATTGAACGAGGCCAGCCCGGTCTTGACCTTGGAAACCATGCTGGCCCTGTCCTCGCCCAGCGCATAAATGGTCAGGCGGTCGGCACCGAACAACTGGCAGAAGGACTCGGACAGGTCGAGCATGATGTCGTCCACGTGGCGGGTGGCGTGCAGGCGCGTGCTCAGCTGCTGCAGCTGGCGGAAAAATTCGGCGCGCTCGGCGCCATCCATGGCGGCCTGGCTGTTCATCGTGTATCGGGCCGGGCCAGGCACATGGTGGCATCATCGTCGGCGATGCGGGTTGCATCCGGATCGCCGGCGGCCATCACGGGTACCGGCGGCACCACCCAGGCGGGCGGCGGCAGGGTGTCGTGCGGCTCCACGTCCTCGCCGCGCAGGGCACGCTGCAGGTCCTGGCGGAAGCTGTGCGCGTTGGCGTAGCGGTCCTCCGGCCGCTTGGCCAGGGCGCGCAGGACGATGCGGTCGAACATGGGGCTGAGCAGGGGATTGAGCAGGCTCGGTGGCACCGGGTGCTCGTACAGGATTTTCTGCTGCACGGCGAACAGGCCCTGGCCGCGGAAGGCCCGCTCGCCGGTGAGGAAGCGATACAGGATGATGCCCACCGCAAAAATGTCCGAGCGCGGGCCGGCCGCCTGGCCGCAGATCTGTTCGGGCGCCATGTAGCTTGGGGTGCCGACCAGCGCGCCTTCCTCGTCGCCTGCACCCACGTCGGCCATGCGCGCCACGCCGAAATCGGTCAGCTTGACGCGCAGGTCATGGCTGAGCATGACGTTGGCCGGCTTGACGTCGCGGTGCACGATGCCTTGCTGGTGGGCGTAGCCGAGGGCATCGAGCAGTTCACAGGTCATGCGTACTGCATCGTCCAGCGTGAAGTCCAGCTGGAAGCCCTGGTTTTCGTCGAAGCAGGCGGCCAGTTCTTCGCCGGCGATCAGTTCCATCACCAGGTAGGCAACCCCGTTTTCCTCGCCGAAGTCGTACACGGTGACGATGTGGGGATGATTGAGCCGGGCCACCGCCTGCGCCTCGTTGATGAAGCGCGCCGAATACTCGGCATGCAGTTCGGCGTCGACCTGCGGGATGGAGATGACCTTGATCGCCACGCGCCGGTTCAGGCGCGGGTCCAGCCCCTCATAGACCAGGCCCATAGCGCCGCGTCCCAGCACCTGCACGATCTGATATCTGCCTAACTGGCTTGGGTGGGACATGGAGGCAAGCGAAGCGAAATGGAGTTGTCTGCATTATATCGTTCATGCGGGCTATCGACACGGCAATACAAATGGGCCATCATCAGGCACCCGACCATATCGCCCTTGAAAGGACGCCCGACCATGACTTGCCACAGCGCGCTTGCCCTACCCATCCTGACCCTGGCCATGGCCAGCGCCGCGCTGCCGGCCATGGCGGCCACTCCGGCGAACCCGCGCATTGCGACCGCCGCCGGCATGCTCGAAGGCCGGCTTGAGGATGGGGGCGTGCGCAGCTTCAAGGGCATCCCCTTCGCCGCGGCGCCGGTCGAAGTACTGCGCTGGCAGCCGCCGCAGCCGGCCGGGTCGTGGAAGGGCGTGCGCCAGGCCGACGTATTCGGCCCGCGCTGCATGCAGCTCGCCCTGTTCGACGACATGGTGTTCCGCTCAAGCGGTGTGAGTGAAGACTGCCTGTACCTGAACGTCTGGACTCCGGCCACGCGCGCCGGCGCCAAACTGCCGGTGCTAGTGTACTTCTACGGTGGCGGGCTGGTGGCCGGCGACGGCTCCGAGCCGCGCTACGACGGCGCCAGCATGGCGCGCCAGGGCATCGTCGCGCTGACCGTCAATTACCGCCTGGGCGCCTTCGGCTTCATGGCCCACCCCGGCCTGACCGCCGAATCGCCACGCAAGGCCTCCGGCAATTACGGCTTGCTGGACCAGGCCGCGGCGCTGGAGTGGGTGCGCAAGAACATCGCGGCCTTCGGCGGCGATCCCAAGCGCGTCACCATCGCCGGCGAGTCGGCCGGCTCGTTCTCGGTCAGCGCCCAGATGGCGTCGCCGCTGTCCAAAAAGCTGATCGCCGGCGCCATCGGCGAGAGCGGCGCCTTGCTGGGCCTGGGCCGCATGCCGGGCCTGGCCGATGGCGAAGCGGCCGGCAAGCGCTATGCGCAACTCGCCGGCGCCACCACCCTGGCCGAACTGCGCGCGCTGCCGGCGCAGGCCCTGCTGGACGTGAGCGCGAAACAGGATGCGCCGCACATGGGCACCATCGTCGACGGCTACTTCCTGACACAGTCACCTGGCGAGACCTATGCCAAGGGCCTGCAGGCCAAGGTGCCGCTGCTGGCCGGCTGGAACTCGGCCGAAGGCCATGCCAATGACATCCTGGGCGAGGGCGGTGTCACCGAAGAGAGTTTCAAGGCCGGCTTGCAGCGCATCTACGGCGACAAGGCCGATGCGGCGCGCGCCGCCTATGCCGGCGACATCGAGCAGGCCGCGCGCGAACTGGCCAGCGACCGCTTCATCGGCTTCGGCACCTGGCGCTGGATCGACCTGCATGCGCGCACCAGTGGCAAGCCGGCTTACCGCTATTACTACACCCATCCGCGTCCGGCCACCAAGGCCGGTGCGCCCGCGGCCACAGGGGCCGGTCATTCGGTCGAGATCGAATACGTGATGGGCAACCTGGACGGCAACGCGGTGTATGCATGGACGCCGGAAGACCGGGCCGTGGCGCGCACCTCGCAAGCCTACTTTACCAACTTCATCAAGACCGGCAACCCGAACGGCGCCGGCCTGCCGCAGTGGAAGGCGCTGGGGGCCAAGGGCGCCGGTTCAGGCACGCCGCTGATGATCCTGTCGCTCGAACCGAAGCTGCAGGAGGCGGCCGATGGCGCGCATCACGGCTTCCATCAGACGCTGGTGAAGTGAGCGGCTTGGCGCGTCCGGAAAAACCTTGGCTTGTTCGGACAAAAAAAATTGCGACACAGCCCTTGGAGCATATTTGTCGTAATGAAACAGTGTTAATGTAGCTGTTTTCATTACGCAAGGGCGATCATGTTTAAAAAACTGGCAGCGGATGCACTGGGCATCAGCGATATCGGCGTCATCGTCGGTCCGGAGGACTACAACAAGGTCGATGCGGACGATTATCTGTTCAGCGAAGACGGCGAACAGATCTTCTTTCTCATCAAAAGCAAGAAGGACGAGTACTGCTTCACCAACCTCGCCCTGATCCATGTGGACGGCGACTCGGCCGTGTCGTCAAAGCGCTCGATCAAGCGCTACGATTATGCGTCCCACCAGATCGCCAATGTCAGCATCGAGACCGCCGGAACGCTGGACAGGGACATTGAACTCAAGTTCACCCTGGATGACACGCGCTTCTCCATCGACGTCAAGAAGAGCTTCATTGAACAACTCAAGGACATCTACAAGGCTTTGATTTCCATTGGAAAGCAGCAGACGCGCGATGCGCGATCCCGCGACAACGCGCTGCGTACGCTGGACGCCACAGCCTCCGTGCACAAGCTCAATATCGCTCCGGGTGCAGGCAGCCTCGTCACCCAGTACGGTGAACTGCTGGAGGCCCTGAACACAGCGATGTTCGACACGCACACGAAGCGTGATTTCAGTGACGTGTTTGCCAAGTACATTCACAACTAAAGAGCTTAGTCGCCTTTGTAATGCCGATAAACGCTGCTCTTGCCGTTGGCCTTGACCAGCAACACGTCGTAAGCATCCTTGCGCGGTCCTTCCATGCCCGGTGAACCCATCGGCATGGCGGGCACCGCCAGCCCTTTGGCGGCCGGCTTTTCCTTCAGCAAACGTTTGATCTCGCTGGCCGGCACATGGCCTTCCAGCGCGTACTTGCCGACCATGCCGGTATGGCAGGAGCCCAGCTGGTCCGGGATGCCGCCTTTCTTGCGGTACACAGACGGGTCCGGCACATCGGTCGCTTCGACCTTGAAGCCGGCCGCGCTCAGGTGCAGGACCCAGGCCTTGCAGCAGCCGCAAGTGGAGGTCTTGTAGACCTTGATAAGCGGTTCCGCGGCGCCGGCCAGCAGTGGCAGGCTGAGGGCAGCGCTCAATAGTGTCTTGGGAAACAAGCTTGGCCTCATGGCGATTTTCCTTTGCGCAGTGATGTATGGAGTATAGGGATTGTGCTAGCCGTGCGGTAATGAACATTCATCTTCCCCTATTGTGTGTCACGATTGCAAACTGTACTGACACCAACATGTATCGAATGAGCCGAAGACACGACTCCAGGACTGCCGAACTGGTCGACATCGCGCTGTTGACCCGGGCGGCCTTCGAACAGATGATGGCCGAGCGCTATGCCCAGATCGCTGGCATTCCGCGCACACTGATACATGAAGTCTTCGCGCGCCCGTTCGGCCAGTTGCGCAATGCCGGCGCGGTGGGCTATCTCGGCGTCAATGGCGACCGCCGCATGCACGCGCGCGCTTAGCAGCCAGCCGGCATCACTGGGGGCCGCCATGGAAGACGATGCGGCCGCGCCCGCTGCGCTTGGCCACGTACATGGCTTCGTCCGCATGCTTGAGCAAGGTGTCGGCGTCCTCGCCATCCTGGGGATACATACTTACGCCGATGCTGCAGCTGATGCCGATGGTCACGCCGTTGAAATCCAAGGGCTGCGTGGCCAGCTCCTTGATCTTGGTGAGCAACTCGCGCGCATGGGCCTGCCCGTCCGGCTGGTCGGCGGAGACGGCATGCAGCGACACCAGCACGAATTCGTCGCCGCCCAGGCGGGCCACGGTGTCGGCCTTGCGGATCGAGCCCGCCATGCGTTCGGCCACGGTGCGGATCAACAGGTCGCCGGCATCGTGGCCATAGGTATCATTGATCTCTTTGAGGCGGTCCAGGTCGATGAAAGCCACCGCCAGCGGCAGGCCGCTGCGCTGGGAGAGGCCGATGGCCTGGGTCAGGCGCTGCATCAGCATGCGCCGGTTGGGCAGTCCGGTCAGCACATCATGGCTGGCCAGCAGCGCCAACTGTTCCTCGGCCTGGCGCGCATTGGTCACGTCGGTCATGGTGCAGACGAAATGGGTGGCGTGGCCATTGGGCGCGCGGATCACCGCCAGCCGCACTTCGTTCCAGAATTCGGTGCCGTCCTTGCGCACGCTGCGCAGCACCGCATTGCCTTCCTGCTGCGCCTGCATGGCGGCCCGCAGCGGTGCGCCGGCATGCGGGTCCAGCGCGTCGACCAGCAAGGCATCGATGCCGAGTTCGCGCGCGTCCTGGAGATTGAGGCCGGTAATGCGTTCGAAAGCCGGATTGACCGAGAGGATAGGATTGCCGGGCTGGCCGACGCAGGTGATGACGATGCCATCCTGGGAGAGTTCGATGGCGCCGTTGCGCAGCCGCACCGCCTCTTCGGCGTCGACGCGCGCGGTCACGTCGCGCGAAATGCCGACGATGCCTATCGGGACGCCGTCGGCATCATGGAAGGGGAATTTGGTGGTGGAAAACCAGCGCCGCACGCCTTGCTGATTGATGTTCTCCTCCAGCTGGTCGATGATCGGCTGGCCGGAATGGATGATCTGCTGCTCATCGGTGAAAAAGCGCTGGCCGTATTCGATCGGGTAGAAATCCAGGTCCGACTTGCCGATCAGGACCTGCGGGCTTGGCTCGCCGAGGATGTCCATGGCGGCGGCGGTATTGCCGATGATGAAGCGCCCGCTGCGGTCCTTGGCATAGATATGGTCGGGCATGTTGTCGATCAGTGTGCGCAGCATGCTGCGTTCGCCGGCCTGATGGGCCGCGATGGTGTCCTGCGATTTGAGTTGCGCGCGCAGCCGGTCGGCTTCATCCTGCAATGCGGCCCGCTCGCGCAGGCGTGCCAGCTGCAGGGCCCCGCAGGCGGCAATCATCATGAGGGCCGGCCCGGCGCCAGGCCGCGGCTCGGCCGGCGTGACGCACAGGGCACCCATGATCAGACTACCATCGACGCACAGCGGCACCGCCAGATAGGGTTGACCGTCCACCGTCACCGGCCTGGCATCGATGCCCCGCAGCTCAGCCAGTGCGCCGCCGTCCGCCTGGCCGCCGGCCAGCCAGACCATGGCACTGGCGGCCGCCGCGCATTCGACCGCTAGAGCGGCAATTGCCTCGCACAGTTCGGCTTCGCCTGCGGCCGCGAGTATGCGGCCGAGCAGAGCCGCACCCGGCGCGAGGGTGTGCGCGTTCTCGGCTGATGATGTGATCGGCAAGACTACCTCTGGTTACAAGAATTCGCTGAGCTTATCATTGTCGCCGAGAGGACCACAAAACATTTCGGCGATTCAAGTGTTCAATCAGCCATTCTCGCCAACCGATCAACTTTATCAATAAGGAAACCATAAGGCGCCACGCCTTGGTGATTGTTGCGCGTTTAATTCCGCCCGAAACCTTGTTAGGCCGATATTGCTCATCAACTTGAGTGTTCGCTGCACGGTTCTCCCAGATTGCATTACGTGGTGTATCGTCTGTCCATCCGATACCGCTAACAAATTCCGTCAATTCCCCCAGCCTGCAAGGCCGGTGTGCGCGAACACGCCGGAGGGCGCTTGCACGCCGACATATCGTGGGGTCGAAGATGGCAGCGTTACCATCGACCTCCGTATGGGCGGCGGATAAGGAAGGACAGATTTACCCCGGGTAGTGCTCGGCTGCCGCCCAGCAGGCACCGGCTGCGGCCCCCGGCCGCGCAAGACCATCGGTAACGGTCGAGGCGCCCTTCTTGCGCTCGCCTGGCCGACGAGCGCACGCTCAATACGGCCGGTTCCTTGCTGCGACCGAACGAACTGTCGTGGAACGGCCGCCGGTATTACGCCAGCGTGAGCTACAAGTACTGATGCCTGAGCTGTTGGTTTAGTTGGACGAAAAGAGGCCTGCGGGCCAAATACTTGGCGACTAGACTTCTAATATTCCAGTGAAAGCCCTATGCTATACTCGATCGAATCTGAAAGCCGGATTGCTCTTTCTAGATTGCTCTTTCTAATCACTTGACTGAGCATTTGCGCGGCTGCCGCGTTCACATAAAAACCATTACATCAACGGTCTTCGCTCTTGCCCGCCTTCATGGAATCTATCGTTTTCAGTGCACCCTTCACGCTGGACCGCTCGCGCAATGCCGCGGTACAGGTGTACGAATACCTGCGCGACGAAATCGTCAACATGACACTGAAACCGGGGACCATCCTGCCGCGCAACGAACTGTCGGCGCACTTCGACTTGTCGGTCACGCCGATTCGCGACGCGCTGATGCGGCTGGAGGAAGAGGGCCTGGTCGACATTTTCCCGCAGCACGCCACCCGGGTACGCGGCATCAATATCGATTCGGCCCGCCAAGCCCACTTTTTACGGCTGGCGATTGAGCTCGAAGTGGTGCGTACGCTGGCCGCCCAGCATGACGATGCGCTGGTCACCACCTTGAAAAGCCTGGTGAACCAGCAGCGCGCCGCGCTTGAGGCGAGCGACCTGGAAGGCTTCAGCCGCGCCGACCAGGCCTTCCACCGCAAGCTGTACGAAGCGGCCAACGCCGACGAACTGTGGCGGCTGATGCGTGGCCGCAGCGGCAATATGGACCGCCTGCGCCGCCTGCACCTGCCGCTCAACGGCAAGGCCGATTCCATCCTCACCGATCACGCCGACATCGCCGAAGCGATCAGCCGCTCGGATGCCGCCGCCGCCGAGGTGGCGGTACGCCGCCATCTGTCCGGCACCCTGTCCGAACTGATCTCGCTGCGCGAGCAGTATCCGGGCTACTGGATGCCGGGCGGCTGAGGCGCCACCAACCCTTGCCGAGGCGAGGGCCCACGGCTGGCCGGCCTCATGGCGCTTGATAAAACTCCGCTTCCACGATCGACAGCACACCCGCGTGCCGCTACCCGGCCGCTCGAGTTTGGAAGCCATGGCATTATGGGATAGATTGTCACTAATATTTTAGTGGCTTAGTGTTGCACCGGGGTGTATAGTTGCGCTATCAGGCGTAGGGAGGCAGTTTGCCAGCGCAGCCATTTCACAATCATGTCACATTATCCATGTCCTTCAAATTGACTCCTTCCGCTCCCGTGGTCACCCAGATGCGCGTGATTCCCGTCGCCGGCCGCGACAGCATGCTGTTCAACCTGAGCGGCGCGCATGGACCCTACTTCACCCGCAACCTGGTGATCCTGACCGACAGCGCCGGCAACCAGGGCGTGGGCGAGGTTCCCGGCGGCGCGGCCATCGCACGCACTTTGGAAGACTCGCGCGCGCTGGTGATCGGCCGTCCGGCCTCGATGTACAACGACATACTCAACTTGGTGCGCACCACCTTCGCCGAGCGCGACGCCGGTGGACGGGGCCTGCAGACCTTCGATTTGCGCGTCACCATCCATGCGGTCACCGCGCTCGAATGCGCGCTGCTCGACCTGCTTGGCCAGTTCCTCGGCGTGCCGCTGGCCGCCTTGCTGGGCGAAGGGCAGCAGCGCAAGCAGGTCGAAACGCTGGGCTATCTGTTCTACGTCGGCGACCGCAGCAAGACCGATCTGCCCTACATCGGCGAGCCCGATGCCGACGACGACTGGCTGCGCCTGCGCCACGAACCGGCCATGGACGCGCGCGCCGTGGTGGCCCTGGCCGAAGCGGCCCAGCAGCGCTATGGCTTCAAGAACTTCAAGCTCAAAGGCGGCGTGCTGCGTGGCGACGAAGAGATGGAAGCGGCGATCGCACTGGCCGAACGGTTTCCCGACGCGCGCATCACGCTCGATCCGAACGGCGCCTGGCTGCTCAAGGAAGCGGTGCGCCTATGCCGCGACAAGCACAAGGTTCTGGCCTATGCCGAAGATCCGTGCGGTGCCGAGGATGGCTTCTCCGGGCGCGAAGTGATGGCCGAATTCCGCCGCGAGACGGGTCTGCTCACCGCCACCAACATGATCGCCACCGACTGGCGCGAGCTGGGTCACGCGGTGCAGCTGCAATCGGTCGACATCCCGCTGGCCGACCCGCACTTCTGGACCATGCAAGGCTCGGTGCGGGTCGCGCAAATGTGCAAGGAGTGGGGGCTGACCTGGGGTTCGCACTCGAACAACCACTTCGACATTTCCTTGGCCATGTTCACCCATGTGGCCGCCGCCGCGCCCGGCGACATCACCGCCATCGACACCCACTGGATCTGGCAGGACGGCCAGCGCCTGACCCGCGCGCCGCTCAAGATCGTCGGCGGCATGATCGACGTGCCGGCCAAGCCGGGCCTCGGGGTCGAGCTCGACATGGCCGCGGTCGAAGCGGCGCACGAGCTGTACAACAACATGGGACTGAACGCCCGCGACGACGCCGCCGCGATGCAGCACCTGATCCCCGGCTGGCGCTTCGACAACAAGCGGCCGTGCCTGCTGCGCTAAGCCAATTAACCCGAAAATCGGGACAGACCAGGTCTGTCCCGATTTTAGGTGCAAGTGGTTTGGAGTAAAGGTTTTTCAGAAGAAAATTTACCAAAAGATGTACATCACCGTTTTTAATGTGGCGCAAAGCGGCCTCAGCTGCTCTTGATACCTTAGGTTCAGCCGTGAACGAGCCGCGCGGCGGCAGCTTCTTGGCTCGACGAGGAGAATACATCATGGAAACGTTTGAGAATGCACGTGAGAAAGAGGAGAAGGACAAGTGCGAAAAGCACGAGCACTATCACCGTCATGAGTGGCGCTGCAAGGATAAGGACCACGACAAGGACGATGACGACAAGTGCAAGGATAAGGACAAGGATCGCTGCAAGGATCACGACCATGACAAGGATCGGCGCTGCTGCAAGAAGCGTCACCATGACAAGTGCCGCGATGACGACAAGCACTGCGATCATGACCGGGGCGATTCGCACCATATCCGCGAGCTGGAAAAGTCCATCAAGGCACTGAGCGATGCGCTCGCCATGCTGGGCCGCGGCGGCCACTTGCAAGAGCTGCAGCGCGTGATCCACTGCCCGGGCTGGACCACCCAAGCCGAGTTCGCATTCGTCAACACGATCCTCGACCACATCAGCGTCGAAGTGCGCACGCTCGACCGGCTGCAGGCCGACCTGGTCGAAGCCAGCCGTAAAGTCACCCATAAGCATCGCTAAGCGAGCTTCGCGCGCGGCGGCTGTTCGCGCCGCGCGTTTTTCTTCGCCACGCTGTTCCAAGCCCCCATTCGTCACGCCATTTCCTTCGTCCCTCGCCACAGCGTAAAATCCGCCATGCGCCAGCCGCCCGTCGGCCGCGCGCGTCCCGAACAACGAAGGTCCACATTGAATCACGCACAGCAAGGATTTCTGCTGACCCGCCACTGGCGCGACACGCCCGCCGGCACCCAGGTCGAGTTCTGGCTGGCCACCGAGGACGGCCCGCGCCGCGTGTGCCTGGCGCCACAGCCTTCGGTCGCCTTCATCCCTGCCGATCAGCGCGACCAGGCCGAGGCCATCGTGCAGTCCGAGCGCGGCTGCGAGCTGCGTCCATTGAAGCTGTGCGACTTTCATCATCGCCCGGTCCTGGGCCTGTACTGCCCCAAGTACCGCCAGCTGCAAAAGCTGGCGCGCCGGCTGCGCCAGGCCGACGTCGATGTGTACGAGGCAGATATCCGCCCGCCCGAGCGCTACCTGATGGAGCGCTTCATCACGGCGCCGGTGTTGTTTGCCGGCGAGCCGGGCCCCGGCGGCACTGTCGACAACGCCCAGCTCAAGCCCGAGCAGGGCTACCGTCCCAAGCTGAAGCTGGCTTCGCTCGACATCGAGACCACCTCGCGCGGCGAGCTCTATTCCATTGCGGTCGAAGGCTGCGGCCAGCGCGTGGTGTACATGCTCGGGCCGCCCAATGGCGGCGCCGCGGAACTTGATTTCGACCTGGTTTACTGCGACAGCCGCCCGCAGCTGGTCGAGCGCTTCATTGCCTGGGTGCAGGCGCATGATCCGGATGTGATCATCGGCTGGAACGTGATCCAGTTCGATTTGCGCGTGCTGCAGCGCCACGCCGACGACTATCACATTCCGCTGGCGCTGGGCCGCGACGGCACGCCGATGGAGTGGCGCGAGCATGGCGGCAAGCAGGGCCACTTCTTCGCCGCCATCGCAGGGCGCCTGATCGTCGACGGCATCGATGCGCTCAAGTCGGCCACCTGGAGCTTTTCGTCCTTCAGCCTGGAACACGTGTCGCAGACCCTGCTGGGCGAGGGCAAGGCGATCGACAATCCTTACCAGCGCATGGCGGAGATCGACCGCCGTTTCGCCGAGGACAAGCCGGCGCTGGCGACCTACAACCTGCGCGACTGCGAACTGGTCACGCGCATCTTCGCCAAGGCCGAGCTGATGACCTTCCTGCTCGAACGCGCCAGCGTGACCGGGCTGGCGGCCGACCGCAGCGGCGGTTCGGTGGCGGCCTTCGAGCATCTGTACATGCCGATGATGCACCGCCAGGGCTATGTGGCGCCCAACCTGGGCGACGTGCCGGCCGAAGACAGCCCGGGCGGCTTCGTGATGGATTCGCAATCGGGCCTGTACGATTCGGTGCTGGTGCTGGACTATAAAAGCCTGTATCCGTCGATCATCCGCACCTTCCTGATCGACCCGGTCGGGCTGGTGGAGGGGACCGGCAATCCGAATGAGGCCGAGACGGTGGAGGGCTTTCGCGGGGCGCGCTTTTCGCGCACCAGGCACTGCCTGCCCGGCATCGTCAAGCAGATCTGGGACGGGCGCGACGCGGCCAAGCGCGAAGACAACAAGCCGCTGTCGCAGGCGCTCAAGATCATCATGAACGCCTTCTACGGCGTGCTCGGTTCCAGCGGCTGCCGTTTCTTCGACCCGCGCCTGGCCTCCTCGATCACGCTGCGCGGGCACGAGATCATGCACCACACGCGCCGCCTGATCGAGCAGCAGGGCTACCAGGTGATTTACGGCGACACCGATTCCACTTTCGTGTGGCTGAAGGTGGCGCACGACGATGCCAGGGCGGCGGAAATAGGACGGGCGCTGGTGGCGCATGTGAATGCGTGGTTCGAACGCTATCTGCGCGAGCGCTTCGATCTCGATTGCGCGCTTGAGCTGCAGTTCGAAACGCACTACCGGCGCTTTCTGATGCCGACCATCCGCGGCTCGGAGGAGGGCAGCAAGAAGCGCTATGCCGGCCTGGTACGCAAAAACGACGGCAGCGAGCAGATGGTGTACAAGGGGCTGGAGACGGTGCGCAGCGACTGGACGCCGCTGGCCCAGCAGTTCCAGCAGGCGCTCTACTGGCGCATTTTCAGGAACGAGCCTTACAAGGACTATGTGCGCGAGTTCGTCGAGCGCACCGTCGACGGCGGGCATGACGAACTGCTGGTGTACCGCAAACGCTTGCGCCGCGCGCTTGGCGACTACGAGCGCAACGTGCCGCCCCATGTGCGCGCGGCACGCCTGGCCGATGAAGTCAACCAGCGCCAGGGCAGGCCGCTGCAGTACCAGAACGGCGGATGGATCCGTTATGTGATCACCACCGCCGGCCCGCAGCCCTTAGAGGCACTGCATGCGCCGATCGACTACGACCATTATGTGACGCGCCAGCTGCAGCCGGTGGCCGATGCGATCTTGCCATTCGTGGACGACGCCTTCGACAATCTGACCAGCCGGCAGCAAAGCTTGTTCTAAGCGCTGCGGCGCTTGGCCACGGCGAACAGCGCCAGCGCGGAGAGGAACATGGTGATGGTGGCCGGCTCCGGTACCGAGCTCGTGATCGAGAAGGCGCTGCCGGCCGACAGGCCGGTCAGGTCCAGTGCCCAGTCGTTCTTGCCAGCCGCGCCGAAGGGATTGCCGAAGTGGAACTCGGCAAACTCCGGCGCGCTGAAGGCGATGCTCGCTTTGGTGTCGGAAAACGTCACCGCGCCAAGCGTGCCGAAGCTTGGCGTCACGCTGCCAGCCTGGGCGAACTTGATGCCCGACAGGGTGAAGCTGGCATTCTCGATGCCCTGGCCGGAGAGGTTGCGCACCAGCGCGTTCAGGCTCAGGGTCGGTGCCAGCAGGTCGTCGGCTTCGAGCATGAAGTTCAGGGTGGCGTTCGACAGGGCGCTGGCGTCGAGGTCAAAGCTGACCAGGCCGGTGCTGCTGTAGTCGGTCACGGCGACGCCGCTGGCGGCGGAGGAGCCGGCGGCCGGCGCTCCGGTAAAGATCACGGCGCTGGCGGGGCTGGAAATGGCTGCGGCGGCGAGCGCGCAGGCAAACAGTTTCAAGAGTTTCATGGTGTGTTCCAATATGCTTCGGTTGAATGGAGGCTTACAGCGGACCCTTGGCCCATGGGCCGGTGATCGCGAAGGTGATGCCTGGCGTCTGGATGTTGACGAACAGGTAGCGCCCGGTCGGGTCGAAACAGGCGCCGGCGAATTCGTTGGCACGATGGTCGCCCGCCAGGGAAGTGCGCTTGCCGGCAGTGCCCAGCTGGGTGCTGCTGACATTGACGTTATTCTTTGAAAAGATGTAGGCGTCGCCGGCGCCGGTCAGGCCCATCAGGCGCTGGCCGAAGCCGAAGCTGTCGGTGGCGGCGGTGGAGGCGTCTTCGCAGATCAGGATGGCGTTGCGCGGGCTGACGGTCAGGTTGTCGCCCATATTGCCGACCAACATGCTCGGGCTGGAGTAGATGCACTTCAGGACCTGGGTGGCCAGGTCGAGTTCCCAGATGGTGCCGCGCGAGACGTCGCCGCCGGAGGTGTCCATCACATACATTTTGCCGGCGGCGAACCAGATGCCTTCGCCGCGGTTCATGCGCAGGCCGCCTTTGGCGAAACCTTGCACGAAGGGGCCGGCTGCTCCGGTGATGGTGTCGCCGTTCAGGCCGGTGACGTTGCCGCGATCCGCGTCCGGGTTGGCGATGCTGACCCATTCCAGTTCGTAGGTGGCGTTGACCGGGGCCTTGGCCAGGTTGACGTTATTGGCACCCTTGACCTTGGCCATCTGCAGCACGCCCCCCAAGGCCAGCGAACCGGGGAAGCCTGGCTTGACGTCCGGCACGAAGCGATAGAAGCCGGACTTGCCGCTGCTGTCTTCGGTCTCGTAGACGATGCCGGTCACCGGATCGATGGCGGCGGCTTCGTGCGCGAAACGGCCCAGGCCGATGAGCGGCTGGCCGGTGGTCTTGGCGGGATCGTCACCTACTTCAAACACATAGCCGTGCTTTTTGCCGCCGGCGCTGACGGCGTCCGAGCCGACTTCTTCGCAGCTCAGCCAAGTGCCCCATGGGGTGATGCCGCCGGCGCAGTTGGTGGCGGTGCCGCCCAGGCTAGGGGTGACGCTGACCCAGTTACCGTCGCGGAACAGCAGGTTGGTGGTGCCGCCGCCGAATTTGTTGCTGGTCGCGGCCGTGACGGTGCCGCTGTCGTAGACGCCGGCGGTGTTGATGAAGTTAGCCGCACCGCTGGAACCGATCTCGTGATTGCGCACCAGCACCAGTTCGGTGCTGCGGCCGACCTTGCGCGAGACGATCACGCCCATGCCGTCGTGGCCCGCCGGGCAAGGGCTGCCGTCGGTCATGGTGTCGCCGCGCCAGCCGAAGCTCTTGTAGACGAAGCCTGCCGGCAGTTGCAGCAGCGGCAGGCCGGTAGTCATGTCCTTGACCGGGGCGATCGGGCCGTAGGGGCTGGCGACCAGGGCGGTGGAGCCATTGGCGGCCAGGGCCTGTTGCGACTGCATCGCGGCCAGGGCGCCGACGAAGGGCAAGGTGGACGCGCCGGCCAGGCCTTTGAGCAGGTTGCGGCGGTTTTCGGAGACATCGTTGATCATGGCAAATCCTTATCGTTCAGAAGAAGGGTGCCGGCAGCGGCGCGACACCCAATGTGTGCGTGGGTGCTCATGCCGCTTGCAACGGATGCATCATTGCCTGCTATTTCTGCATGAACGAGTGCATTTAAACAAACAAATGCTACAGGCAAATGACAGCAGAATGACAATGGGAAATATGCGGATTGCTTACCAGCGGACCGGCCGCTGACCGCCGGGCATGACTTCATAGGGAGGCGCCCAGCCCGGCACTTGCTTGAGCCGCTCGACCCAGGCGCCGATGTGCGGCCAGCGTCCGGCGATGTCGATGCCGCTTTCTTCAAGCGGATAAAACTGATAACCGCTCAAGGAGAAATCGGCGATGGTGAGGGTGTCGCCGACCAGAAAATCGCGCGTGGCCAGATGCTGGTTGACGATGCCGAAAGCGCCCTCGATGCGGCCCAGCAGCCACTTCTGGACGGCCGGGTCGGGCTCGGCCGGGCCCAGCGCCTTGGCGAAGCGGTAGCTGGCGAAGTAGCTGGTGAATTTGTGGTTGTCGAACAGCAGCCAGCGCAGCACTTCGAACTTCTCGTCGGGCGTGTTGCCGCCGAAGCGGCCGTGCTTGTCGGCCAGGTAAGTGAGGATCACGCCGGACTGCGAGAGGCGCTTGTCGCCGTCTTCGAGGATGGGCGCTTCGCCCATTTCATTGTGTTGCTCGCGCCATGCGGCGTCGCGCGTGATGCCGGTGAGGAAGTCGACGTGGACCGCCTCGAAGGGCTGGTCCAGCGCGCGCAGCATGAAGGCGGCCTTGAAGGCGTTGCCCGATTGGCCAAAGCAGTGCAGACGGTACATGGAATCTCCGGTGGCAGAAAACTTGAAGGGGGAGCTCAGTTAATAAATAATACTAAAGCATCCTCAAGTTTCCTGCCGAGATCAGCCCAGCGGCAGCGGCTGCTTGGTGCTGGCCACGCTGACGATGTACAGGAACAGCAGCACGGCGCCGGCAAAGGCGGCGCCGCGCACGCCGAGGGTAGCGCCGGTCTTCAAGGCCACCGTGCCCAGACCGATGTAGCCGATCAGCGCGATGAGCTTGGCCGTGAGCCAGCTTTGGGCGAGCGGATACTGGCTGGTCGTGACCGCCAGGGCGATGGCGCTCACCAGCAGCAGGGTGTCGACCACGTGCGGAGCAATGCGCACCCAGCGTTTTTTCAATGAAGGCGAACTGCGCAGCATCCAGATGCCGCGCAGCAGGAACAGGCTGCCGCTGAGCGCGGCGAAGGTCATGTGAAGGTGTTTCAGTGCGGCGTACTCCATATGCGGCGTGGTCCTCTGTGATAAGTCGTCGAAAGGCGCCAGTCTACCTGAGCCGTATGGAATGTTTTCGATATGTTAGAACCGGCACATACGCTCCCCGGTGCTTGCGCGATTCTTTACGCACCATGAATATGTAATGCACACCGGGGACGACCATGTTTGACCGACTCAAACGCGCTTTCACCAACTCCCGGATCGAACGCGAGCTGGAACGGGAGCGGCATGAACATGCCATCAACCGGGAATCGAAGACCGGGCTGAACCCGGCGGAGCAAGAACGCAGCAAGGATGCACGCGAAAATTCAGAGTCCGGCAAAGTGCGGCGTTAAGGCCTTTTGTTCAGGGTTTGACAATTTGTCTGAGCGCGCGCACACACCTTGACTTGTTGTGCAACTGTCTATGGAAAAATTGTCTACAATCGTTCTGATCCCACAATGCATGCTGTTGCGAAAGTCAGAACACCGTGAGCGAACATACACCAGGAAATGCAGGGCGCGCCGAACCGGGCTTGTTTCCGGAACAAGGTGCGCAGCCAACTCCGCAGCGCCAGCGGACCGAACCGGGCCGGTACGCCGATCCGGGGCCGCCGGACGATGATGTGCCAAGCTTTTCGGCCGGGCCCGAGGTGCCGCGGTTTAACGCCGGCCCCGAGGTGCCGCGTTTCGCCGTGCCGCCCGACGGCGACGGGCCGCCCGCTGCCGAAGTCGATCTGCCGCCCTTCGGCGCGACGCTGCCCTTGGCGCCGCCGCCGCCCGCGCGCTGGGGCTCGCGCCTGGCGCTGCTGGGCGTGGGCATTGTCGGGCTGGGGGGGCTGGCTGGTGGGCTGTTGTGGTTCGACGGCCAGCGCAATGTCGACCGCTCGTTCGAAGTGCTGGCCATGAGTTCGCGCGCTCCCGATGCCGCGGTGCCCGTACCGGCGCCGACTCCTGCTCCGGCGCCGGTTCAGCAAAGTGCGCCTGAACCGGTGCCGCCGCTGGTCACCTTGCCGCCCGAGGAAGCCGGACCGCGGCCGCCGCAGTCCGCCACTCCTACCCAGGTCGCCACGACGGCAGTGTCCAAGGCGGTCGCCAAGCCAGTCAAAAAGGTGGCAGCCGGCGCGCCCGCCAGGAACGTGCGCAAGGCAGCGGCGAAACCTGGCGCCAAGGCGCTTGCCAAAAAGGTGGCCAAGAAGAAAAGCACCGCCGCGGCGCGCAAGACCGGCGCCGCTCAACGCACCGCGCTGGCGCCGCGTCCCGTCCCACGCGTGCCGGTGCAGCAGCGCCGCTGCAAACGCGGCGAGCTGGCGCGCGAGTGCCTTGGCTTAAAGGGGTAGGGCGGCCGATACCGCGGCGCCGGTCATCTCGGCGGTGGCCGCCGACAAAGTCCAGCCCAGGTGGCCGTGCCCGGTGTTGTAGAACACGCCGGGCAGCCGGCCAGGCCCCACGCGCGGGCGCATCTCCGGCATGGTCGGACGCAGGCCCGCCCACGGCACCACCGTGCGCGTATCGACTTCAGGGAAGCAGCGCTCCACCCAGCTGGTCAGCGGGCGAATGCGGTCGGCCCGGATATCCAGGTTAAAGCCATTGAATTCCGCCGTGCCCGCGACCCGCAGGCGCGTATCGCCGAAGCGGCTGGCCACCAGCTTGGCCTCGTCGTCGACCAGGCTGACCTGCGGCGCGCTGTCGCGGCTGCGCGTGTCCGCGAGATGCACCGTGATCGAATAGCCCTTGACCGGGTAGACATTGACCCGGTCGCCGACCATCGCCGCCAGCGCGCGGCTGGCCGTGCCGGCGCAGATCACCACCCCATCGACATCGAGCAGCTCGTCGCCGAAGCCGACTTCAATGCTGGCGCCATGGTGGCGCAGCGAGCGCACCGCGTGGCCGTGCAGGAACTGGACGCCGCGCCTGCGCGCCGCCTGCGCCAGGCCGGTGGTGAACATGTGGATGTCGCCGCTGGCGTCGCTGTCGGTATAGAAACCGCCGTGCAGCTCGCCGTGCAGGGCCGGTTCGATGTTCCGGATCTCGCCGGGCGTAACCGCGTGGCGCACCAGCCCGCCCTGCGCCAGCATGCGCGTGACCTCGGCGGCGGCATCGAAGCCGGCCTTGTCGCGGTAGATGTGCAGGATGCCCTTGCGTTTCAGGTCGAACTCGATCTGCTCTTCCTGGGCCCAGGCGAACAGATGCTCGCGCGCGGCCAGCGCCATGCGCGCGGTATCGATGGTGGTGCTGCGGTAGCGCGGCATGGCCATCAAAAACTCGGCGAACCAGGACAGCTTGTGCCAGCTGGGAGCAGGGTGCAGCAGCAGGGGCGCGTCGCGGCGCGCCATCCATTTGAGTCCCTTGACCACGGTGCTCCAATGGTTCCAGGCCTCGGCATTGGAGGCCGACAGCTGGCCGCCATTGGCGTACGAGGTTTCCATGGCCGGGTAGCGGTGGCGCTCGAGCAGCGTTACGCCATAGCCGCGCCGGGCCAGTGCGTAGGCGGTGGTAACGCCGGTGATGCCCCCGCCGATGACTGCGATCGATTTCATGAGTGCCGAAGTAAGCGCGTGTGCGCGACAACCGGCAAGGATAGCAGGGCGTGGCCTTTTTTGCTATGTTGGCCGCTCGCCCTTGCTCGTCCTTGCTAGTTGGCGCCGGGCGCCTGGCGCAGGATTTCCGTCAGCGCCCGTCCTTCGGCGGCAGCCGGCGGCCGCACCCGCAGCAGGTGGCCGAGGGTCGGCACCAGGTCCACCACCTCGGCATACTGCGAATATGCGCCCGGCCTGATCCAGCGTTCACCCATGATCATCAGCGGCACATTGGTGTCGTAGGCGTAGGGCGTGCCGTGCGAGGCGCCGTGGGTGCTCTCGCTGAAGATCCAGTGCGGCTTGATCACCACCATCAGGTCGCCCGAGATCTGGCGATGCCAGGCGCGCCGCATCAGCGTATCGAGCCGGGTGCCGGCCGCGCCGCCGCCTTCGAGCTGGGTGCGGGTATAGACGTTGGCGATGCCATCGTGGGCCAGCAGGAAGCGGGCCGCGGCATCGTCCAGGTCGGCCCGGCGGATATTGCGCCGTTCGGCCAGGTCGTAGTCGAGATAGATGTTCGGCAGCGAAGCGTTGCGCACCAGCTTGTCGGTGGCGAATTTGCCGGCCAGGTGGCGGCCAAGGGCCTCGACCAGCTTGTCGCCGTTCAGGCGGGAGCTATCGATTTTGCGCGCCTGCGAAAACTCCGGCACGTTCGAAAAGCCGTGGTCGGCGGTAAGTACCACGATCACCTTATCGAGGCCCACGCGCTGGTCCAGAAAACCAAAGAAGCCGGCCAGCATGCGGTCGACCCGCTGCAGGTGGTCGTGCGACATTTTGCTCTCGGGGCCGTAGCGGTGGTTGATGATGTCATGCGCCGACAGGCTCACGCCCAGCACGTCCGGCACGCCGGCCGGGTTGTTGCCTAGGTCCTCGCCCAGCACGGCGGCGCGCGCGAACTCCAGGGTCAGCTCGTCGAGCCAGGGCGTGGCCTTGATGGCGTCGTAGTAGTCCGCATCAAGCTTGCCCCCGGCCTTGCCGAAGCTGATCGGGAAAGCTTTGGCGGCGCCTTCCTTGACGCGCACGAATTCATCGGCCAGGTCGTCGGCATAGGCGCTGTCCGGCAGCAGCGCGCTCCATGGCTTGCCGGCGTAGCGGTCCTGCGGACGGGCGTCGCGGAACTTGCGCACCCAGGCCGGATGTGCGCCCATGTAGAAGGTACTGCTGGCGAAGTTGCCGCTGTCTTCCATGTACATATAAGCCGTGCCGGTGCGGCCCGCCAGCAGGATCGCCCCGCGGTCCTTGCCGCTGACGGTGACGACCTTGCTGCGGCTGCCGTTGGAATAGCGCAGCTCGTCGCCCAGGGTCGGCACACGCAGGCGCGCCGGCGAGGTCCCGTCGTCGGCCTTGGTCACTTCGCCGAGATAAGTGTGGCGCAGGTCGTCGGTGCAGTAGACCTCTTTACCGGTGGCCGGATCGATCCAATGGTTCCCGATGACGCCGTGCTGGTAGGGATAGGCGCCGGTCAGGATGGCCGCGTGGCCGACCGCGGTGACGGTAATGCCATGTGCGTGGTGGGCATTGCTGAACCACGCGCCCTGGTCGAGCAGGCGGCGGAACCCGCCCTGGCCGAACTGATCGCGGTAGCGCTGCACCTGTTCCTGGGGCAGGCCGTCCACCACCATGACCACCACCAGCTTGGGGCGTGGCGGGGTACCGGTTTTGGAGGCCTGCGTGGCGGCGTGGGTGGTGCCGGTAAGGACGGTGACCAGCAAGGCGGCGCGCAGCAATACAGCAATCATGGTTGCGGAAGAAAAAGGCGGGCAAAAGTGCGTTGGCAGTGTACACCACCCATCAGCTCGCCACGGGCCGGCGGCGCTGGCGTTGCGTCAATTCCGGGGTCACTGCCCACATTGATATACGAACTCGGCTGTAGAGAATCCAGTTAAATCCCGCCAGCCGGCCGATTTAAATGCCGGCTTATTCACATCGCGGCGTGCTTTTAAAACTCGGCTGGCTTCATCTCATAGGGGGAATTGAATCGGGCGATGAATGCGCCGCCCGATGAGTCCGTGTATCGAAGTGAGTACCAGCCTCGGGTTTTTTATCGCCGCGGTTTGATTGGTTTATCGCCTGTTGCCGGATGAGCTCGGGTAATGATGTGGGCACTGACTCCGGGGTGGATTGAACACGCTGTCATCAACGATTGCGGGTGTATGCCGCCACTGCCGGATGGTCTTGGTGATTTTGCGGCTGGCAAATTGCACCCCGATGACCGGAGCGACTTTGTGTTAAAGCAAAAAGTCACTGCCGAAACTGCTCAACCATATGCTGGTGCTCAGTCCGCCTTGGACGTGGCGCCTTTTCGATCGGAGACCACATGAACTTGCGCAAAACCTTGCTAGCCGCCGCGTTGTCGACCTTTCCCCTCCTGGCCATGGCGCAAGCCGCGCAGCCGGCGCGCCCGCTGATGAGCGGCCCGGGCAACCTGAATCCGCAGGCCACGGCGGCGGCGCTGGCGCAGCTGAGCGCGCAGCGTGCCGTGGGCGGCTTGGGCGCCGAGCACGCGCTGCGCCTGGCGTCCCAGCATCCCGGCGTGGACGGCACCCATGTGCTGCGCGCCGACCACACCTATAAGGGCGTGCGGGTGTTCGGCTCGGAATCGGTGGTCGTGACCGACCGCGCCGGCGCCATCCTGTCCGAGTCGTCCAGCGAACGGCGCCAGCTGCTGGCCAAGCCGGCCACCAATATTCAGGGGCCGGGCAATACCTTCAGCGTGCAGCCGGCCTTGAGCCCGCGCGACGCCATCGATGCGGCCTTGCGCACCATCACCCCGGGCGGGGTGCAGGTGGTGCCGCCGCGCGCGGAGCTGATCGTCTATCCGATCGTGCGTTCCGAGCGCGCCCCCAGCGCGATCGACAAGCCGGAAGAAGACCTCAATGCCGTCGATGTGGAGGAGGTGGTGGAGCGCTACGAGCTCGCTTACCTGGTGCAGACGCGCATGCGCCTGAACCAGCATCCACTGTTCCACGACACGGTGGTGAGCGCGGCCAACGGGCGCATCCTTTCTCAGTGGAGCATGCTGCAAACCGCGACCGGCAGCGGCAAGAGCCAGTACAACGGCACCGTCCCGCTCAGCACCACCCAGGATGGCAGCAACTTCAAGATGATCGACCCCTTGCGCGGCACCGGCGGGCAGTACGGGGCCTTGGCGGTGACCAATGCCAACCATGGCACCGATCCCGGCGAAGTGTTTGTGCACACAGGGAACGAGTGGGGCGACGGCAAGCAGTACATCGACGGCGGCAGCACCACCGACGCCAACGGCCAGACCGCGGCGGTGAACGCCATGTGGGGGCTGATGAATACCTACGATGCGCTCAAAAATGTGCTCGGCTGGACCTCGCTGGACGGCCAGAACACCTCGACCTTCATCGCGGCCCACGTCAACACCGCGTACGACAACGCGTATTACAGCGACACGTGCAAGTGCATGTTCATCGGCGACGGCTCGTCCTTCAACAGCCTGGGTTCGGTCGATGTGGTGGGCCACGAAATGGGCCATGGCGTCACGGCCAGCACCTCGAACCTGATGTACTTCGGCGAGTCGGGCGGGCTGAACGAGTCGAGCTCGGACATCACCGGCGAGGCGGTGGAGGCGTATGCGCGCGCCGGCGGCGCCGGGCCGAATTTCCCAGCCGAGGGCAACGACTGGGTGCTGGGCAAGGAGATCAGCAAGAACGGCACGCCGCTGCGCTGGATGTACAAGCCGAGCAAGGACGGCGCCAGCCCGGACGCATGGTCGGCCAACATCAAGCGCCTGGACGTGCACTACAGCAGCGGGCCGAATAACCGCATGTTCTATTTCCTGTCGCAGGGCTCAAACGCCGACAAGAACAGCGATTACTTCAGCAAGTACCTGGTGCGCCAGCCGGCCGCGATGAGCGGCATCGGCATGGACAAGGCTTACCGCATCTGGTTCAAGGCGGCCACCACCAAGTTCACCGCGGTGACCAACTACAAGGATGCGCGCGCCAAGATGCTGGTGGCGGCGCAGGAATTGTACGGCCCGAACAGCCGGGAGGTGGTGGCCGTACAGCGTGCCTATGCGGCCATTAACGTGGGCGCCGACCTGGACGAGCAGGCCCCTCAGGCACCGAGCGCGCCGGACGGCGCGATGGCGCCGCGGTAAGCCAGCTTGGCCGCCGCCAGCCGGTTGGCCTGGGCGGCGGCTTCCACCGGCGCGGCGCCGTGCTGCAGGTAAAACAGGAAGCTGCCGTTCCAGCAGTCGCCGGCGCCGGTGGTGTCGATCACTTTCTCGGCCACGGCGCCGGGCACGTGGCGCGCCGGGCCGGCACCGGCCAGGATGCAGCCGCCGGCGCCGCACTTGAGGGCCACGTTGCGGGCCCGCTCGGCAAAGCGTCCGGCCACGGCGAAGCCGGCATCGATGCTCTCGTCCTGGCCGCTGTCCTCACCCAATTCCCCCAGCAGCACCGCGTCGGCCGGATGGCTCGGCAAGATCCACTCGGCGAACGGGGCGATCTCTTCGAAGGCGGCGCGCGCGGCCGCCAAGCCGCCTTGGGCCGCCCACAGGCGCGGGCGGTAATTCGGGTCGTAGGCCACGCGCACGCCTTGGGCCAGGGCGATGCGGGCCGCCGCCAGGGTGGCTTCGCGCGCCGATGCCGACAGGGCCTGGGTAATGCCTGAGAGCAGCAGCCAGTGGCTGGAGGCCAGGTAAGCCGGGTCGATGTCTTCCGGGCCGATGCGCGAGGCGGCCGTGGCGTGGCGGCGGTAGGTAAATTCGCGTTCGCCGTCGGCGGCGACGGCGATGAAGTAGATGCCGTTGTCGCCCGGGCGCTCGAGCGCGTGGCTGGTATCGATGCCTTCGGCGCGCCAGGCTTGCAAGAGGCCGGGGCCGAAGGGGTCGTCGCCGACCCGGGTGATGAAGCCGGCCTGGCCGCCCAGGCGCCGCAGCGCCACCAGCGAGTTGAGCACGTCGCCGCCGTAGCCGCGCTGCATGGCGCTCGCCTCGCCGAGCGGCTCGGCCGAGTGGAACTCGACCATGCATTCTCCAATGCCGAGCAGGTCGAAGCGGCGCGGGCGGGTCATATCGTTCATTGTGTTGGTTCCTTGATCAGCAAAAGGCGGCAGGGGACAAAAGAGGCAAAGGCCGCAGATTGCCCGTTTTTTGCCGAATGCGCAATTGGCGCAATCGCCAGGGTGAGCGAAGCGCCGCCTTTCCTGCTCACTTGCGCGCCGGACCTTTGCCAATAGGTTTTAAATGGGCGCATGCCTGATGTCACATTGGTGTAACAAAGCCGCGCAAAAAAGTTAACATTATGTATCTTTTTATTATATTATCAAGATTTTAACAAGGGGCCGCTACATGGCTATCACAAGAAAATTGCTAGGACTGGCGGCGCTGTCGAACCTGGTCGCGCCGCTGGTCTGCGCTGCCGCGCCGCTGTACAAGGCGACGCCGATCGGCAGCATCGGCGGCTCCAGCGGCGACTTGACGGACCTGAACAATGGCGGCCAGATCGTCGGCTACGCGCTGACCAAGTCGAACGTGGTCAATGCCTACGTCTCGTCCGGCGGCGTCAGCAGCAGCCTGCAGCCAGGCTGGGCCAGCGCCAGCTCGGCCTCGGGCATCAACGATGCCGGCGTGATTGCCGGTGACGTGACATCGAGCGGCTCAACCCGCGCGGTGACATTTTCCAACGGCGCGGTCGACACGCTCGGTACGCTGGGCGGCGACAGCGTGGCCACGGGCATCAACAACCGCGGCGATGTGGCGGGCACCTCCAAGCTGGAGGACCCGGGCATCGAGCACGCGTTCCGCTATACGAAGGCGGGCGGCATCGAGGACCTGGGCACGCTCGGCGGCAGTAACAGCGTGGCCAATCACATCAACAGCAATGGCAGCGTGGTCGGCCACAGCGACGTTGCCGGCAGCGCTTCCTACCATGCCTTCATGTATGCCAACGGCAGCATGAGCGACCTGGGCACCCTGGGCGGGACCTTCAGTTCGGCCAATGCGGTCAACGACAAAGGGCTGGTGGCCGGCTTTTCTTACACGGCCGGTAACGCCTATGCGCACGGCTTCCTGTATGCCAACGGCCAGATGACGGACTTGTCGACACTGGGCGGCTCCAACAGCTATGCGCTGGGCCTGAACAACCTGGGGCAGGTGGTGGGCAGTTCGGAAATGCTGGGCGGCAGCGCGACCCACGCTTTCCTGTATGCGAACGGGGTCATGACGGACTTGAATTCCCTGGTCGGTCCGGAGTTTGAGTTTGTGCTGCGCTATGCAGCAGACATCAATGAGGCCGGCCAGATTGCCGCGCTTGGCTGCAACAACCTGGGGACCTTTTGCCAGGGCTTCCTGCTCGACCCGGTCAATCCGGTACCGGAACCGGCATCCTGGGCCATGATGGCCATGGGCGGGATCCTGGTGGCGCTGGCCGCGCGCCGGCGCCGCCGGCCGGCACGCTGAGCTTGTGCCCGGGGTTGACACCTATTCGCGCAGCAGCGGATAGGGGTTGATCGCCCTGCCTTTCCACCATTCCTTGGACGGGGTCAGCTCGAACACCGCGAAGTGCAGGTGCGGCGCGTTGGGGTCCGAATTGCCGCTCACGCCCACATAGCCGAGGACATCGCCGCGCTTGAGCGCGGCGCCTTCCTTGAGGCCGTCGACGTAGCGGTCGAGATGGGCGTAATAGTAGGCGTAGGTCTCGGTCGGGTCGAACTGGTATACGGTCAGGCCGCCCGCATTGCTGTTGAACAGCTTGGCGACCTTGCCGTCGGCTACCGCCAGTACCTTGCTGCCTTTGGGCGCCATGATGTCGAGCGCCTCGTGCTGGCGCTCCTCGCCCCTGGCCTGGCCGAAATTGTCGCTCAGTTGGCCTGGCTGAACGCCTTCCACCGGTACCAGCAGCTTGCCGGACGCGGCGCCCGCATCTTGCGCCTGTTGCGGCGCGTCAGGGCTGGCCGCCGGTGCTGGCGCGGGCTGCGCGGGCGGCGCGATTGCTGCCACCGCCAGGGCAGGCGCGGCCGGCGGGGCGTCGTGGAATTCGCGCAGGTAGACGAACAGGGCGCCGGCGCCGATGACCATGCCGACCAGCAGAGTGAACAGCCATCTCATCGCGACCCCCTTATTCCTGAAGGACCACGACGGTGCCGGCCGCAACGATATCGGCCAGGGCAGCGGCATTCCAGTTGGTCAGGCGGATGCAGCCGTGCGACTGGGTCTTGCCGATCGAGGCAGGCAGCGGGCTGCCGTGGATGCCGTAATGCTCTTTGGACAGGTCGATCCAGGCCACGCCGACCGGATTGTTAGGGCCGGGTGGTATCCTGGCCTTGCCGTCGCCCGGCTTGGCATCCCAGAACAGTTTGGGGTTGTAGTGGAAGGTGGGATTCTTGCCCACGCTATTGACTTTCCAGGTGCCGATCGGCAGCGGGTCGTGCTTGCTGCCGGTCGAGGTCGGGAACTGCGCGATCACCTTGTTGGTCGCGTCGAATACCACCAGGGTCTTGCTGGACTTGTCGACAATCAGCTTGGCGGCCTTGGGCAGCGGTTCGGTGTCCAGTACGTTGGGCACCAGGATCTGTTCGCCGGCGCGGCTTAAGTCCTTGCCGGGATTGAGGCGCCCCAGCAGCGCCGGGCTGGCGTGGAAGCGTTCGCCCAGCGCTTCGGCCGGGCTTTCATAGTTCAGTGCCGCCAGGGTGGCCTTGTCGGTCATCTCTTCTGGAATCTTTTCGAAGGGACCGGCCGCATCGGCGTCGCTGATGCTGTAGCTGACCAGCGCATCGGCCTGGTCGGCGTTCAGGGCTTTCCAGGTGGCTTCGTCGAGCTGGCCGCTGGGCGCCATGCCGCGCGCCTGCTGAAAGCCGGCCAGGGCGGCGCGCATATTCGAGCCATAGGCGGCGTCGATTTCGCCGGGCGCGAAGCGGGCGCGGTCGAGCAGGACCTGGGCGCGCAGGAGGGCGGCCGGGTCTTTGGCGGCAGGCACTGCCGTCTTGCCGGCACTGTTGACGGTCTCAAGAGTCAGGGCTGGGGCGGCTTTCCTGGCCTTGGAGGGGGCGGCGTGCCCGGTTTGAGCGGCAAGCGGGCTCGCCAGGCAGGCGGCGAGGATGCCGAGTCGGAGGTAATGCATGGGAGCCCCTTGTCATAATAAGTATGGCTCCAGCATATGGATGGCCCGAATGCGAGTCTGTGCGGCAACGTACCAAGTACCGGACCTAAGCCGGGCCGCTACAATGGGGGCATGGATGGCGGCGCAGCGCCTTGGCGCGCCCGCTTCCACCCACCAGTGAAGTCAGCCTGGCCGCGTCAGAAGGTTTCCCACTGTTCCTCGTCCTGCTTGACAGGCACGCCCGCCAGCGGACGCTTGAGGGCGTACGCCGGGGCCGGCTCGGCGCGCGCCAGTCGGTGCGGCGCGGCTGCGCGGGCAGCAGCGGCTGCCGGCCTGGCCGGACGCGGCGCCGGACGGCCCAGCCCTTCCTGCTGTTCATGCCCAAGCTTGAAGATGCTGACCACTTGCTGCAAGGTGGCGGCCTGTTCCTGCATCGAACTGGCCGCGGCGGCGGCTTCCTCGACCAGGGCGGCATTCTGCTGGGTCACTTCGTCCATCTGCGCGATGGCCGTGTTGATCTGTTCGATCCCCATGGTCTGCTCGCTGCTGGCTGAGGCGATCTCGGCCATGATGTCGGTGACCCGGGTGATCGACTGGACGATCTCGGTCATGGTCAGGCCGGCCTGATCGACCAGCTTGCCGCCGGCATCGACCTTGTCCACCGAATCGTTGATCAGCGCCTTGATTTCCTTGGCCGCCCCGGCCGAACGCTGGGCCAGGTTGCGCACTTCCGAGGCCACGACCGCAAAGCCGCGGCCCTGTTCGCCGGCGCGCGCCGCTTCCACGGCGGCATTGAGCGCCAGGATATTGGTCTGGAAGGCGATGCCGTCGATCACGCCGATGATGTCGACGATCTTGCGCGAGGAATCGTTGATCGAGGCCATGGTGTCGACCACTTGCGACACCACGGTGCCGCCGCGCATGGCCACTTCGGAGGCGGTCACCGCCAGCACATTGGCCTGTCTGGCATTGTCGGCGTTTTGCTTGACGGTGCTGGTCAGTTCTTCCATCGACGAGGCGGTTTCTTCCAGCGAGCTGGCCTGTTCTTCGGTACGCGAGGACAGGTCCAGGTTGCCGCTGGCGATCTGGCTGGACGCGGTGGCGATGGTGTCGGTGCCGCTGCGCACCTGGGTCACGATGCGCACCAGCGCCTGGCGCATCGATTCCATGGCCGCCAGCAGGCTGCGCTCGTCGCCGTCGCGCAGCGCGACCGGGGTCGCCAGTTCGCCGCCGGCGATGATGCGCGCCACCTCGGCCGCATAGGCCGGCTCGCCGCCCAGCTGGCGGGTCAGGCCGCGGGTGATCCACACGCCCAGGCCGACGCCTACACCCAAGCCGCCCAGCACCAGCGCCACCATCATGATGCGGGTCTGCTTGTACAGCGCGCTGGCCTGTGCGGCGCCCGCGGCAGCGGCTTTTTCCTTGATCTTGCCGAGCATGCTGAGGTCCTCGTCCAGCACGGCAGCTTTGGGTGCGACGACTTTGAGCACGAACTCGGCCGCGGCGGCCTTGCCTTCGGGGGTATCGTCGGCGGCCATCTGCATGGCCTTGTCGACATTGCTGCTGTATTCCGGCACGGCGTGGTCGATCTCGGCGAACAGCTTCTTGCCGGCTTCGGTGTAATACAGCGGGCGCGCTTGTTCCAGCGAGGCGAGCAGCGCCTTGCGGGCGGCATGGACGCCTTCGACGTATCTGGCGCGCTCGCCGGGCCCGGCCAGCAGCACGCTGCGGATCGAGCGGCCCACCAGGACCAGGTTGATGTTGGCTTCCTTGGAGGCGGAGATGCCGAGCAGGTCGCTGGCGTAAGAACGCTCGGCCTGGAGGTGCATCTGATGCATATTGTAGATGCCGATGGCTGCCACCGCGCTGCCGAGCAAAGCCACCAGCAGAAAACCAGCCAGCAAGCGGGTTCCGACCTTCATGTTATTGAACATATATCACCCCATGGACCAGATTAATACAAATCGAAAAACAGCGACGTTTGGGCTGAGCTGGGATTCAAGGTACGCCTTCGCCTACCCATTTGGAATATCCTTTGTGCAACAAAGTGCCGTATTCTCACCAATTATTTCAATGGGTTGCTGGCAAACAACGAAAGTTGGTATGAGGGTAAGCCGCAGCGCTGGCAAATCTCAGTCTGGGCGCCGCGGCTCGTCCACGGGCAGCGCCAGGGCCGCCGCCACCGCCCTCCACAGCGCCGGCCACACGGCGCTGGTGGCCTCGACCTCGTCGTAGTGGCTGGCGCCAGGCACGATCACCACCTCGACGCCGTCGCCGGCGGCGATCGCCCGAGCCGCATAGTCGTGCGCCACGCGCGGCGGCGAGATGGTGTCCGCCGCGCCGGTGATCAGCACGGTTTGGCTGCCGTTGGGCAGCAGGTCGCCGGCATTGGTGTCCACGAACACGTCCGGCCGTTCGGCGCTGGGCAGGCCGGCCAGCTGTTCGATGGTGCGCTCGCAACTGGCGGCGATCTGTGCCTGTTCGCGGCGCAGGTCGGCCAGGCCGCCCAGGCTGATGACCTGGCGCACCGGCAACGGCCTGGCTTGGAACAGCGGGCTGCCGGCGGGAATGCGCGCGCGCCCGGCCATCCACTGCACCAGCTGGCCGCCGGCCGAATGGCCGATGGCGGCCAGCCGGCCGGTGTCGAGCTGGTGGCTCGGCGCCTGGCGCGCCAGCTCGTCGAGCGCCGCGTTGATGTCGAGATAGGTGCCGGGATAGCCGCCGCCTTCTTCGTCGTGGCGGCGGTATTCCACATTCCACACGGCGATGCCGCGCGCCGCCAGGTGGCCGGCCAGGTGGCGCATCTGCACGATGCCGCCGAACTTGACAGTCCAGCAGCCGCCATGCACCAGCACCGCCACCGGGAACGGGCCGGTGCCGGCGGGCCGGAACAGTTCCGCATATTGCGATGGCGCCTTGCCGTAGGCAAAGGTGGCGCTGGGGGAAGGCCCGCTCAGGGCCAGGTAGTCGTCAATATTCATCGCGTCAAGATTCATCGGTGGCAGGGCGGTAGACGGCGTCATCGAGAAGCTCCGGGGCGATTGATAGCGTGACTATACCGAGCGCGCACGATTGCGCGGTACCGTACAGAAGACACAAATCTTCCATGCTAGTCTGCGCAGACAGAGCGGAACGATGTGTAAATTGCAATGTGGGAACACCTTGCCGATGCCATCGGAAACACTAAGGGCCTCGCGCTAAGCGCCCGGCGGCACACTATCAGAGGACCATCATGGCTAACGAAACCAACGATTTTGACGATTACCTGGGCCAGCACCGGCATTGCGAAGACCGGCGCGCGCACAGCACGCCCGACCCTGACCTGCCGCCGCCCGACCCGAAACCCAATCCGCTGCCGGACGATGTGCCGGCACCGGCGCATGCGCCAGTCGAGGAACCGTCGACGCCGCCGGTGCCGCCCATCAAAGCGTAGCTGCTAGCCGCGCTCGGCCGGCCCGCCGGCCTCTTCGCCGTCATCCTCGTCATGCTCCGGCAGGGGCGGAATCTGGCGGATCTGCTTGTCCGTCTCGGCCTGGCCGGGGCTTTTCTCGCCGCTGCCGATGTCGGCTTCGTCCAGCATGGGTTTGGCTTTGGCCGGATCGGGCGTGGTATGGGTGCTTGGGGTGCTCATCTTGTCGCTCTCCTGTGTCGAAAGAATGTGAACTGATGCTAGCAGTCTTGCCGCAGGTACGGGCGCGCAATTGGCACGGCTGGCAATGTAGGGCGAAAAACAAAGCGTTGCTCGTTGGATACAAATCTTGCTGTTTGTGCTGACCGTCACACGGCCGTCACAGTTTGCTTTCTATAATAAATCGTCAGCTCGTTAATCGTTCTGGGGAGAACATCGTGGGTAATTCCTTACATAACAAAATTTACTTGGGCCGCAGCGCGTGGATGGATTCGAAGGCGCTGCAGGCGGCGATGGTGGCCGGGGCCATGGCCAGCGTGGCGCTGGCTTGGGTGGCCTTGCGCGCTTTGCGCTGAGCCCGTTGGGAGGAAAGGCTTTCGGCACCCTGTGCCTGATCGATGGGTTGCCCTGCGCGGCCCCTGCGGTTACCATGAGCGCCGAACAATGGCTCATGGAAAGCGGCAATGAAAAATGAAACACTGACCACGGACGAATACGATGCACTCGGCCACATCCAGCGTGGGGCGAAGCACGACCGGGTCAATGCCTGTGTAGGCCGGAATGCCAAGCGCCTGTCGGGCTTGAAGATGATTCAATACGGACGCGACGGCAGCGTGGCGCTGACGGAAAAGGGTACGCAGGTGTTGTTCCTGCGCCGCTGCATTCAAAGCCTGGAAGCCTTGCTGGCCGATCCGGGAGCGCCGGTGGCTGACGATGTTGCTCAGTTCCTGAGCCGCAAATCGCATATCGCGGCCTTGCCTGAGGGAGGATTTGGCGTCACCGACAAGGGACGCGAGTCGCTGGCCGATATCGCGGCCCAGCGTAAGTGAGCGTATAGGCTTACGGCATCAGCCTTGGCGCTTGCGGTTCTTGCACAGCGCGCGGATCGCCACTTCCGGCGGTACCTTCATCGACGACAGATACTCGGCGACCTGCGCGATCCCCAAGGTGGGGACGGCGGCGATCGCCTGGTTCACAACATCACGGGTAAAAAAATCGGTGCGCGGGGGAGGCTTGATGGCTTCGCTGTCTTCGGATTTGCTGCGCAGGTCTTGACTCATGTCGGGGTTTATCACGTTTATCAGGTGCGAAGCATGATAGGTCAAAAATGTTGTTTTGACCATAGAAATATTTACTGTTGGATATTTCTGAGTTTCCCTTTCAGGCTGGAACGGAATCGGCCACGGCCGCCGGCAGGCTGGTGCGCGCGCGCAGCAGCTGCTCAAACTCGTCGGCCGGCAGCGGACGGCTGAAGAAGTAGCCCTGCATCTCGTCGCAGCCGTGCTCGCGCAGGTAGGCCAGTTGCTCGGCCGTTTCCACGCCCTCGGCGATCACCGCCAGCTTCAGGTTGTGCGCCAGCGCGATGATCGAGTCGACAATGGCGGCATCGTTGGCGTCGCGCGTGATGTCCGAGACGAAGGAGCGGTCGATCTTGAGCACGTCGATGGGGAAGCGCGACAGGTAGGACAGGCTGGAATAGCCGGTGCCGAAGTCGTCGATCGACAGCTTCACGCCCAGGCCCTTCATGCTGTCCAGCAGTTCCACCGCCAGCGCCACGTCGGACAGGAACAGGCTCTCGGTCAGTTCGATTTCCAGGCAGTCTGGCGGCAGCGCCGTGTGTTCCAGCACGGCGCGCATGTCGGCCACCAGGTTGGGCGCGCTGAACTGGCGCGCCGACAGGTTGACCGCCACCCGCAGCCGGCCCAGCCCGGCGTCCTGCCAGGCTTTGTTCTGGGCGCAGGCGGTACGCATGACCCAGGCCCCGATCGGCACGATCAGGCCGGTTTCCTCGGCCACCGAAATAAAGCGGTTCGGCGCCACCATGCCCAACTCCGGGTGGCGCCAGCGGATCAGCGCTTCCATGCCGACGATCTGGCCATTGCCCAGGTCCACCTGCGGCTGGTAGTGCAGCACGAACTCGTTGCGCTCAAGGGCATTGCGCAGCGCGCCTTCGATACGCACGCGCTCCATCGCTTCCTCGTTCATGGCAGGCGTATAGAACTGGAAGTTGTTGCGGCCCAGCTTCTTGGCGCGGTACATGGCGATGTCGGCGTGCTCGATCAGGCTGTCGGCCGCGGCGCCGTCGGTCGGGTAGACCGCCACGCCTATACTGCAGGTGACGAAGAATTCTTTACTGCCGAGCATGACCGGCTGGGCCACCGAAT
>CAMLFK010000014.1 GCA_946479255.1 uncultured Oxalobacteraceae bacterium
GCGGTGCCCTCGGTCGAACGCAGCAGCCTGCGCACCACCGCGGACACGGTCGCCAGGCGCATGGGACTGCGCCTGGCGCCACCGGTTGCCGCCCCGGCCGGCAGCTACTTCCGATCGGATCACTACAACTTCGCCAAGGCCGGCGTGCCGGCTTTCCGGGTCGGCGCTTCCGTGTTCTCGGGCGATGGCGATTTTGAGTTCACCAGGGAGCAGGCCGCATCGCAAGCGAAGATCAGGGACTTCAAAGGCCACTATCATCAGGTGTCGGATCAGTATGACCCGAACTGGGATTTGTCCGGCATGGTGCAGCAGGCGCAGTTCATGCTGAACCTGGGCTATGAGGTGGCCAACGGCGCCACCGTACCGGTCTATAACAAGGATGATCCGCTGGCGAAGGTCAAGCGCTGATGCGCGGAGGCGAGCTTAAAACAGCTTGAACTTGAGCTGCACCGATATGCCGCCGTGCAGCCGTTCCTTGTAGGTCGGGACAACGGCGAAGTTGACGCCGACCCGTTTGTATTCGAACGTGGCCACCGGGATCAGCGCCAGGAACCAGCCGCCATCACGCATTTTCGGATAGCCGTCGAAGCCGCCGATCACCGCGCCGAGCCGCACGCCGGCGTAATTCCAGGGCTGGTAGTAGACCCCGGCATAGCGCGAATGCTGGCGGTCGCTATTGTAGAAGCGGCCCACGGTGGCTGCCGCATCCTTGTGGAAGCGGTACTCCAGCCCTACTCCCGGATTGCGCCCGTTAAGGTTCTTATCGCTCTGGAAGTGATAGGTCGCGAAGCCCGTTTCGACCCACAATTCGCTGCGCTTGCCATCGTCAGGCGGCGCGCCGGCATCCTGGGCGCAAGCGCCTGCGCACATACACATCGCTGCCAGCGCAGCCACCATGGTCTTGGTCGTCATATCACTCATCGTCGTTGGGGTCGAGCTCGGGGAACATCACCGAGGTGAAGCCGAAGGTCGAGAAGTCCTCGATCCGGCTCGGGTATAGTATGCCCAGCAGGTGGTCGACTTCATGCTGAACCACGCGCGCATGGAAGCCGTCGACTTCGCGGTCGATCACGCTGCCGAACTGGTCGAAGCCCTGGTAGCGCAGGCGCTTGAAACGCGGCACGTTGCCGCGCAGGCCAGGTACCGACAGGCAGCCTTCGAAGTCGGACTCCTTTTCTTCCGACAGCGGCGTCAACACAGGATTGATCAGCACCGTCTCGGGCACTTGCGGGGCGTCCGGATAACGTGCGTTTTGCTTGAAGCCGAAGATCACCAGCTGCAGGTTGACGCCGATCTGCGGCGCCGCCAGTCCCGCGCCATTGGCCGCGTGCATGGTATCGAACATGTCGTCGATCAGCTGCGTCATTTCAAGCGTGCCGAACTCGCGTACCGGTTCGGCCACCCGCAGCAGGCGCCGATCGCCCATCTTCAATATCTCGCGCACGGTCATGATGGATTCTGCTCCTTGTGAACCTGTTGCAGGAACTCGGCGAAGGCCGCGCCGGTCTCCGGATGCTTCAAGCCCATGGCGGTCATGGCTTTGAGGTAGCCCAGCTTGGAGCCGCAGTCGTAGCGCTGGCCGGCATAGCGGTAGGCCAGTACACGCTCGGAAGCCATCAGCGCGGCGATGCCGTCGGTGAGCTGGATTTCGCCGCCGGCGCCGGCGCCGATGGTTTCCAGGTAATCGAAGATCTTCGGCGAAAGCACATAGCGGCCCACCACGGCCAGCGTGGACGGCGCTACTTCCGGCTTCGGTTTCTCGACGATACCCGACACCAGTTCCAGGTCGGGACGATAGCTCGATGCGCTGACGATGCCGTACTGACGGGTGTGCTCGCGCGGCACGTCCTGCACCGCCAGGATGCTGCATTTCTCGTATTCGTAGACGCTGGTCATCTGCGCCAGCACGGGCGCGGTACCGCTCGGCGAATCCATGAAGTCGTCCGCCAGCAGCACGGCGAAGGGTTCGTTGCCGACCACCGGACGCGCGCACAATACCGCGTGGCCCAGGCCCAGCGCCGCGGACTGGCGGATGTAGATGCAGTTGACGTTCTTCGGAATCACGTTGCGTACCAGTTCCAGCAGCTCTTGCTTGTTGGCCTGCTCAAGTTCGGATTCCAGCTCGTAGGCTTTATCGAAGTGGTCTTCGATGGCGCGCTTGTTGCGGCCGGTGATGAAGATCATTTCGGTGATGCCGGCGGCGACCGCTTCCTCAACCGCGTATTGGATCAGCGGTTTGTCGACGATCGGCAGCATCTCTTTCGGCTGCGCCTTGGTGGCGGGCAGGAAGCGGCTACCGAGGCCGGCGACAGGAAAAACGGCTTTTCTTATTGGTCTCATCTACAGGGTTTCCTAGGTTTGCGCTGTTTCCAGCAATGACAAAAGAGCTGCTTCGTCCAGGATGGCGATGCCGAGTTCCTGCGCCTTGGCGAGCTTGCTGCCGGCGTCGGCCCCGGCAACCACATACGAGGTCTTTTTCGATACCGAGCCGGACACCTTGCCGCCCGCCGCTTCGATCAGCGCGGCGGCGTCGTCGCGGCCCATCGTGGGCAGCGTGCCGGTCAGGACAAAGGTCTTACCGGCCAAGGCGCCGCCGGTGGCCTTCATGGCGTGCGGACCTTCCTTCCAGCGCAGCGACTGGGCCAGCGTTTTCACCAGCGCCAGATTGGAAGCGTCGATCAAAAACTCGCTGATCGAGCGCGCCACCACCGGACCCACGTCGGCCACGTCGAGCAGCTGGATGCCGCCTTCCCAGCTGGCCGCGTGCAGCAGCGCATCCAGGCTGCCGAAGTGCTGCGCCAGCGCCTTGGCGGTGGATTCGCCGACGTTACGGATGCCGAGCGAATAGATAAAACGGGGCAAGGTCGTGTCGCGCGACTTTTCCAGCGCATCGATGACGTTCCTGGCGGACTTGGCGGCCATGCGGTCCAGGCCCTCCAGCCTGGCCTGGTCCAGCGTGTACAGGTCGGCGGCGGTGTGGATCAGGCCCTTGTCGACCAGTTGTTCGATCAGCTGGTCGCCCAGCCCTTCGACGTCGATCGCGCGGCGCGACACGAAGTGCATCAGGCCGCCCTTCTTCTGGGCGCTGCAATGGGTCCAGCCGCCGGAACAGCGCGCCACGGCTTCATCTTCCATGCGCACGATGGGCGAGGCGCATACCGGACAGTTGGCCGGCATGACGAATTCGCGCGCGTCCGCCGGCCGGCGTTCGGGCACGTAGGCCACCACTTCGGGAATCACGTCGCCGGCGCGGCGCACGATGACGGTGTCGCCGATGCGGATATCCTTGCGCCGCACTTCGCCTTCGTTATGCAGGGTGGCGTTGTTGACGTTGACGCCGCCGACAAACACCGTGGCCAGGCGCGCGACCGGGGTAATGGCGCCGGTGCGCCCTACCTGCACTTCAATGTCCAGCACCTGGGTCAGCGCTTCCTCGGCCGGGAATTTATGGGCGATGGCAAAGCGCGGCGCGCGCGATACAAACCCGAGCTGCTGCTGGTCTTCCAGCCGGTCGACCTTGTAGACCACGCCGTCGATCTCGTACGGCAGGGTCGAGCGGCGCTTGCCGATGTCGCGGTAGAAGGCCAGCATGCTTTCGGCGCCGGTGACGACCGCGCGTTCTTTTGAGACCGGCAGACCGAGCTGGTCGAACCAGTCCAACAGCGCGGAGTGCGAGGACGGCATCGGCACGCCTTCGAGCGCGCCCACGCCGTAGGCGAAAAAGCGCAGCTTGCGCGAAGCGGTAATGCGCGAATCGAGCTGGCGCAGGCCGCCGGCGGCGGCATTGCGCGGATTGGCGAATTCCTTCTGCCCGGCTTCGCGCTGGCGCGCGTTCAAGGCCTGGAAGTCGGCCTTGTACATCAATACTTCGCCGCGCACTTCCAGCACGGCAGGCACGCCGGCGCCGTGCAGGCGCAAGGGAATCGCGCGCACGGTGCGGATGTTGGTGGTAACGTCTTCGCCGGTGGCACCGTCGCCGCGCGTGGCTGCCTGAACGAACACGCCGTTCTCGTAGCGCAGGCTGATCGCCAGGCCGTCGAATTTGAGTTCGGTGGCGTAGGGAACCTGTACCGCGCCCAGCCCTTCGCGCACGCGCCGGTCGAAGTTGTCGATGTCTTCGTCGGCGAAAGCGTTATTCAGGGACAGCATCGGCACCGAGTGGGTGACTTGCTTAAATTCTGGAATCGGCGCCGCGCCCACGCGGAAGGTCGGCGAATCGGCCGATACCGCTTCCGGGTTTTTCGCTTCCAGGTCTTGCAACTCGCGGAACATGCGGTCGTATTCGGCGTCTGGAATCGTCGGCGCATCCATCACGTGGTAGGCGTAGATGTGGCGGTTCAGTTCCTCGGTCAAAGCCTTCATGCGCGCCAGGTCGGCGCGCTCTGGAATGGTACTCACGCGCGCGCCTCCTTCAGCTGAACAGGCGCAGTGCGCGGGTCGAACCGGCCGGAATGTCGGCGCTCTCCATTTCCTGGTAGAACTCCAGCACCTGGCCGTTGATCTCGGCCAGCGCCTCGTCCATCAACGGCTGGTTGCTGTCGTCGACAATGGTCGCGTCCAGGCGCGCCACCAGCTCCTTGGCGCAGGCGATCATCTGGCCAAAGCCGTCGCGTGCCGGGGCGACGCATGGCACGTCCAGCAGCAGGGTCAGGCGCGAAGTGGTGTCGGCACCCAGGGTGACGTTGGTCGAGAGCGTGAACAGCTGGCCGCCCTCGCCGTCCGGCATGATGAAGCGGCCGTCAGGACGCGCGTTGAAGCCTTGCGCTTCGAGCGCACCGATCAGGGTGGGCATCGGCCATGGGGCGCCGTTCGACAGCAGGTTGACGCCCAGCTGAGCGTCGTGGCCGGCCACGAAACGGTGCAAGGTGCGCGCTTCGCCCATCACTTCGATCATGTCCGGCAGTTCCGGCTCGGCGCCGATCTCGTCGCACAGCGCGCGCAGGCGCGTGACCAGTTCGGAGTATTCGAGTTCGTTCAGCGCGGTGGTGCGCGTAGCCATCTGCACGCCGGCCTGCAGCTTGGTGTACACGCCGCCGTGGGTGATCGGCTCCCAGTCGCCATTGACGTGCAGGCCGATGTAGTGAATCTGCTTGTTGCCGACATGGCGCAGGGTTTGCAGCACCGGCAGGATCTTGTCGCCGCGCACGGCGATCTCCAGCGCCAGCGGGATCATGCAGTCGATCAGCGGGTCGACCAGGCTGGTGGCCAGTTCGGCCGGCGGCGTGTCGGCCGTGGTACCGGGCAGGATGGGCGCCATCGGCTCGTGTACGTCAGGGGTGCCGGCATCGCCGCCCGCACCGGACAGGTCGAAGACAGGTTCCTGGCGCGCGTCGCCGCTCTTCATGAGCACATCGTCATGCTCGGTCGAGAAGGCGCGCTCCACGCTTTTCTTGGCTTTGTACTCCTGCCATTTGTTGTATGCGAAGACGCCGGCGACGAATACCGTCATGGCGCCGATCAGGCTGATTTGAAGATCTGTCATGCTGCTTGTGCCTCGGTTGCGAAATTCGCGGCGGACTCCATGTCCACCGCCACAATGCGCGATACACCCTGCTCCTGCATCGTCACACCGATCAGTTGATTGGCCATCTCCATCGCGATTTTATTATGCGAGATGAAAAGGAATTGAGTCTGGTCCGACATGCGCTTGACCATGCGGCAGAACCGCTCGGTATTGGCGTCGTCCAGGGGCGCATCCACCTCGTCGAGGAGGCAGAATGGCGCGGGATTGAGCCGGAACATGGAAAACACCAGCGCGGTCGCGGTCAGCGCTTTCTCGCCACCGGAGAGCAGGTGGATGGTGGCGTTCTTCTTGCCCGGCGGCTGGGCCATGACCTGCACGCCCGAATCGAGAATCTCGTCGCCGGTCATGACCAGCTTGGCGTTACCGCCGCCGAACAGGATCGGGAACAGCTCCGAGAAGTGATGGTTGACGCGATCGAAGGTGTCCTGCAGCAGCTCACGGGTCTCGCGGTCGATGCGCGCGATCGCGTCTTCCAGCGTGGTGATGGCTTCGGTCAGGTCCTTGTTCTGCGCGTCCAAAAAGTTTTTGCGCTCGGATGCTTGCGCCAGTTCGTCGAGCGCGGCCAGGTTGACCGCGCCCAGCAGGGCGATGGCATTGGTCAGGCGCGTGACTTCGCCCTGCAGGTAGGACGGCTTCATGTCCGGCTGCAGCTTTTGGGCCAATGCCGCTTCGTCGGCGCCGGTATTACTTAGGGCTTCGGCGAACTGCTCCTGGTTCAGGCGCGCGGCCTGCTCCTTGAGCTGCATCTCGGTGATCTTGTCGCGCTGCGGCTGCAGGCTGCGCTCGGCCTGCATGCGGGTTTCTTCAAAGGTGCGCAGCTTCTGGGTGACTTGGTCGAGTTCATGGCGGGCGTCGGACAAAGCCTTTTCCTGCGCGCTGCGGCGTTCCAGCAGTTCCTGCAAACCCTCGTTGGCGGCACCGGCTTCCAGCGATTCGAGCTCCTGCTCGCCCACCTCGATGCTCTCGCCGACCTGCTCGGCCTGCTGCACGGCGGTGGCGATATTGCGGCGCAATTCCTCGATGCGGCTGCGCTGCGATTTTTCGGCGAACTGCGCTTCTTGCGCCGCCCGTTCGAGTTCGCGCAGCTTTTCGCGGGCATCGGCCAGCGCCTGTTCCTTGACCAGGAAATCGGTCTGGCCGTCTTCATGAGCGCCCTGCAGTTCGGCCAGAGCCATGTCGAGCTGCTCGAATTTTTCCTCGGACTCGGCGCGGATCTGCTGCTGCTCGGCTTCCTGCGCCGCGATCTCGGCCAGGTCGGCCTGGATCTGCGTGCTGCGCTGGTTGAAGCGCGCTTCGACTTCGGACTGCTTGACGACGTCGATCTGCAGCGCGTGCACCGCCTGCGTGAGCTGCGCGCTGCGCTGGCGCGCTTCCTGCACGCGCCGCGCCAGTTCGCCGGTGGCGGCGTCGGCCCGCACCGAGCGCGCGCGCGCCTCGTCGGCCAGCATGGTTTGCGCACGCAACTGCTTGGTGAGGTTCTCGATGTCCTGCTGGCGCGCCAGCATGCCGTCCTGCTCGGCATCGGCAGCGTAGAAGCGCACGCTGGACTGGGTCACCATGTGGCCCTGGCGGGTCACGAAGGCGCCGCCGGCCGGCAGACGCGCGCGTTCAGCAAAGGCGCTGGCGGCATCCTCGGCGGCGAAGACATTGTGCAGCCAGTCCTGCAGCACGCTGCGGATGCCGGACTCGTTCAACTTGAGCAGGCTGGCGAAGGGTTTGAGGCCGGGTACCTCCAGGGGCGCGGCGGCGGTAATCGATGGCGCATACAGCGCCAGCTTGGCCGGCGGCGCGTCGCTGAAGAAGGCCTTGGCCCAGTCCAGGTTGGACATCTCCAAGGCGCCGGTGCGTTCGCGCAGCACCGCTTCCATTGCGGTTTCCCAGCCCTGCTCGATGTGCAGCTTTTGCCATAGGCGCGGCAGGCCGGCCAGTTCGTGCCTGGACAGCCAGGGCTGCACCTTGCCCTGGGTTTGCACGCGTTCCTGCATCTGCTTGAGCGCAGCCAGGCGCGCTTCGAGCTGGGCGTTGGCGGCCGTCTCGTTATTGACCTGGGCCTGGGCCGCGGCGCGTTCTTGTTCCACGCGCTGCTGCTGTTCGGTGGCTTCTTCCAGCATCATGCCCTGCTCTTCGAGCGCCTGCTGCTTTTCTTCGAGCTGCATGCGCAGGTTGGCCAGGTGGCTGCTGTCGGGCAGATTGAGACCGCTCTTTTCCTGCTGCAGGCGTTCGCGCCGCGTGACCAGGCCATTGAGGATGTTGGAGGCATTGCGCTGGTGCGCCGATTCGAGTTCGATCTGCTGCTGCGCCTGCATGATTTTGGCGCGCGACTCGGTGCTCTTGTGCTGGGCTTCGCGGTAAGCCGTTTCCATCGCCGGGATGCGTTCGCCCTGCGCCTCGGCCGCCATCTGCGACTGCTCGACCCGGCCGCCCAGTTCTTCCAGCAGGTATTCGGCTTCTTCGATGCGCGCCTGGTATTCCTCGCGCTGGGTGGTCCACTGGCTGCGCTGGGCGTTCAGGGCCGCGAGCTGGTTCTGCAGTCGCGTGCGCGATTCGATCACGAAGCGGATCTGCGCTTCCAGGCTGCCGATCTCGGAATTGGTCTGGTACAGATGGCCCTGGGCCTGGTGCAGGCGGTCGCCCACGGCGAAGTGGGCCTGGCGCATGTGTTCGAGTTCGAGCTCGACGTGGCGCAGCTTGGCGGTCTGCTCTTCCAGGTCGGTCTGGGCCTGCTCCATCTCCTTGAAGTAGCGGGTCTGCTCGGCCAGGGCTTCGTTCTTGCGCAGCAGCCAAAGCAGCTTTTGCTTTTCTTCCTGGTCGGCCTGCAGGGCGTGAAACTTGTTGGCCACGACCGCCTGTGCTTCCAGCTTTTCCAGGTTGGCATTCAGTTCGCGCAGGATGTCTTCGACCCGCAGCAGGTTTTCGCGCGTGTCGTTGAGGCGGTTTTCGGTTTCGCGGCGGCGTTCCTTGTACTTGGAGACGCCGGCGGCTTCTTCCAGGAACACGCGCAGCTCTTCCGGGCGCGACTCGATGATCCGCGAGATCATGCCCTGGCCGATGATGGCGTAGGCGCGCGGACCCAGGCCGGTGCCCAGGAAGATGTCCTGGATGTCGCGCCGGCGTACCGGCTGGCCGTTGATGTAGTAGGTGGAGGTGCCGTCGCGCGTGAGGGTGCGCTTGACGGCGATTTCCGCGTACTGGCCCCATTGGCCGGCGGCCTTGCCGTCGTTATTGTCGAACACCAGCTCGACCGAGGCGCGCCCGGCCGGCTTGCGGTGGGTGGAGCCGTTGAAGATCACGTCCTGCATCGACTCGCCGCGCAGCTCGGAGGCTTTCGATTCGCCCAGCACCCAGCGCACCGCGTCGATGATGTTCGACTTGCCGCAGCCGTTAGGCCCGACCACGCCAACAAGCTGTCCGGGCACCTGGAAATTGGTGGGATCGACGAAAGACTTAAATCCCGACAATTTGATGGACGATAGGCGCACGTTTCGACTGGCAACAAGGGTAATCGTAAAAGATGGCCATCATACCATTTGTTGCCCCCATTTAGCGGGGCTTTACGTGCAGATGTAGGTGAAGCGCACCTGTGCCGCCGGGCATGGCGGCAGGTAGCGCTGGCGCGTCGGCTCCCAGCTGAGGCGGCTGTAGGGCCGGTCGTGGCCGCTCAGATTGAGCGCCAGTCCGGTCATCCATTGCTGCGAATCGACCCGGGCGGTGCGCGGCTGCAGGATCAGCACCAGCAGGGTCAGCCCCACCAGCCAGGGGTTGAGGGTGAACTCGCGCGTCTTGCGGGTGAGCGAAATGAAGCAGCCGGCCGTGGCCAGGCCCAGCATCAAACCCAGCAAGGCTTCCGATTCGCTATGCGTATGCACCTTCACGCGCGACACCGCCACCGCGACCGCCAGCAACGCGGCCAGCGCCACGCCGACATAGCGCCATTCGCGCCGCGCCTCGCGCCACAGCAGGTAGGCAGCCACCGGATAGACCGCGCCGGCCCGGGCCGCATGGCCGCTGAAACCGGCGAAATCGATCGCCATCGAACCGATACCCCAGCCGATGAAGGCGATCTTGCTGGCGATAACGATCAGCATGGCGCCGGCGAACAGCAGGCACCAGCTCAGCGCGCGCCGGCGGCAATGAGCCGCGGCCAGCCAGACGGCAATGCCGACGGCGATCGGCGCTGTCATGCCGAGCCCGCCCAGCGCGGAGAGGTAATACCACCAATGCATACTCTTGAGAAATTGTTAGTCCATGGGTGCAAGGCGCAACTTGCGCGGGACGAATGATACTCGAGTGGGGAAAATCAGGCGGCAACCGAACTGAGCATGGGGGATTCGTCCAGCCCGGTATCGTTCATCGCGGCCGACAGCGCGCGGCCGACCAGGCCGTCGACGCGCATGAGCTGCACCTTGCGGGCGCGGAAGGCGTCCTGCAGCTTTTCGACCGGCACCGAGAACGCTTCCTGGCGCGCGCCGGTGGAAAAGATGAACAGGGTGCGCAGCGGGCTGATCCATGCCAGCTTGGCCTTGCGCGGGCTGCCGTCCAGTTCGGAAAATTCCAGCCATTGATTGCGTTCGAGCGCTTCGATCGCCAAAGCCGAGTCGTCGATTTCCGTGACCGGGGCGCTGGCCGCGGCCTGCTCCTTTTCAAGGCGGCGCAAGGCGTCGGCCTGGGCCACTTCGACGGCGATCTCCAGCTGGCGTTCCGGGCTGATGTCGAGCGGGGCGCGCACGATCGAGGCATGGCATTCGGCCAGTTCGGCAAAAAAGCGCACGCGCTCGGCATCCTGCCACTTGATTACATCGAGCCAGCGGTTCAGGGCTGCCAGCAGGCCGGGCAGGCGGGCGATCAGCGACTTGCGCTCTTCGCGGGTGATCTTCGGCTTGACGCTCCAGATCAGGTCGTCCATGGTCTTGGTGGCGTTGTTGACCGCGCCGGGCTTGTCGTCTTCGACCGAGTAAGCCAGGGTCAGCACCGAGGTCCATTTGTGTTCGAGGAAGGTTTCAAGCATGGCGACCACCTCTCCGCTGCCCACGCGGGCGGCCACGGCGGTGCGTGCCGAACGGGTCGCGGCGGTGACTTTTTCCTGCTTGAGTGCGGCCGCGATCGGGGCGGCAATGGCATCCTGGGCGACAGCCTCGTCGGCCTGGACCGATTGCTCCAGCTCGGCCAGCGCTTCCGAGAATGCGGCACCCTGCTCGTCGGCTTCGCGGCCCACCCGGTCGACGCTGCGGCGCATGGCCTGGAACAGCGGGTCGTCCGGCGCCTTGCGCTGTTCCATGCCGATGCGCGACATCAGGTCGATCATGCGGCGCGCCGGGTGCGCTTCCTCGAAGAAGAAATTCTTGTCGGCCAGGGCCGCGCGCAACACCGGAATCTGCAGGAACTGCATCAGCTCGCGGATTTCGGACGGGATGTTGGGGTCGATGAAGACGGTGTCGAAAATCTTCGACAGCAGGTCGATGGTGCTTTCGTCGCCGCGCGACAAGCTGCCCTTCGGCATGCTTTCCTTCAGGCGCGGCAGGTAGAAGATATTGGCGCCTGGGGCAATCGGGGCGCCGCCCTCCCCGCCGCCTTGCTTGCCAGCCATGCGCTGCATGCCCAGATTCATCTGTTCAGGCATGCGCGCCTGCAGACTATTGAGCAGATCCATCAACTGGCCGGCCCCGCCGCCCTCGGCCGCCGGGTAGCCGCCGAATGGCGCGCCATGCGCAGCATGGCCGCCGTGCCCGTGAGCGTGGCCCATTTCCGCCGTGCCATGGCCGCCCGGCACAAAGCCGTGGACCGGGGCGGGGAAGCTTGACGCCGGCGCGGCTGAACCATTGGCCGGTCCCGCAAAACCGTGGGCCGGGCTCGTGAAACGGGGATCGCCCGCGGCTGCGGCTTGCGCCGCAACGGCAACAGTTTGCGGCGCGCTGAAGCCCGCGGCCGCGCTGGGACGCCAGCCGCCCTTGGAATCGGGCAGATTGGGCAGGTCGGGAATCATTGGAATGCCGAGATCGGCATCCTTGCCGTTTTCATCCTCCGCCAGGAACTGGCGCAGCTGGCGCGCCAGTTCGGACTTCTGGCGCGCGCGCGCCTGCTTGGCGGCGGCGGCGCTTTCGGTTTTGCGGATACTGAGCGCTTCGGCCGAACCCGGCCTGGCGCCGGTCTTGGTCAGGGCGTCGCACAGCGCCTGGTACATGGGCCCGAAGTCGAACAGCGTGTCGGGCGTGAGCAGCGGCATGATCAGCTCGTGCGCCTGTTCGTCGGGCTCGAACTCGCGCCAGGCCTGCTGCAGCACGGTCAGGAACAGGTCGGGACGGAAGGGATTCTGGGGCGTGCGCAGGATTTCGCGGTCCAGGGTGACACCGAGGCGCACATTGAGCGTGGCGATCGGCGCGGCGTACTTGAATTCGAACGGACGGGCGATGGCGTCGAAGACCACCTTGTTGTCCATTTCCTCAAAGGGTACCAGCGACAATTCGGCCAGTACCGGGCGCGACTTCTTGAGCGAGGGCACCAGCTGCTCTAGTTCGCGCCGCAGGGCCAGCTCCAGCTCGGTGGAAGCCAGGTGCACGTAGGCGTAGTTGTTTTCCTTGAGCAGATTGCCCGACTTGACGCGCTGGTACACCAGGCGCGCATCGACCGCCTCGCCGACATCGAGCAGGCCGGCCACCATGCGCGTGCCCACCCCGATGATCTGCTCGTTGAAATGCTTGGTGGCGATGGCAACCAGGCTTTCCAATAGCGCGTGCTGCGACATGATCGCTTTCTTGGCACTCGATACGTTGGTGGATCCTGGGGTCATGATGGCAATACGCCTTATTTCTACTTGCTCCTATTGTTGCACATTATTGCCACATGGCAATAGAAAAAGAAGGAAAAACTTCTTCTAGATCAGATCTGTATCCATTTTGGCTACAAACGCCGTGGCTTTGCAGTGTCTGTATTGTGCCCACGCCGTCCATCGATTTGATCCGTCGCAAGGGACCTGCATGGCCTTTCCCTACCATAACAGTGTCTCCCCCGTCTTTTCGCAAAGGAACCATCATGAACTCCCTGCGCCGCGCCTTGCGCCGGATTGATACGCGCTTCAAGCTCTACCTCTGCTTTGCTCTGCTGCTGGGAGTGGGCGGCTACCTGGCCTGGTGGCTGCTGGGCCAGTTGAGCCAGATGCAGGCGCTGGCCGCCCACGCGATCGCCCACGCCGGCCAGGCGGCGGCGCGCAGTGCCCAGCAAATCCGCGAGAACTACGAGCTGGCCCGGCTGTTCGCCTGGCTGGCCATCGGCGCCGACGTCACCGTGGCCAGCCTGATGGCTCTGTGGCTGCGCGCCGAAATGGCCCGTCCGATGCAGGAAGCGGTGGAGCTGGCCCAGCGCGTCGCCGCGGGAGACCTGTCGACCCGCGTCAAGACCACCGGCGGCGAGGCCGGCCTGCTGCTGCGTACCATGCAGGAAATGAACGACAAGCTGGTGGCCATGATCCTCAAGGTGCGCGGCGGCACCGAAATCATCACCGCCGGCATCGCGGACATCGCCAGCGGCAGCCTGGAGCTGTCGGCGCGCACCGGGCAGCAGGCTGCCGCCCTGAAACAGACCGTGTCCTCCATGGAACAGCTGGCCGCCAGCGTCAGGCAGACGGCCGAGCGCGCCCGTGAAGCCAGCCTCGTGGCAAGCTCGGCGATCGTGGCGCTCGAAACCGGCGCGAGCACGCAGGAGGTGGCCGCCAGTGTCAGGGAGGTTGCCGGACTCATCAGTGAAATGTCCACTGCCAGCGCCGGGCAGGCCGAGGGCATCGAGCAGGCCAGGCTGGCGATTGCGGGGATGGATCACAGCACCCGGCAGAACGCCGCATTGTTGGACCAGTCGGCCGCGGCGGCGGCGGCCATGCGCGACCAGGCCGGCGGGCTGGCGCGTGCCATCGGCGCCTTTGTACTGGGGCCGGAACACGCGCGCCCGTCGCCGATCCACCTGGTGGTCAGCAATCGCCGCCCCAATGCGGCACCGGCCGCCGAGCGGCGCCAACGGGCCCGCATGGCCGTGGTGCCGGCCAGTAGCATGCTGGGCCAGGAGGCCGATTGCAAGGCGCTTTAAGGAGAAACCAAAATGCCGCGCCCTGTCCTACAGCACTGCGAGTCCTTATCCGATAGCGGAGCCTTGTAGCGGCTCGCATGATTGTGTTACCGGAAACGCAATTGAGAACTATTCCCTCTGCAAAGCCGGCAAGCATGACATCTCAACCTTCTGGAAAGGAATGACCATGGCAGCGAAGCAGAAAGGCGGCAATAAGCAATCGGGATCCCAGGGCAACGCATCGAAATCGACCGGCACCCAGGGAGGTACGCCCGAGCAGCACGCAGAGGCCGGCCGTCAAAGCCACAAGAATGACGCCAAGGGTGGCTCAAAACAGTCCGGTTCCGGCTCGGGCAACAAACAATCGGCCAGCAAGCGCTGACCATCAGCTTGGGGGCCTGTCCTGGCGGGATGGCCCCTGCTCTCATTGCCCTCGCAGTTCGCCCTCGCCGGTCGCCTACATATTGCGCAGCAATGCCCCCTTGGGCGGCGCGAAATCCCGTACATCCATAATCATCCCGGCGGTACGCGCATCGCGCGCGGTCAGGTGCAAATCCATATACTGGTGAATGGCCCACTGTTCGGGCGTGAGCTCGATATGCTTGCGCAGGATCGACTCGGTACGCGCGTCATCGGCCCGCAAGCCTTCCACGATAATATTGAGCGCATCGGGCCGCGCCCCCGGCGACGCGGTCGCATGCGACTTGTGCACCATGAAGCGCGCCGTCTCGCTGGCGTAGCGCTCGGAAGCGGACAGGAACAGGATCACGGCGATCGACGCCACCGCCCCGCCGTTATACATGACGAACTTGATCGGCGAATTGGCCAGGAAGTTATACAGGCACAGGCCGTCGCTGACATAGCCGCCGTTGGACTGGATCAAGATATGCGCCGTATCGACGCCCTGCTCGGTCATACAGCCCACGCTCTCGAACACGCGGTGCACCATATCGCTGTTCACGTCGCCCGACAGGGTGAAATACGCGTTGTTCTCTTGTTTTGCTTGGTCTTCGCTCATGGCTTGGTCACTCGCAACATGGATACTTCATTCTAGCAAAGGAATCGCCACGCAGTAGCGGCGGTGCCCCCATTCGTGCGCGCCCTTGCACTGCTGCAAGGTTGACAGCGCCGCCCTCTCTGCACTATCCTTCGCACTCTTGATCGGGAGAGGGTAGCGCTACGCCGTTACCGCCGAAGGGGCATCACCCAAAAACTCTCAGGCAAAAGGACCGGTCAGGGGTCGGCAGCTGTCACAGGCGCGCCGGCTCAAACTCTGGAGAGCGGCCGCGGCACATGCCGGCGGCCCACCGAAGGGGCAGGCGGAACGAACTTTCCGCTATCTCTCAGGTACAAAGGACAGAGGGGCGCGAACACACGTGGAGAGCTGCGAAGCCATTCCTGTCTGGTCGTACGACCCCCTTATTGTGTACCTTAACTGCCCTGAGGATCCCATGACGCTCAAAGCGACTCCGCTCAACTCCGCACACCGCGCCGCCAAGGCCAAGATGGTCGATTTCGGCGGCTGGGACATGCCCGTCAACTACGGCTCGCAGATCGAAGAACACCATGCGGTGCGTACCGACGTGGGCATGTTCGACGTTTCGCACATGTGCGTGGTCGACCTCGAAGGCGCCAAGGTTCGCCCTTTCCTGCGCGGCCTGCTGGCCAATAACGTCGACAAGCTGCAGGTGCCCGGCAAGGCGCTGTACTCGTGCATGCTGAACGCCGACGGCTTCGTCATCGACGACCTGATCGTCTACTACTTCAGCGAAAACTGGTTCCGCCTGGTCGTCAACGCCGGCACCGCCGAAAAAGACATCGCCTGGATCAGCGCGCAAAACGCCGCCACCGGCAGCGCCTTGACGATCACCCAGCGCCGCGATGGCGACAACGCCCTGGCGCTGATCGCCGTGCAGGGTCCGAACGCCCGCGCCAAGGTGTGGGAAGTGCTGCCCACCACCCAGGCCGCCAGCGAAGCGCTCAAGCCCTTCAACGCCGCCATCGTCAAAGACACGGCCTTTGGCGAAGTGATGGTCGCGCGCACCGGCTACACCGGCGAAGACGGCTTCGAGATCGCCTTCCCCGCCACGCAAGCCGACGCCATGTGGAATGCCCTGGTGGCAGCCGGCGTCAAGCCGGCCGGCCTGGGCGCGCGCGACACCCTGCGCCTGGAAGCGGGCATGAACCTGTACGGCCAGGACATGGACGAGACGGTCAATCCGCTCGACGCCGGCCTCGCCTGGACGGTCGACCTGGCCAGCGAGCGTGACTTCATCGGCAAGGCCGCCCTGCAAAAGCTGGGCCAGAACGCCAAGTTCGTCGGCCTGATCCTGCGCGAAAAAGGCGGCATCCTGCGCGCCCACCAGAAGGTGGGAAGCAGCAGCGGCGGCCTGGGCGAAATCACCAGCGGCACCTTCAGCCCGACCATGCAGCAAGCCATCGCGCTGGCGCGCGTGCCGATGGATGTGGAAGTGGGCGACACGGTGCAGGTCGAAATCCGCGACAAGAAGCTGGCCGCCACCGTGGTGAAGCTGCCCTTTGTGCGCAACGGTAAAATACTGGCTGCCTGACCCCAGCCCTCAACTCAATCTAATGACCTACCCTTTGGAGCCATTGAAATGAACATTCCAGCCGACCTGAAATACACCGAATCCCACGAGTGGGTGCGCGCTGAAGCCGACGGCACCATCACCGTCGGCATCACCGAATACGCGCAGGATGCGCTGGGCGATATCGTATTCGTCGAACTGCCGAAGGTCGGCAAGTCGTTCACCGCCGGCGACGATGCCGCCGTGGTGGAATCGGTCAAGGCCGCCAGCGACATCTATGCGCCGGTGTCGGGCGTAGTCGTCGCCGTCAACGACCCGGTCGCCGACGCGCCGGACTCGATCAACGCCGACGCTTACTCGGCCTGGCTGTTCAAGATGAAGCCGGCCGACCCCAGCGCCATCAACGGCCTGCTTGACGCTGCTGGTTACGGCAAAGTCACCGAGTAATCATCGCAACAAGCTTCCCCTCCGCTGTCAGTTCCCGCCTCCGCGGGAAGTCATTTCGGGCAATGCCCGGAATGACAGCAGTTCAGCTGTAGTAGTCCCAATTTCCAAGTTCAAGCCCCCACATCATGACCCGTCCCAGCCTGACCCAACTCGAAGCACGCGATGCTTTCATCGAACGCCACATCGGCCCATCCGACTCCGAACAGGCGGCCATGCTGTCGACGCTCGGCTATGCATCGCGCGCGGCGCTGATCGATGCCATCGTGCCGGCCAACATCCGCAAGAAGAGCAAGCTGGAACTGGGCCAGTTCTTCGAGCCGCTGCCGGAGCAGGCCGCGTTAGCCAAGCTCAAGGCGCTGGCGGCCAAGAACCGTGTCATGAAGTCCTTGATCGGCCAGGGCTACTACAACACCTTCACCCCGAACGTCATCCTGCGTAACATCTTCGAAAACCCGGCCTGGTACACCGCCTACACCCCGTACCAGCCTGAGATCTCGCAGGGCCGCCTGGAAGCCATCCTGAATTTCCAGCAGACCGTCACCGACCTGACCGGCATGGGCATCGCCAACTCGTCGATGCTCGACGAAGGCACCGCCGCGGCCGAAGCCATGACGCTGATCCAGCGCGTCGGCAAGTCCGCCTCCAATGTGTTCTATGTGGCCGACGACGTGCTGCCGCAGACCCGCGAAGTGATCGAAACCCGCGCCAAACCGATCGGCGTGGAGGTGCGCACCATCGCCGCCGCTGAACTCGATGGCCTCTCCGAGCCATGCTTCGGCGTGCTGCTGCAGTACCCGGGCGTGAACGGCGACGTGCGCGACTACCGCGCCGCTGTCGAGAAGCTGCACGCCGCCGGCGCCATGGTGATCGCCTGCGCCGACCTGCTGGCACTGACGATGCTCACTCCCCCCGGCGAATGGGGCGCCGACGTGGTCGTCGGTAACAGCCAGCGCTTCGGTGTGCCGCTCGGTTTCGGCGGCCCGCACGCCGGCTACCTGGCCACCCGCGACGAGTTCAAGCGCAGCATGGCCGGTCGCCTGGTTGGGGTGACCATCGACGCCCAGGGCAACAAGGCCTACCGCCTGGCCCTGCAAACCCGCGAGCAGCACATCCGCCGCGAAAAGGCCACCTCGAACATCTGTACCGCCCAGGTACTGCTGGCCGTCATGGCCGGCATGTACGCCGTCTACCACGGCCCTAAAGGCCTGGCCCAGATCGCCCAGCGCGTGCACCGCTACACCAACATCCTGGCGGCCTGCCTCCGCCAGCTGGGCTATGAACTGGCCAACACCACCTGGTTCGACACCCTCACCGTCAAGAGCGAGCGCGCCGAGCAGCTGCACGCCGCCGCCAATGCGAAAGGTGTCAACCTGCGCCGCATCGACGCCGGCCATGTCGGCATCTCGCTGGACGAAACCACCGGCCGCGATGAGCTGGCCACGCTGTGGGCGATTTTCGCCCAGGGCCTGCCGAACGCAGGCGCCCTGCCCGACTTCGACGGCGTCGAATTCGCCCAGGACGCCTTCCCGGAAGCCCTGTCCCGCACCAGCGCCTTCCTGACCCACCCGACCTTCAACCGCTATCACGCCGAGCACGAAATGCTGCGCTACCTGCGCAGCCTGGCCGACAAGGACCTGGCGCTGGACCGCACCATGATCCCGCTCGGCTCCTGCACCATGAAGCTCAACGCCACCAGCGAAATGATCCCGGTCACCTGGCCCGAGTTCTCCAACATCCACCCGTTCGCGCCGGATGCACAGACGGTCGGCTACCGCGAAATGATCGGCCAGCTGGAAGAGATGCTGTGCGCACTGACCGGCTATGCCGCCATTTCGCTGCAGCCGAACGCCGGCTCGCAGGGCGAGTACGCGGGCCTGCTGGTGATCAAGGCCTACCATGAGTCGCGCGGCGAAGGCCATCGCAACATCTGCCTGATCCCGTCGTCGGCGCACGGCACCAACCCGGCTACCGCCAGCATGGTCGGCATGAAGGTGGTGGTTACCGCCTGCGACGACAACGGCAACGTCGACCTGGAAGACCTGCGCGCCAAGGCCGAGCAGCACAGCGCCAACCTGGCCTGCGTCATGGTCACCTACCCGTCCACCCACGGCGTGTTCGAGGAAGGCATCGCCGAACTGTGCGAGATCGTCCACTCGCACGGTGGCCAGGTCTACATCGACGGCGCCAACATGAACGCGCTGGTCGGCGTGGCCGCGCCGGGTTCGTTCGGCGGCGACGTCAGCCACCTGAACCTGCACAAGACCTTCTGCATTCCGCACGGCGGCGGCGGCCCTGGCGTCGGCCCGATCGGCGTCGGCGCGCACCTGGCCAAGTTCCTGCCGAACTCGCGTTCGACCGGCTACCTGCGCGACGAAGCCGGCATCGGCGCGGTCAGCGCGGCGGCCTTTGGCTCGGCCAGCATCCTGCCGATTTCGTGGATGTACATCGCGATGATGGGCGCGGAAGGCCTGACGGCGGCGACCGAGACGGCGATCCTGAACGCCAACTACATCGCGCGCCGCCTGGCGCCGCACTACCCGGTGCTGTACACCGGCCACGACGGCCTGGTGGCGCACGAGTGCATCATCGACATGCGCCCGCTGACGGACGCCACCGGCATCAGCAACGAGGACGTGGCCAAGCGCCTGATGGACTTCGGCTTCCATGCCCCGACCATGAGCTTCCCGGTGCCGGGCACGCTGATGATCGAACCGACCGAGAGCGAATCGAAGGCCGAGATCGACCGCTTCATCGAAGCGATGATCTGCATCCACGCGGAGATCGTCAAGGTGCAGCGCGGCGAGTACGACCGCATGGACAACCCCTTGAAAGGTGCGCCGCACACGGCTGAAGTGCTGACCGCCGACGAGTGGCCGCACAAGTACAGCCGCGAAGTGGCCGCCTTCCCGGTCGCCGCGCTGCGCCGCCAGAAGTACTGGCCACCGGTGGGCCGTGCCGACAACGTGTACGGCGACCGCAATCTGTTCTGCGGCTGCGCACCGGTCAGCGACTACGAGTAAGCGTCAGCGCTCGCGCGGGGGCCTGGCCGCAGCCAGCCACAGGTGAGCGCGGGCGGGTCTGGCGGCGGTGGACATCGGATCGAGTCCGCCGGCCGGAACCAGCACCGGCGGCGTAGCCGCTTCATCGAGCTTGAAACCTGCCACCTCGCGCGACAGCGCCAGCGCCTGCTTTTGCAGCGCACTGGCCGCGGCCGCCGCATCCCTGACCCGGCGGCGATCCTGCGCCGTCATTTCCTCGGCCCGCTGGGCCAGCCCTTCGCTGCCGGCCGCCACGGCGCGCGAGCCGCTGTCGACCGTGCGCGCCGTGCTGCGGATGTCGCGCAGGGTGCGGTTCAGGTTGCGGATGCTGGCGTCCAGCGCCCGCGCGGTTTCTGAAATCTCGTCGCGTCCATAGGAACGCATGGCGACCGTCAGGTCGCCATGCGCCAGCCCGCTGGCAGCGCTGCCGATGGCGTCCACTTCCTTGAGCAGCGCGGAGCGCACCACCATCGTGATGGCCAGCGACAGCGCCACCGACAAGGCCACCAGCACCGGCAGCAGTGCGGCGGCGGCGTTGAAATCGGCGCGCGCATCGGCCAAAGCCCGTTCCGACAGCCTCTGCTCGACCGCCGCCAGCGCCGCCAGGTGGCGTTCCACCACGTCGAAGGAGCGCTCGGCCTTGTACATGGCGCTGGTACTCATCGACTGGTCATTTTCGGCCAGTTCCAGCACGTCGCCCACATCGCGCACATAGCCGGTAAACGCGGCGTGGGCCAGCGCCAGCAGGCGCTGCTCGTCGGCGCCGCCGCGCGTGGCCTGCCCCAGCGCGGCGAAGCGGCGCGCGATCGAGCCGTGGCGCTGGGTGATCTCGCGCCCCAGCCCATCGACCCGCAGCTCCGAAAAGCTGGCGCTCATCCAGGCTAGCTGCTGGTAGACATTGGCGTGCGCCTGCTGCGATTCGGTCAGCAGTTCGCCGGCCTGGCGGATGCGCGCCGCGCGCTCGTGCACGATGACTTCGAAGGCCTGGTTGTGGCGCACCATCACATAGTAGCTGGCACACGATGAGAAAATCAGCAACAGTAGGACCGCCGCAGGCGCGAGCAAGAGCTTGGGGCCAATCTTGAGCCGGGAGAGCACGATGGTTTTCCTTCATGTTTTAGTAGCAAAATGACACGCGCGAGGGGCTCTGGCGAGTATCATGTCGGCTGCACGGTTTTACTGAGCTAACGAAACACAATCTTTCTCTTGTGCACTGCCAAATTTACGCTGCCGCAAACTTTATGCGCTTGAGCTAGGTCAAATTGATCCGTCTCATGCACGTCGAACCTAAAAGGAAAATGGATGAACCGGTCGCTTATTGCCGCGCTTGCCTCGGGCCTGGTGTTTCCCGGCGCCGGGCAATTGTTCCTGCGCCGCCCCAAGCGCGCCTGCCTGTTCCTGGTCCCTGCGGCCATCGCGGTGACGGTATTCGTCAGTGGCTTGCTGGCCAGGATCAGCGTGCTGGCCGACCAGGTCCAGGCCGGCACGCTGGCACTCGATCCGGTAGCCATCGCGGCCCAGCTGGAACAGCAGGGCAGCTCGGTGGCAGGCCAGGTCAGCGCGGCGGTGCTGGTGGTTTGCTGGATTGCCAGTATCGTCGATGCCTGGTGGTGCGGTCGCGAAGCTTTGTAGTCTTGGCAAGGCGGCTGTGCCAAGCAAAAATGGTGTCGCACTTTTGTTGAACGAACTTTCTTTCGCTATACAACACGTGCACAAAATGCCACTATGTTGATGTAAAACAATTTTGTGCCGTAAAGCTTAAATGATATTTGGAAACGTTAAGAAACTGAACGCAGCAATGTGCCCCCTGTGCCTCGCGCTCGCGGGCGCGTTTGCTCCGCTGGCCGCGCAGGCCGCCCACGATGAGCCGAAGGACCTGACCAGCGTGCCGCTCGAGCAGCTGATGTCCATGGAAGTCTATAGCGCGTCCAAATACGTGCAGCGCGCCAGCCAGGCTCCCTCGTCGGTGACGGTGATCAGCGCCGCCGAGATCCGCGACTTTGGCTGGCGCACGCTGGCCGACGTGGCGCGCAGCGTGCGCGGCCTGTATGTGGGCCATGACCGCAACTACAGCTACCTGGGCGCGCGCGGCTTTATGCGTCCCGGCGACTACAACACCCGCTTCCTGCTGCAGATTGATGGCAACCGCATCAACGACGCGGTCTACGACCAGGCCCCCCTCGGCGGCGAATTCCCGCTCGACCTGGAACTGGTCGAACGCATCGAGTTCGTTCCCGGACCTGGTTCCTCGATTTACGGTTCGAACGCCTTTTTCGGCGTGATCAACGTGATCACCAAAAAAGGCGGCGACCTGGCACCGCGCCGGGTCGAATTCGATGCCGGCGGGGCCGGCTTGCGCCGGGCCGCCGCCAGCCTTTCCGGGCATGGCGCGAACGGCGCCCAGTATCTGCTGTCGATCAGCCGCGCGCGCAGCGACGGCAAAGACCTGTACTACCCCGAATTCGACACGCCGCGGCAGAACCACGGCGTGGCCCACCGGCTCGATCACGAAGACAGCACCCGCGCCTTTGCCAGCGCCTCGTATGGCGCATTCCAAGCGAGCGCCATGCAGGCCGAGCGCACCAAGGGCGTGCCGACCGCCTCGTTCGGCCAGGCGTTCAACGACCCGCGCTCGCAAACCGTCGACCGCCAGCGCTACCTGAATATGGGATGGAACGTCCATCCGGGCCACAGCGAGGAACTGAAGCTGCGCGCCTTCTGGGGCAGCTACGACTCGTTCGGCAACTACATCGCCGACGACGCCGCGCGCACCCTCAACCATGACGGCAGCCAGGCACGCTGGTGGGGCGCGGAACTGAGCCTGCACAGCACGCGCTGGGCCGGCCACACCGTCCTGGCCGGACTCGACCTGCAGCGCGACTACCGGCTTGCCCAGTACAGCTACGACGCCGCGCCCTACTATAGTTATCTGGACCAGCGCCGCAGCGCCCGCCGCGCCGGCCTGTACCTGCAGGACGAAATGACCCTGGCCGACACGCTGCGCCTGACGCTTGGCATGCGTTACGACCGCAATGGCGCCATCCGCGGCGTATTCAGTCCGCGCGCCGCGCTGATCTGGCAGCTGACACCCAGCACGACCATCAAGGCGATCCATGGCTCGGCCTTCCGCGCGCCCAACAGCTACGAGATGTACTACGCCTACGACGGCGAAGGCGGCCAGTTGGCCAATCCCGGGCTGCGCCGCGAACGGATCCATTCGAGCGAACTGGCGCTGGTGCAGCAACTGGCCGGCAACGCGCGCCTGACCGTCACGACCTTTCGCAATAAGGTCAGTGAATTGATCACCCAGGTGATCGTGCCAGAGCGCGGCATGACCCGCTTCGACAACCTGGCGCAATTGTCCATTCGCGGGTCCGAAGTCGAGTATGAGCATGGCTGGACCAACGGCGCCACGCTGCGCGCCAGCGTCAGCTGGAGCCAGGCCGGCGCCGGCCACGACGATGTACAGATCGCCGCCCCCACCCGGCTGGCCAAACTGAACGCCGCCACGCCGCTGCCATGGGCCGGCCTGCGCGCCGCCGTCGAGGCGCAGTATGTCGGCGCGCGCACCAGCCTTGCCGGTGCCGCCCCGGCCTTCGTGCTGGCCAACGCCAACCTGGTCAGCACCAGCCTGCTGCAAGGTTTGCTGCCCAAGGCCGAAGTCTCGCTCGGCATCTACAACCTGCTCGACCGCAGCTACGCCGATCCGGGTTCGGTCGAGCACGTCCAGCGCGCCATTACCCAGGACCGGCGCCGTCTGCGTGTACGGGTTGCCTATGCGTTCTGACCGTGTGCGCCAGCTGTTTGCCGCCCTGCTGTCCGCCTGCCTGGCTGCCAGCCCGGCTGCCGCGGAACCAGTCCCGGAGCACGATATGAAGGCAGCCTTCGTGTTCAATTTCGCGGTGTTTACCGAGTGGCCGCAAGACAACCTGGCCACAAACGCCCCGATCAGCGTCTGCGCCAACCCCGCCAGCCCGATGTTCGGCGCACTGCGCTCGCTGGGCGACAAACTGGTCAACGGCCACCGCGTCAGCGTGCGCGAAAGCGTAGCTCCCCTGCGTGGCTGCCACGTGCTGGTGCTGGACCGGAGCGACCGCGAACACTGGGTGCAATGGAAGCGCGACCTGGCCGGCGCCGCCGTGTTGACGGTCGCCGACGACCAGGCCATCGGCAGCGACGGCGCCGTCATTGCCCTCTCCGTCAAAGACAAACGGATCGGCTTCGACGTCTATCTGGCCCCGGCCCGCAACGCGCGCCTGAACCTGAGCTCCAAGCTGCTGCGCCTGGCCAGGAGCGTCCAATGACCATGGCCCACATGCTGCCGCGCGCCCCGCGCCTGATCGGCAGGAAGATGGCGCTGACGAACGCGATGACCGCCGGCGCCGCCCTGCTGGTGGCCAGCATCGCGCTGATCGTCACCCAGTTCCTGGCCCTGCGCGGCTCGCTGGCGGACGACCTGCGGGTACAGGCCCGCATCATCGGCAACAACAGCAGCGCCGCGCTGCTGTTCCACGACGCCCGCGCCGGCGAGGAAACCCTGGCCGGCCTGTCGGTCTCGCCCAGTGTCGCCAACGCCGCCATTTTCGACGGTGGCGGCGCCACCCTGGCGCGCTATGAGCGCAGCGCCGGCGCCACCCTGCAGCCGCCCTCGCCTGAGCTGATCGACGCCGGCTACGAATTCGCCCTCAAGCACGTCGACGTGGTCGAGCCGATACGGGTCAACAACCAGCGTATCGGCGTGGTGATGATCCGCGCCACGCTCGACCAGCTGTTCTCGCGCCTTGCCACCTACGCCTTCCTGACCATTGCCATCGCGCTCGGCTCGCTGGCGCTGGCGTACGCGCTGGTATCGTCGATGCGGCGCGCGGTGCGCAAGGCCGAAGCCCACCTGCACTTCCTGGCCCACGTCGACCCGGTCACCATGCTCCCCAACCGCAACCAGTTCAACGACCGCCTCAGCGTCGCGCTGGAACAAGCCGACCGGCGCGAGACCGCGGTCGGCATGCTGCTGCTTGACCTGGACAACTTCAAGGTGGTCAACGACACCCTTGGCCACGACTGCGGCGACGCCCTGCTCAAGCTGGTCGCCGAACGGCTGGTGCAGACCCTGCGCATCAACGACGTGATCTGCCGGATTGGCGGCGACGAATTCGTGATCATCATCGAACCCTCCGACGACAATACCGAAATCGATGGGGTGGCGAACAAGATCCTGACCGCGCTGGCCGCCCCGTTCGCGGTCGAAAACCACCAGCTGTACGTCAGCGCCAGCATCGGCGTCTCGGTGTATCCACGCGACGCGCGCGACGCCCGCACCCTGACGCGCAGCGCCGACACCGCCATGTATCAAGCCAAGAACAAGGGCAAGAACGCCTATGAGGTATTCCAGCCGGCCATGGAGCTGCGTGCCCAGAAGCGCCTCAAGCTGGAAGCCAACCTGCGCCGCGCACTGGCCAACGGCGAACTGCAGCTGCACTACCAGCCGCAGATCGAGCTGGCCACCGGCCGCGTGGTCGGGGTGGAAGCGCTGGCGCGCTGGTACTGCGAGGAACTTGGCCAGGTCAGTCCGGCCGAGTTCATCCCGGTGGCCGAGGAAAGCGGCATCATCGTCGAACTCGGGCGCTGGGTCTTGCGTACCGCCTGCCGCCAGGCCGCCGACTGGCGCGCCCAGGGCCTGCTCGACACCATCGAACACGTGGCAGTCAACCTGTCGGCACGCCAGACCCGCGACGGCGCGCTGATGGACGACATCACCACCGTGCTGTTCGAGACCGGGCTGCCGGCCGGCCTGCTGGAACTGGAGATCACCGAGGGCGTGCTGATGGAGAACGTCAACGCCAACCTCGACCTGCTGCACCGCTTCCAGGCGGCCGGCATCCATCTGTCGATCGACGATTTCGGCACCGGCTACTCGTCGATGTCGTACCTGAAGCGCTTCCCGATCGACCAGCTCAAGATCGACCGCAGCTTCGTCAATGATGTGCCGGGCGACGGCGAGGCAATCGCCACGGCCATCATCGCGATGGCCCACAGCCTGGACCTGACGGTGGTGGCCGAAGGGGTGGAAACGGCCGAACAGCTGGAATTCCTGCGCCGGGCAGGCTGCGATATCGTGCAGGGATTTTATCTGGCCAAGCCGATGCCGGTCGGCGACCTGACCGAAATGCTGCGCCGGAGGCGCACGATGCCCATGGTGGCCTGAGCCCGGCGCTTTGACGGCGCCTGTCAAGCCACCCGTGTCCCGAGAGTTAAGTTAACACTGAAATGGCCGCGTCTTCGAAGACGCGCATGCCCGGATTGCAGCAGAGCTGATATTCAGCACCCGCTTGTCCTCGCCGCTGACCCAGCGCCTGCTGCGATGCTGGTGCCTTCGAACACCCTATGGGAAGGGCTCCGCAACGTCCGCGCCTCAGCTCTCACGCTTCAGGCACTGCGCGAACCTGGCGATTGGCGAGTTGTGTATGACAAGGTGGGCTAAGCTAACTGTCGTTCCAGCAGCCGCTGGATAAACTGGCCGCCGCCACCGCTGGCCGCAATAATCGCCTGTACATCTGCCTTGACCACAGTTTCATCCACTCCTGCAGCGCGGGCCGCTGCCATCACGGCCGCGTACGCGTCGAGTACATCAACGCCAGTGATGTCATAGCCCCATCCGTTGGCGATGCCGCGCAATGCCGTCATAGCTCCCGCCAGTGCAAACTCCGGCCGCTCGATACAATAGTCCCTGGCGGCGCGTATGAGTGTCCGTGGGTCGGACGGGCTTTTGTTCGCGAGCTCGATGGCCAGGTCATAGAGCCCAGCGTCTTTGGCGGCAGCAAACCACTTGCCTTCATTTCCCGGCCGACTTGCAACCAGGTCGCGCAAAATGGTCTCCCGTGATTTGCCCGGGTACTTCTTAACAATGGCCTTGAATGTCGCCAGATAGCTTGTCGCGTACGTCGCTTCAATCGCATAGCGCGCATAGGCCTCATCCGCAAACCCTGACTCCAACAAGGCGCTCTCACAGAATGCCGCAATGGCCGTAAGTGGCGCATTCAGTCCCTTCGACTCCTCAGCATAGCAGATAGCCTCCGCGTGCTTGCCAGAGGCCGCCAGGGCCTTGGCGCCCCACATCCTGTTGTGCCATGACTTGTGCCGGTACTCGGACTTGGCAATCAATGCGAGCAATTCGTCGTAACGGCCCGCCGTGTAAAGCGCGCTCAAACATGCGGTCGCACCCTTAAAATACCCATACTCCCCACTGCGCGCGCAGTGGTCCCACATCGTCGTCAACGTTGGCGAAAGATGGTCGGCCCAGCTGGATGCAATTCCCGGCGTCGTGCACAGCTCTCCCCAGAACTCCCCGAGATACTCGAGGTAAGGCATATCGTCCTCTTGAAGGGCGTTCCACAGGCGGTCCAGCCATTTCTGCCGCACCGCGCCGCTGACCTTGGCCTTCGTGATGAATGGGACGAGGGTTTCGATAGCGCGATTGACGGCGCTGCCTATGCCGCCTGAGGAACTGTCGACCTGCGCGATAGCCGGCGCCAGCTTTTCCAGGAACAGCACGGCGCCCTCGGCGGCCAGGACAGTATCCTTTTTTGCAATGGCCTTGATTTCAACGAGCGCTTCCTTGATGCGTTGGATTGGCGTATCCGATTTCCATCCGAACGCGTTGCGCCGGAAGCGGGGCGCAAACTGCCATTTATTTGCTGTAGCCATTGTTCGGAATTTGCCTATATATTGTCTAGTTTATCAAGGTCAAAGGCCGGTCTTCAGCTGAGTCTTGATAGCCGCATCCTTGCCGAAGGCTGGCCGTTAATTTTATAAACGATTTATCTTGTTTACTCCGCCTTCAGCGGCCTGCTTTGAAGTGGCCAGCAGCTCGACGATGTCTTTGACAACTTTCTCCAGGCTCTAGTTTCCGAGCGATGTGGTGGGATACTCCGGACGCCCGGCTCCCCTGGAGCTGTGTTATAGAGCTCAATGATTGCTGCCTTGGTCCATCGCTTCTTGAGCGTCAACGGAGCTTCCCCAGTCCCGTCGATTACGTCGCGAGGCGTCTGGTCCATGAAAGTAACGCTCGCCAATTGCCTTTTACACGCTACCCACGATTTAGCGCCAATGAGTTTGGTACCGATGTCAATGATGAGCGGGAAGCAGGGCTTTCGGAACACGAAGTTCATTGCAGTCATGATAATTTTTGGCAATTTCCCCTTGGCGAAGCCGCAGGCGAAAGTAGAAGGCAGTTGTGCACCGGAGCGATCTATCGCGCTGGCCGGCACACAAGCACGAAGACTCTTCGAAACCCGCAGGCCTGGTGTGCGGCCGAGCCGATGTTTGCACTGCCGCTTACCAATCACCCGCGCTGCGGTAATGTCAGCTTAATTTCGCCGCATGCTCGCGCGTCGCATGGAACTTCAGCTTCGGCCAGCGTTCCTCGGTCAGGCGCAGGTTGACGTTCGAGGTCGCCAGGTAGGCCAGGTTGCCGGCCGCGTCATACGCCACGTTGTGCCCAAGCGCCGCCTCAAAGTCCGCCAGCACCCGCTTGTCCTCGCCGCTGACCCAGCGCGCGCTGCTGATGCTGGTGCCTTCGAACACCGCGTCCACGCCATACTCATTGAGCAGGCGGCTGGCCACGACCTCGAACTGCAGCACACCGACCGCGCCCAGCACCAGGTCGCTGCCCTGCACCGGCTTGAACACCTGCACCGCGCCCTCTTCGCCCAACTGCTGCAAGCCCTTGTGCAGCTGCTTGATCTTGAGCGGATTACGGATGCGCACCGAGCGGAAGAAGTCCGGCGCAAAATACGGAATGCCGGTGAAGGTCAGCAGCTCGCCTTCCGAGAAGCTGTCGCCGATCTGCATATTGCCGTGGTTCGGTAAACCGATGATGTCGCCGGCGTAGGCCTCTTCCACCTGCTCGCGCGACGATGCCATGAAGGTCACCACCGAGGACACCTTGATCTCGCGCCCCAGGCGCAAATGCTTGACCTTCATGCCGCGCTCGAAGCGCCCGGAACACACACGCAGGAAAGCGATGCGGTCGCGGTGAGCCGGGTCCATATTGGCCTGGATCTTGAAGACGAAGCCTGTGAACGGCTGCTCGGTCGGCGCCACCACGCGCACCGACGCATCGCGCTCGCGCGGGGCCGGAGCCCAGTCCACCAGCGCCGAGAGAATCTCGCGCACGCCGAAGTTGTTGATCGCCGAACCGAAGAACACCGGGGTCTGGATACCCGACAGGAAGCGCTCCAGGTCGAAGGGATGCGAGGCGCCGTGCACCAATTCCACTTCCATCTTGAGCTGCTCGATCTCGAGCGGGAACATCTCGGCCAGCTTGGGATTGTCGATCCCCTTGACGATCTCGAAGGCCCCGTCGGCCTTTTCCTCGCCGGCCTTGAACAGCATGATCTCGTCGCGCAGCAGGTGGTACACGCCGCGGAAGTTCTTGCCCATGCCGATCGGCCAGGTCACCGGCGCGCATTCGATCTTGAGCACCGATTCGAGTTCGTCGAGCAGTTCGAGCGGATCGCGGGTCTCGCGGTCCATCTTGTTCATGAAGGTGACGATCGGCGTGCTGCGCATGCGGCACACCTCAAGCAGCTTGATGGTCTGCGCTTCCACGCCCTTGGCCGCGTCGATCACCATCAGGGCCGAGTCGACCGCGGTCAGCACCCGGTAGGTGTCTTCCGAAAAGTCCTGGTGGCCGGGCGTGTCGAGCAGGTTGATGATGTGATCACGGAAATCGAATTGCATCACCGAACTGGCCACCGAAATGCCGCGCTGCTTTTCGATCTCCATCCAGTCCGAGGTGGCGTGGCGCCCGCTCTTCCTCGCCTTGACCGTGCCGGCCAGCTGGATCGCGCCCGAGAACAGCAGCAACTTTTCGGTCAGCGTGGTTTTACCGGCATCGGGGTGGGAAATGATGCCGAAAGTGCGGCGGCGCTGCACTTCGCGCGCGATTGCAGCGGGCGCGGCGGCGCTGGTGGCGGCACGCTCAAGGTCTTGCTGCTCATTTGGATGATGCTCTGGGGAAACTTCTGTCTGGTCGGCCATATTGTCAGCCATTGGGTGGCCTCTGTTGCACAAAACCCCAAATTTTACCGATTCTTGCCTATGCCGTGTGAACTGATTGGGCATCCGCGCCGAAGCGCACCGAGATCAGCAGGCCCGCCCCGCCGTTCGCATCGGCCAAGGCGATGCCGGCCCCGTGGGCGGCAGCGACGTCGCGCACGATCGCCAATCCCAGTCCGTTGCCGGCGCTCTTCTCGTCCAGCCGCACATAGCGCTGGAACACCTTGCCGCGCAAGCTGGCCGCGATGCCGGGCCCGGAATCCTCCACCTCGAAAATCGCGCCTGCGCCATCCGGCCGGCAGCGCACCGTCACGCTGCCGCCCGCGGGAGTGTAGCGCACCGCGTTGTCGACCAGGTTGTCGATCAGGTCGCGCAACAGGAAGCCGTCGCCGGCCACCATGGCCGGGGCCAGGTCGAAACCGATGTCGATGTGCTTCTTGCCTGCTTCATCGACAAAGTACTGCACCGACTGCTCCACCAGGCGCGCCAGGTCGAGCGGTTCCAGGCGGGTCTTCTCGAACCGGCTTGGCTCGGCGCGCGCCAGGGCCAGCAACTGATTGGTCTGGCGGATCATGCGCTCGTTCGACAGCAGCATCAGGCGTACCGGGTGCACCGTCTCCGGATCGGCGCCGTGGCGCGCGGCCAGCCATTCGAGCTGCAGGCGCATGCCGGCCAGCGGGGTGCGCAGCTGGTGCGCGACGTCCGCCAGGAAGTCATGCTGGGCGCGGGTGCTGGTCTGGACCTTGTCGAGCAGCTCGTTGAAGGCGCCCACCACCGGCGCCAGTTCGTAGGGCACCGGCAGCGCGTCGATCGGCGCCAGGTCGGCCGCATCGCGCCCGCCCAGGTCGGCGCGCATGCGCGCCAGCGGGCGCAGGCCGGAGGTCACCGAAAACCAGATCAGCCCGACCAGGATCAGGGTGAACAGCGATTCGAGCAGGATCACCGCGCGCACGATGGCCGCGCGTGCCTGCTGGCGCTGGCGCAGGGTCTTGGCCACGCCGATCTCGACATCGAGCGCGCCGGCGCGCACCACCCGGCGCGCGATGCGCACCGCTTCGCCGCGCATGCGCGCATCGAACGCCGCCGCGCTCTCGGCCAGCGGCGGGAAATCGGCGTCGCCGGCCAGCACCTGTCCTGTTTTGGTGCGCACCACGAAGTACAGGGCGTCGACATCGTCGGCGCGCAGCACCTGCTCGGCCTGGGGCGGCAGGTCGATCGCGGCGGCGCCGCCCTGGGCATGCACGCGCGCCGCCAGTGCCCCGGCGGCGGCCACCAGGCCCTGGTCGAACGCCTGCTGGGCCGGCATCCAGGCCAGCAGGTAGGTCAGGCTGGCACCGGCCAGGTTGATCAGCAGGATCGGGCCGATCAGCCATTTCAGCAGGCGCAGGCGGATGCTGCCGCTCATGCGGATAGTTCGAGCATGTAGCCGAAGCCGCGGATGGTGCGGATGGTGATGCCGGCGTCGGCGATCTTCAGGCGCACCCGCGAGATGTACACCTCCACCGCGTTCAGGGTCAGGTCTTCGCCCCACGGCAGGATGGCGTCGATGATCTGCTGCTTGGACACCACCCGCGCGCTGTGCTGCAGCAGGTATTCCAGCACCGCCCATTCGCGCACCGACAGTTCGACCGGGCGCTGGTCGATATGGGCGCGCTTGGACGAGGTGTCCAGCGACAGGCGGCCCAGCGACAGTACGGCCGGCTTGGGGCCGCTGCGGCGCGCCAGCGCGCGGATGCGTGCCACCAGCTCGGCGCTGGCGAAGGGTTTGACCAGGTAATCGTCGGCCCCCAGTTCGAGCCCGCGCACCCGGTCCTCGACCGCGTCGCGCGCGGTCAGCAGCAGCACCGGGACGTTGGAAGCGCGCGCGCGCAGGCGCCGCACCACCTCGAAGCCATCGATGCCGGGCAGGCCGATGTCGAGCACTACCACGGCGTAAGCGTCAGCGCGCTGGAGCAGGGCGTCGGCCTGGGTGCCGTTGCCGACCGTGTCCACCAGCATCGCATGGCCTTGCAGGATGCGCGCCAGGCCGTCCGCCAGCACGGCGTCGTCTTCTACCAAAAGTACATGCATGCACTCGCCATTTCTCTGCGTTTGTTTTCAGCTATTGCGTGGAACACATTATGCGGCAATTCCTCGTCGCATCCCAAGTTCGCGCCGGTCATGACCTTGTCACGATGTTGTCACATGCCCACTGCATCATTGCAGTTCAGAAATTATTCTTTATCCCACACCATGAAACGTCTATTCTCGCCCGCCCTGCTGCTGATGCAGCGCCTGCGCCTGCTTCCCAAATTTATCCTGGTCAGCCTGATGTTCGTGTTGCCGCTGCTGGTGGTCAGCGCGGCGCTGACGGCCGAGCTGCAAAAGGCGATCGCCACCGCCGAGCTGGAACGGCGCGGCATCGCCGTGCTGGCGCGGGTGCAGCAGGTATCGCTGATGGCGCAGCGCCAGCGCGGCAGCGAACATCTGCGCCTGTCCGGACCCGCGAAGGGCGGCTTGCCGGACAGCGCCGCCTTGCGCGCCGCGGTGGGCGCCCTGCCCGGCTGGCCCGGCGCCGAAGCGCAACTGCAACAAGTGCGTACCCGCGCTAGCGCGCTGGCGACGGCGCCGGCCAGCGTACGCGACAGCTACCAGCGCCACAGCGCCCTGGTGGATGCGCTGGCGCGCCTTGGCACGGCGGTGGCCGAACGCAGCGGAATGGATCACGATCCCGAAGCCGCCAGCGGCATGCTGGCCGCCCTGTACGCGCACGCCCTGCCCGAGCTGGCCGAGCGCCTTTCCGACATCGGCGCGCGCGGCGCCGCCTTCATCGATACCGGCTTGTTCGACGGCGATGAAGAGCAGCACGTCAACAGCGGCGCAATGGTGGCGCGCGATGCTTTGGTGCGCGCACCGCAGCGCATGGAAGCGCTGTTCGAAGCCGCTCCGCAGAGCAAAAGCGCGCTGGCGGGCACCATGTCAGCCTTCCCGCAAGGCCTGGCTTTTCTGGAGCGCACGCGCAACGAGGTGAGCAACTCGGTCCAGCAAACCTCCGGCAAGGCCTACTTCGGCGCCGCCTTCGATGCCGCCGCGCGCCTGCATGCGCTGGGGGCCGGCGCCGCCAGCCTGCTCGACGGCATGCTGGCGCAACGCATAGCGCGCGCCGTCCTGCACCGCAACCTGACCTTGGCGGCAATCGCCGCCAGCCTGCTCGCCGCAGCCTGGCTGATTGCCGGCCTGTACATGGCGTTTGCGCGCGATATCGGCCGCCTCAATGCCGCCGTGCAGCGCGCCGCCGGCGGCGACCTGGGCCACCCGCCGAGTTCTGGCGCGGTGGACGAAATCGGCGAACTGGTCAATGCTTTCGGCGCCATGAGCACCTCGCTGACGGTGATGGTGGCCGACATCCGCACCGGCGCGGCGACCATCGGCGCGGCCGGCACCGAGATTGCCCACGGCAATGCCGTCTTGGCGCGCCATACCGATTCCCAGGCCCAGGCGCTGACCCAGACGGTCGCCTCGATGAACACCCTGTCGGCCACGTTCGCGCGCAGTGCCTTTCACGCCGGCCAGGGCCGCAAAGTGGTGGAGCGCGCTTGCGGCGTGGCCGAACAAGGCGCCGCCGCCGTCGCCGAAGTGGTAGCGACGATGGATTCGATTCGCGCCAGTTCGCGCACGATCGCCGACATCGTCAACGTGATCAACGAAATTGCCTTCCAAACCAATATCCTGGCGTTGAATGCGGCGGTCGAGGCGGCGCATGCCGGCGAACAGGGGCGCGGCTTCGCCGTCGTCGCCTCGGAAGTGCGCAGCCTGGCCCAACGCTCGGCCGCGGCGGCGCTGGCAATCCGCACCCTGATCGCCAGCTCGGTGGCCACCGTGGATGCGGGCGGCATCCGGGTGGAGGCGGCCGGGGCCACGATCGGCCAGCTGGTCGATGCCGTCCGCGAGGTCGAACGCATTATCGGCGCGATTGGCGCGGCGGGCGATATCCAGCACGCGGAAATTGCTCAGTTGGAACAGGCGATGGCTCACATCGGTGAAATGGCTGACGAAAATGGGCGCCTGGCGGAGCTGGCAACGGCCGGGTCGGCCAAATTGCAACATGAGAGCGAACGGCTGAGTTGCGCGGTGAGCGTTTTTCGGACCGAAAAAGCCTCGAATTCCGCACATTTTGCCCTTCTCTCCCAGTAGGACTGGGCCCACAAAAGTGAATGCATACAACCTACACGGGTGCGACTGCTAATCTTATGTTCGCCAGCACACTATGGCTTTAATGTACACACATCGCGATTCGCTGCAGGGTTAGCAGACAAATGCTGGCTTGAGGCGCTTCGCCCGTGAGTAGGTTAGAGATAGTGAGGAAAAAAATGAACAACACACAACTTGGTGGTACCGCTCAGAATGCATCTTCGGTCAACCAGATTCCTTCCGGTGCCGAAGAAATCAAAGTTGCGTCCCGGCCAGTTGTTAGCTATAGCGGCACCCAGCAAAACGAACTGCTGGCTGCGCTTCCCCGCCCGGATCTCGAATCGCTGTTCGAGCACCTGGAGCTGGTCGCCCTGCCATTCGGCAAAGAACTGTTCGAATACGGCAGCAAGCTGGAGAATGTGTACTTCCCCACTACCGCCATCGTGTCGCTTTTGTACGTCATGGAAGATGGCGCCACCACCGAGATCGCCGTTGTCGGCCACGAAGGCGTGGTCGGCGTGTCGCTGTTCATGGGCGAACGCGCCATGTGCAGCGCTGTCGTCCAGAGCGCCGGCTACGGCTACCGCCTGAAAACCCAATACCTGCGTGAGGCCTTCAACAAGGGCGGCGCCCTGCCCCAGCTGCTGATGCGTTACACCAATGCCTTATTTGCCCAGATGGCCCAGAACGCCGTCGGCGGCCGCCACAGCTCGATCGAACAGAAACTGTGCCGCTGGCTGCTGGACCGTCTCGACCGTTCCCCATCGAACGAATTGAAAGTGACCCAGGAACTCATTTCCATCATGCTGGGCGTGCGCCGCGAAAGCATCACGGCCGCTGCCGGCAAGCTGCAGGACGACGGCCTGATTACCTACCGTCGCGGCAACATCACCGTAATTGACCGTCAAGGCCTTGAGGAGTATGCGGGTGAATGCTACAAGGTAGCGAAGACGGAATACGATCGCCTGCTGACGGATGTCGCACGCTGAAATTGACCGGGCTGGCTGGCGGATTGACCTGGGCCGCCTGGCTTAGCTGGGTCACTTGCGTTATCTGCTGCGTCATCGCCTGAGTGAGCTGCGCCGCCTCGGGCGGGACACCGTCGGCCGTCAGGCTGCCCGCCTCCGCAATCGGAATGAATGCTTCCACACAGGTGCCGACGTCATTCACGCCACGCCTGATCCGTAAGGTTCCACCCAACAGCAAAGCGCGTTCGCGCATGCCCAGCAATCCGTGGGATCTCGGCTTGCTGGCCGCGTCGATATCGATGCCGACGCCGTCGTCGGATACTTCCAGCGACAAGCCGCCCGGCTCGCGTGCCAGATGCACGATCACATGGCGCGCCTTGGCGTACTTGGCGATGTTATTGAGCGACTCCTGCACAATGCGGAACACCGCAATCGCCTGCATCGGACCGGCCACATTGACGTCGCCATCGATCAGCGCCTCGCAATCGAGTCCTGTCACGGTCGCATATTCACCACAATAACTTTCCAGCGCGGTCGCCAGGCCCAGATGGTCGAGCAAGCTCGGACGCAGGTTTTCGACAATGCGGCGTTTGAGTTCGACCGTGTTGACCAGGGTGCCGCGGGCCCGCTCCAGCATATCGGCCATAGCCGGCTGATCGTCGCGCAAGCGGTCCGCCACGGCGTTCAGGTCCATGCCGATGGCAGTCAGGTTGGCGCCCAGTTCATCATGCAGTTCGCGCGCCAGCCGGGCTTTTTCTTCCTCGCTGACACTGATCAGGTGGCGTGACAGTACCGACAATTGCTCGGTACGCAGGGCCACCATCGACTCCAGATTTTCATTGGCATGCTGCAGCGCGCGCTGGGTGGCCAGGCGGGCGAAAAAGCCGCGCCGGATCAGGCGGTAAAACAGGAACAGCACCAGGATCGCCACCACATTGATGCCGATTCCCAGGATCACCGCATTCTGGTATTCCTGATAAAAGGTCGCGCTGCGCGCACCCAGCAATTCATTCTGCTCTTGCACCATGATCACCACCTGCAGGCGGATTTCATCGAGCATCGACTTGCTGTCGGAAAAGGCGGCGATTGCGACAATATCTTCCAGGCCGCCCTTGCGGTACACGTCCAGGGTCTGGTTCAGATTGTCGAGCTTGCGGTAGACCAGGCTGCGCAGCTGGGCCAGATTGCGCCGCTGCGAGGGATTGTCGGCCAGTAAGGTGTCCAGTTCGCGGAACTGGATATCGATTTCGGTGGTGGCGGTGCGCAAGGGCCCCAGATAGACTTCCGAGCCGGACAGAAAATAGCCGCGCAAGCTGCTTTCCGCGTCCATGATCAGCACATTGAGGTACTGCATTTTGTCGCTGACCCGCGCGGTCTGGCTCTGGACCGCGTTGGCGCCCTTGAGCGTCTTGAGGTTATGGAACAAACTCCAGCCATTCACCACCAGGATCAGCACGCATACCAGGCACACGATGGTCGTGTACAGCGGCAAGCCGGGCTTGTCCTTTGCTTGAGTTGTGAAATGCATCACACGTATCCTTTTTGCACGCAGCAGAAGCTGGTCTGGCGGCAATTATAGACCGCAATATGCTGCATTGCAGCCAAGCACAATTCAAGCGAACGCGGTAATGGAATCAAGCGACCGGTCTAGCCCGGCAAGGTAGGTGCCGGCAACGCGAAAACTGTCGCGTTGCGGCAACGTGCCCCGATCATCGTGCCGCGATCAATCGAGCAGATTGTTTTTCATGGCGTAGTAAGTCAGGTCGCTATTCGATTGCAAACCCATCTTCTCCATGATGCGGGTGCGGTAAGTGGATACCGTTTTGATGCTGAGCGACAAGGCCACGCCGATATCGGACACGGTTGCGCCCTTGGCGAGGCGCAGGAATACCTGGAATTCACGGTCCGACAATTCGGTGTGCAGGGCGGTATTGGGATCGCGGTCGAAACTCTGGGCCAGCAGTTCGCCCACGGTCGAGGACACATAACGGCGCCCCTGGTAGACAGTGCGTACCGCGGTTTTCAATTCGTCCGCTTCGCACTCCTTGTTCAGGTAGCCGTTGGCACCCATTTTGAACAGGTTCAGCGCGTACTGCTGGGCCGGATAGCCCGACAGGATCAGCACCGGCAAGTTGGGCTGGCCCTGGCGGATGGTGCGCAGGATGTCGATGCCGCTTTGGTCCGGCATGGCGATGTCCAGCAAGAGCACATCGCAAATCTCGCGGCGAGCGATGTCCAGGGCCTCACGCCCGGTTGCGCCCTCGGCCACCACGTCGAAGTCCGGTGACGAAGAAAAAATTTGTTTGAAGCCTGCTCTTACAATTTGGTGATCGTCACAAATGGCAACGCGTATCATTGTCTTCCCTTAAGTTTTCCTTGGCATAGGAAGAGCCCGAGGCGATTATCTGGCCCGGCACTGCGGATGCGTTAGTATTCTAGCACTCTGGCTGATCCGTATAAACACTCTAGAAACATAGCGGCAGTAAAGCCCTTATGCAGATTGGTTTACTGCCGAGCATATCAAGTGCCATGCGAGTGCAAAATTTTACCCGCAGAAGTTTACACTGTCTGAGTAAGGAATCAGTCGCCGTGGCGCAGTAAGGCCAGGATGGCGGTCAGTTCGCTGCGAATCGCCGCGATATCGACGGCGTCCGGTGCGGATGATGGGATGCCTGGCATCGCAGCCGCTGAACCCGGCTTATCGTGCGCTTGACTCTTGAACGCTCCCTCCTCCGCTGCCGCCAGCGCCGCGTCGGCGTGGCGGGTATCGAGTTTGTTACGGGCGCCGCTGATCGTGAAGCCCTGCTCGTACAGCAGCTCGCGGATACGGCGGATCAGCAGCACCTCGTGGTGCTGATAATACCGGCGGTTTCCACGTCGTTTGACTGGTTTGAGTTGCGTGAATTCCTGCTCCCAGTAGCGAAGCACATGCGGTTTGACCCCGCACAACTCACTGACTTCGCCGATCGTGAAATAGCGCTTGGCCGGGATCGCGGGCAACACTATCAGATCAGCCTTGCTCAGACGATCGTTCATGGCTTGATGCTTGGCTCGTTAGCGTTAGGAGTTCAAAGTCGGGAGGCGGCAGCGCAGACGCTCAGGCGTTGCGCGCGGCCGGACTGGCTTCCTCGACCATGCCCTTGAGTTTCTGGCTGGCGTGGAAGGTCACCACACGGCGTGCGGTAATCGGAATCTCCTCACCGGTCTTGGGATTGCGCCCCGGCCGTTGAGGTTTGTCGCGCAGCTGGAAATTGCCGAAACCGGAAAGCTTGACGGCCTCGCCACGCTCAAGCGCATTACGGATCTCGTCGAAGAAAGTTTCGACCATGTCCTTGGCCTCGCGTTTATTCAAGCCCACCTGCTCGAACAGCAGTTCGGCCAGTTCAGCCTTGGTCAGGGTGGGCAGATCTTTTTCCGCTTCCTGACGTACCTTTGCCACCTGCATCGCCCGGTGCAGGTCGGCGGCCAGGGCCGATTGGAGAACCGCGGAATCAACGTCGTTGTTATTAATTTTACAGCCCTGCCTTATTTCGAAACTGCTGATAGAGGTCCACGACAGCGCCGCCTGCTTAGCGGCGGCACCGCCATCAGGCGCGCAGGCGCGCGCCGTGTTTTTGCTGGGCGGACGCCGCCAAAGCCGCCATGACGGCATCGACCGCATCGTCCTGCAATGTGGTTTGAGTATCTTGCAAGCTAAAGCGGAAAGCAAGGCTTTTTTCGTCCGCCTCCAGCCCCTTGCCGCGATATTCATCAAATAAAACAATGGCTTGCACAATCTTTCCAGCTGGATTTAGTTGCAATTCAGCAGCAAAAGAGTCGAGCAAATCCTGGGTCGCAACGCCCTGCTTGACCACCAGTGCCAGGTCGCGCGTGGCGCCGGGGAACTTGGAGATCTCCGTGTAGCGTGGCAAGGGACGTTGCTGCAGTGCAGCTGCATCCACCTCGAACAGCACGGGCGCCAGCGGCAAGTCATATTTTTGCAGCCAACGCGGATGCAGCTCACCGATGAAGCCGATCACCGCGCCGTCCAGTAGGACGGAAGCCGAGCGGCCCGGATGCAGGGCTGGATGCTCAAGCTTGGCAAAGCGCAACTGGCGCGGCGCGAACAGCGCCTCCAGGTCGGCCTTGACGTCGAAATAATCGACCGCGCGGGTCGGTGCCCCCCACTGCTCGTCCAGTGCCGGACCGTAAGCGATGGCCGCAACGCGCTTGGGCTGGTCGAAACCGGCCACCGACAAGGGCCCGTCCACCGCCTGCGGGTTGCGCTTGAACACCGCGCCCACTTCGAACACACGCACCCGGCCCGCCTTGCGGTTCAGGTTGTAGCGCACATTGGCCACCAGGCTGCCGATCAGCGAAGAACGCATCACCGACAACTGGCTGGCGATCGGATTTTGCAGCTTGATCTGATCCGTGTTGGCCGAGAAATCCGTTTCCCATGCCGACTCGACAAAGCTCATGTTGACCACCTCCTGGTAAGCCAGGTCGGCCAGCTGATGGCGCACCGCGAACAGCGAGCGGGTATTTTCAGGCGCGGCGATCATGCGGCTGGCGGCCACAGGCGGATTGGCCGGAATGTTCTCAAAGCCATACACGCGGGCCACTTCTTCGATCAGGTCTTCCTCGATTTCGATATCGAAACGGAAGGATGGCGACATGACGGCGAACTGGCCTTCGCTCTGGGTGAACTCCAGGCCCAGGCGGGTGAAGATGTCGGCCACGAGCGCATCGGTCAAAGGCACGCCGATGACTTTTTGCGCCCGTGCAGTGCGCATGACCACGGGTGCGCGCTGCGGCAGGTTCACCGCCTGGTCATCAATTGGACCGACTACCGTCTCAGCAGTTCCGCAGATTTCCACGATCAGCGCGGTGATGCGCTCGATGTGCTCCACCGTGGTGGCGAAATCGACGCCGCGCTCGAAGCGGTGCGCCGCATCGGTCGAGAAATTGTAGCGGCGCGCGCGGCCCTGGATGGCATTCGGCCACCAGAATGCCGCTTCCAGATAAATGTCGGTGGTGTCCAGCGATACCGCGCTGGAATCGCCGCCCATGATGCCGGCCAGCGACTCGATTTCCTTGTCGTCGGCGATCACGCCCACCCACTCGTCCACCTCGACGGTATTACCGTTGAGCAGCTTGAGCGACTCGCCTTTTTTACCCCAGCGCAGATCCAGCCCGCCATGGATCTTGGCCAGGTCAAACACGTGCGAGGGCCGGCCCAGTTCCAGCATGACGTAATTGGAAATGTCGACCAGGGCCGATAGTGGACGCTGGCCGCTGCGCTCCAGGCGCTGGCGCATCCACTCCGGCGTTGCCGCCTTGGCATTCAAGCCACGGATGATGCGGCCCGAAAAGCGCCCGCACAGGTCCGGCGCGCTGATTTTTACCGGCAGCACTTCGCTGCCGGTCACGGCGACTTTATTAAAGCTTGGCGCCTGCAGCGGCGTGCCGGTCAGGGCCGACACCTCGCGCGCCACGCCCAGCACCGACAGGCAATCGGCCTTGTTGGGGGTCAGCTTGA
>CAMLFK010000015.1 GCA_946479255.1 uncultured Oxalobacteraceae bacterium
GCGTGGCCAACATCACCGACCTGGCGACCGGCGAAGTGCTGTTGTCGCAGAACGTCGAGCAGGGCGATATCTGGCGCATGTGCCAGGTTAAAGACGCGCCGATCCGCGACTGGGTCAAGCTGGCTGTGACCCGCGCGCGTAATTCGGGTATGCCGGCCGTGTTCTGGCTGGACCCATACCGTCCGCACGAAAATGAACTGATCAAGAAGGTCGAGACCTACCTGAAGGATCACGACACCAGCGGCCTGGAAATCCGCATCATGTCGCAAGTGCGCGCCATGCGTTACACCCTGGAGCGCGTAAGCCGCGGCCTGGACACCATTTCCGTGACCGGTAACATCCTGCGCGACTACCTGACCGACCTGTTCCCGATCCTGGAACTGGGCACCAGCGCCAAGATGCTGTCGATCGTTCCGCTGATGGCGGGCGGCGGCATGTACGAAACCGGCGCCGGCGGCTCGGCACCGAAGCACGTGCAGCAGCTGGTCGAAGAAAACCACCTGCGCTGGGATTCGCTGGGCGAATTCCTGGCGCTGGCGGTGAGCCTGGAAGACCTGGGCCTCAAGACCGGCAACGCAAAAGCCAAGGTGCTGGCCGATACGCTCGACGCCGCCACCGGCAAGCTGCTGGACAAGCGCAAGTCGCCATCGCCGAAGACCGGTGAGCTCGACAACCGCGGCAGCCAGTTCTACCTGTCGCTGTACTGGGCGCAGGAACTGGCAGCGCAGAGCCAGGATGCCGAACTGGCCGCCTACTTCGCGCCGCTGGCCAAGAACCTGGCCGACAACGAGCAGAAGATCGTCGCCGAACTGCTGGAAGTGCAGGGCAAGCCGGCCGACATCGGCGGTTACTTCAAGCTCGACGAAGCCAAGGTGAAGGCGGTCATGCGCCCGAGCGCGACCTTCAATGCGGCTCTGGCGGCAGTAGTCGCCTGATGAAAGGGCGCGCTTGAACGGCGCGCTTTGAATGCTGTTTATAGAGCGGCCCCCTGGTAACAGCGGGCCGCTTTTTCTACGGATTCGCCAGCTTCAGCGAGCCGGTTGCGGCGGGATAGCCCTGTGAGTTTCACTCATGAATGCGATCAATGCCAGCCTTAATGCTAGACTTGGGCGTCATGAGCAGAGTTCATATGTCCCGGATCGATCTCAACAATATTCAAAGCTTCATCCTGGTCGCGCGCGAGCGCAGTTTTACGCGCGCAGCGGCGCAGCTGGGCGTGTCGCAATCGGCGCTCAGCCACAGCATGCGGGCCCTCGAAGCCAAGCTTGGGGTGCGCCTGCTGGCCCGCTCGACGCGCGGCGTGGCCACCACGGAAGCGGGTGAGCGCCTGCTCCAGAATGTGGCCGGCTACTTCGAAGGCATCGAGACCGAACTGGCTTTGCTGGATGACTTCCGCGGCGCGCCTTCGGGCAGCTTCCGCATCACGGCCTTCGACCATCCGGCCGACACGGTGTTGTGGCCCAAGCTCTCCAAGCTCTTGCGCGAATATCCGGCGCTCAGCGTGGAGATCGATGTGAACTATGTGCTGGTCGATATCGTCGCCGACCGCTTCGATGCCGGGGTGCGCTATGGCGACCAGGTGGCCAAGGACATGATCGCGGTGCGCATCGCGCCGGACCAGCAGATCGTCGTCGTGGCAACGCCCGAGTACCTGGAACGCCGGCCCCCGCCGGCCAGCCCGCGCGACTTGAGCAGGCACGATTGCGTCAACCTGCGCTTGCCGACCCGCCATCTGTACTACTCCAGCCGGCGCCAGTCATCGCCCGGGTTTTTACTGATCGTCGAAGCGCTGCGATACAAACCGTGAGCACCGCCTTCCATTGGCACGATGCGGTGCGCGACGCCTTCGCTTTGCTGGTGACGGGCGATGCGGCGCTTTGGCAGATCGTCTGGGTCTCGTTCAAAACCAGCGTGACCGGCCTGCTGCTGGCCACGCCGCCCGCCATCCTGGCAGGGTATGCGTTAGCCCGGGGCCGCTTTGCGGGCAGGCGCCTGCTGATCTGGCTGGCGCAGGCGGCGTTGTCGATGCCGACCGTGCTCATTGGCCTGCTGCTGTACGCGCTGCTGTCGCGCCAGGGCGCATGGGGCAAGCTGCAGTGGCTGTTCACGCAGAACGGCATGATCCTGGGCCAGTGCGCCATCGCGCTGCCGGTGCTGCTTGCGTTCACGCTGGCTGCCGTGCAGGGCGCCGACCCGCGCTACTTTGAGACCGCCGCGGCGCTCGGCGCCTCGCCCGCACGCGTCATGTGGACCGTGCTGCGCGAGACCCGCTTTGCCGTCATGGCCGCCATCATCAGCGGCTTCGGGCGGGTGATTTCCGAAGTCGGCTGCGCCCTCATGATTGGCGGGAACATCGCCGGCGAAACCCGCACCATGACCACCGCGATCGCGCTCGAAACCAGCAAGGGCGAGTTCGCGCAGGGGATCGCGCTGGGCCTGGTGCTGATTGCGCTGGCGCTGCTGATGAACGGCGCACTGATGCTGCTGCAAGGCGATGCGAGGGCGCGCGCATGAGCGCTCTGCTGACCATCGACCGCCTGCGCAAGAACCTGGGCACGCGCCGGCTGTTCGACATTGACTCCTTCGAGCTCGATGCCGCGCAAGCCTACGTCCTCACCGGCATCAATGGCGCCGGCAAGAGCACGCTGTTGAGGATACTGGCGGGACTCGAATCGTGCGAGGCAGGCACCGTGACCTGGCAAGGCCAGACGTCGGCGCTGTCGCCATACCCACGTGCGCTGCGCAACGCCATCGTCTATGTGCATCAGCATCCCATCATGTTCTCAACCAGCGTGCAATCGAATATCGGCTATGGCCTGGCCGCGCGCGGCATGCCGCGCCAGCGGATCGAAGCGATCGTCGAGGAAGCGATGGAGTGGGCCGGGGTGGCCTACCTGCGCGGCACCGCGCCGGCCACCTGGTCGGGTGGCGAGAAGCAGCGCGTGGCGCTGGCCCGTGCCAAAGTGCTGCAGCCGAAGCTGATGCTGCTCGATGAGCCGACCGCCAACCTGGACGGCGCGGCGCGCGAGCAGGTGATTGCCCTGATACCGGACGTGGTGGCGGCCGGCGCCAGCGTGGTGATGGCATGCCACGACCGCGACCTCATCGGCCTGCAGGGCGTACGCCGCATCAAGCTGCGCGACGGCCAGCTTGTCTATAAATGAAAGGACCGGCGTGAACCGTATCGTATCGACCGCGTTGCTGCTTATTGCCATTGTGGGCGCGCCATTGGCGCAGGCGCGGCAGGTGCTGCGCATGTCGACCACCACCAGTACCGAACAATCCGGACTTCTGGCCCACCTGCTGCCGCAGTTTGAGGCGAAAAGCGGAATCAAGGTCCATGTCATCGCGGTCGGCAGCGGCAAGGCGCTGGAGCTGGCCAGGAACGGCGACGTGGACCTGGCCCTGGTGCACGCGCGCGCCGCGGAAGACCGCTTTGTTGCCGATGGCGCCGGCGTGGACCGGCGCGATGTGATGTACAACGACTTCATCGTCGTCGGCCCGCCTGCCGATCCCGCACGGGTCAAGGGAGGCAGGGATGTCGTGGCCGCCTTCGCGAAGATCGCGGCGGCCGGCGCCAGGTTCATCTCGCGCGGGGACGAGTCGGGAACCCACGTCAAGGAAAAGCAGTACTGGAAGCTGGCCCGGACACAGCCGGCAGCCGCATGGTACGTGCAAGCGGGGCAGGGCATGGGCGAAGTGTTGAACATGGCGGGCGAGCTGTCGGCTTACACCTTGACCGACCGCGCAAGCTTTGGCGCCTACCGCGCCAGGACCGGCTTGGCTGTGATGGTGGAGGGCGATGCGCGCATGCTGAATCCGTATGGGATCATCGCGGTCAATCCCGCCCGCCACCCCGGCGTCAACTACCGGGCCGCGCGCCAGCTGATCGACTGGATGGTGTCGCCCGAAGGGCAAGGCCGTATCGCCGCTTTCAGGCCTGGTGGACAACAGCTGTTTTTCCCGGCGAAGCTGGTGAACAAGCTTAAACAACAGGCCATTGAATGAAACTCATCCACGTCATCGTGGGGGAATGATACCCATCGATCAGCTGTTGGCTAGCGGGCGGATAATCGGCGTTTGCTACTGCCGAGCTTGTATATCAATGTGGGCTTCGCTGTTCGGTACCGGCAGTGGCCGCTCACCGCCCGCACCGATTGACATGGCCTGTGTTCTACCTACATTGCGTCGCCAACATGATCGTACCCCGCCGTCCGTTCTAGCCTCATTTCCTTCCATTACCTGCCAGTCAAAATTGCAGTTAGTCCCATCTTTCAAGTTTGAAATTATGTGGCGCTGATTTGACAAATTGCAGTACGGCATGTAAAAAGTTGCTCACAATCATCGATAATATCTGTGCGGACTCGCGAGTCGAGTCCGCTGGTTGGCGTTTACGCCCGATCGTTCGAGACAGCAATACACCGCCCGATGGGTGGCGTGATGAGGAGTGAGCAGCATGAAAAAATATTTGAACACAATGGCGGCCGTCGTTCTCGCCTGTGTGACTCAACTGGCTTCGGCGCAGTTCAGCGCGCCGGCAAGTACTTACAGCAGCACCGAGATGGCGGCCGTCGCCACCGCGCTGAGCGTGGCCTCTCTGACGACCGCGATCGACAATTTCGATTCCGCGCCGACGGTGATGGGCCATCCACGCCTGTTCAAAGGCTTGAGCGACTATGCGGGCATCGCTGCCGCCACCAAGGCCGAACGCCTCAAGTCGATCAACGCGCTGTCCGGCTACCTCAAGCGCAACCCGCTGTCGAACGCCACCAGCACGCTCATTTCGCAGGTCAACTCGACCGACAACGCCACCCGCATGACCTCGTGGTGGGCCCAGAACCGTCTGCTCGAAGGCATGGCCGAGTCGGCGGTGGCATGGTATTTCACACAGGACCCATGGTTCCTGACCGAGATGCGCGCCCGGATGGCGCTGTTCGGTCCTGCCGCGCTCAATCGCGCCTGCAGCGGCGACGTCGCCGAGACGCGCGACTACGCCTGGTATTTCGCGCTGGCGTATGACTTCGCCTACGCCGCCATGAGCGCTGCCGACCGCAAAATGGTGACCGACATCGTGACCGCCTGCGGCAACGCCGGCCTGGTCAAGACCGCCGACACCGTCAAGGCCTATCCGGAAAACGGGATCGCCTTCAACGCCCTCGGCAAATTCGTCGGCGCGCTCTTGATCGTGCGCGGCGACCATCCGGCCATCGATCCATGGCTGCGCACCACGCTGCCGGTGTACGTCGCGGCCGTAAGCCCATGGGGCGGCGAGGATGGCGGCTTTGCCAACGGCTCGTCCTATGCGCAATGGGATGCCGGCGAATCGCTGATCTTCTGGGACCTGATCGAACGCGTACTGAATGTCCCGTTCTACAAGAAGCCATGGCTGAACGAATTTGCCCGCTTCATCGCCTTCGCGCTGCCGCCCGGCACCCCGGTTGGCGTGTTCGGTGACGGCGCCGAAGTGAACCGCAGCGAAGAATGGGCGCGCTTCGGCAAAGCCATCATGAACCGTTCCGAGACCACCCTGTCGCGCTGGTACGTCAAGCAGCAGAGCGGGGAAGACTATGCGCGCCTGCACATTCTGCTCAGCCCGCGCGAGTACGGCAGCTTGATCGCGCTGCCATCCACCCAGCCCAATGGCGCCTACTTCCCGGTGGTGGGATGGTCGGCGATGCACAGCTCGATGATCGACCGCCTGCGCACCTCGGTATTCTTCAAGAGCAGCCCGTTCGGCTCGGTGAATCACTCGCACGCCGACCAGAATGGTTTTGTGATGTACTCGAAGGGTAAAGTGCTGGCCATGGACAGCGGCTATTACGACTACTATAACTCGCCGCACTGGCGCGAATACTACAAGCAGACGAAGGCGCACAACGCGATCACCTTCGATGGCGGCATCGGCCAGAGCCTGGGCCTCTCCGGATTGGGCGAACGCAGCGCGTCCGGCCAGCTGACCAAGTTTATCCAGACGGACGGGTACGACATCACCGCCGGCGATGCGGCCGCCGCTTATGGGGGCAAGCTCACCAAGGCCAAGCGCACGCTGATCTTCATCCGCCCGTCGACCCTGGTGACGGTCGACCAGCTCGACAGCGTCACGGCCCGCAAGTACGAGTACAACCTGCACACCGGCGTGGCGCTGACGGGCGATGCCAACGGCTTCCGTACCGACGTGGCACCGGCCGAGATGTGCGGCACGGTGGCGTCGCCGGACGCCCTGGTCCAGACCACCTCGCTTGGCTACACGCCCGCACCGACGGTCGCCACGGCGCCTCACTTCTGGAACAAGTTTTCTTACGGCACCGCGATGAGCCGCGGACTGATCGTCTCGGTATTGCGCACCGACTGCACCACCGCCGTGCCGGTCATCAGCTTTGTCGGCGCGAACGCAACGATCAACGCCGGCGGGCGCGTTATTTCCGTCACCGACGCCGACGTGACTGTGAACTAAGTACCCGAACGGAAATGAATGTGAAGTTTTGGCGAGCATGGCCGGATGCGATGCAAGGCGCACGGCGCGACGCAGTGCGAGCACTGCTAGCAGCGGGCAACGCCGCAGCGCGCCGGGTGTGGAAGCCAAAAATCACATTTATTTTCGAGCGGGTACTTCAGTACTTGCTTCAACGCGGGGTCGGTGCCTGACCCCGCGTTGACTAGGTGTACGCCAGTAAGCTTCATCATGCGCGCGTATTATTCCTTCGGCTTCAAGTAGCCGTGCATGGCCAGCCAGCGCGTGAAGCTGTTGAACCAGCCGGTGCTGGTGGTGGTCTTTGAGTACATGCCAAAGCCGTGGCCACCTTGTTCGTACAAGTGGAATTCCACCGGTCGCTTGGCGCTGCGCCAGCTGTCGATCAGGCCAAAGCCTGCATTGGCGAAGAGGGGATCGTCGGCGGCCAGCGCGATGAACAGCGGCGGCGCATCGGCCGGTACCGTGACCGCCGCCAGCGGCCCGTAGATGTTGGCAATGAACGCCGGCTTGGCGTCCTGGCCGTGCAGCGCGGTCGACATGGTCAGCATCGCGCCGGCCGAGAAGGCGAGCATGCCGATGCGGTCCGGGTCCACTCGCCACGCTTTGGCGCGTGACCTGATCAGGGAAGCACGAAGGCGGCCACGCCTTTGGCGGCCAGCGCCTTGGCGACATCCCAGCCCTCGTTGTTCATCGACAGGGTACGAAAACCACCGCCGGGTGCGACGATGACGGCCGCGCCGCTCGCTTTGCCCGGAGGCGGAAGGAAGGGTGTCAGCGTCGCGACGGTGACGTTGCGGGCGAATACGCTGCCGTATTGGCGGTGCCAGCTTTCGGCGGTCGCCGCGCCTGGCGAGGCGCCGGTGTCAAGGATGATCGCTGCCGGCTGGGCCGGGATCGGGATGGGCTCCATCTTGTCCTGCTGCGCCTGTACCGGCGTGACCAGCGCCCATGCGAGCGTGAACCCTACGGCAGCCTGATTCCATGTTTTCATGGGTTGTCTCCTCTGTCAAAACATGGAAGATAGCGCAATCCTTTTATGTTAGGGGATGATTGAGGTGTCAGCCTTAGTGATACGAATTCCGATATCAATCACGATAAAAAAGTAATTGGTCTTCTTTGTGTGCACGAAATACATTGATGTGGTTAGCGCTATCAACGGTAGATTGCGCAATCATTTCATAACATCCATAAGAATATCAACGGAGATCCTTATGCAAAGTCCTCAACGCCAGGTCCGGGCCAGGCCGGCCTGGAGCGCCGCTGTCCTGCTGGCCGGCTGCGCCGCGCATGCCGCCGCACAGCCCGGCGACGATATACACCGCGCTGCGGATACCCGTGCGCGCGCATTGGTGCAGCAGATGACGTTCGACGAAAAGCTGGACCAGTTGCTCAACGTGGCGCCTGCGATCCCGCGCCTGCGTATTCCCGCCTACAACTGGTGGACCGAATCGCTGCACGGTGCCCTGGGCCCGGTGCCGACGACGAATTTTCCCGAGCCGATCGGGCTGGCGGCGACGTTTAACCAGGCGCTGACGCATCAGGTGGCAGGTGCCATCAGTGTCGAGGTGCGTGCGCTGCACACCCTGGGCCGGCAGACCGGGCGGCTGGGGCGCATGGGCACCGGGCTCAATACCTGGTCACCCAACATCAACATCTTCCGCGATCCGCGCTGGGGGCGGGGGCAGGAGACCTACGGCGAAGACCCGTTCCTGACCACCGCCATCGGGGTCTCCTTCATCCAGGGCATGCAGGGGCCGGTGCCGGACCTGCCCGACGTGGTGGCGACCCCCAAGCACTTTGCGGTGCACAGCGGTCCGGAGTCCACCCGTCATTACGCCAACGTGTTCGCCTCGGCGCATGACCTGGAAGACACCTACCTGCCCGCGTTCCGCGCTGCCGTGGTCGATGCCAAGGCCGGCTCTATCATGTGCGCCTACAACCGCCTCAACGGCCAGCCGGCCTGCGGCAGCGAGCTGCTGCTCAAGCACTACCTGCGCGATGCCTGGGGCTTCAAGGGTTACGTCGTCTCCGACTGCGATGCAGTGACCGACATCTCGGAACAGAGCAAGTACGCGCCCGACCAGGCCACGGCTGCGGCTGTCGCGCTCAAGGCCGGTGTGGACAATGAGTGCAATACCCAGACCCTGGGCGATGCAAAGGATCTCTCGGCGCGCTATCGCGAGGCCTTCCGCCGCCGTCTCATCAGCATGGGCGACATCGATACCGCCCTGGTCCGGCTGTTTTCGGCGCGCTATCGCAACGGCGATTTGCCTGGCCTCGCGCGCAAGCCTGGCACCGCCGTCCCGGTCACTGCCATCAACACGCCGGAGCATCAGCAGCTGGCCCTCAAATCGGCCATCGAAAGCCTGGTCCTGTTGAAGAGCGACGGGGTCTTGCCGCTCAAACCCGGCCTCAAGCTTGCCGTCATTGGACCCTTGGCCGATGCGACCCGGGTCTTGCGTGGCAATTACTCATCGACCCAGAGCGCTCCGCCCATTTCGGTCATCGACGGATTGCGCCGGGTAATGCCGGGTGCGAACATCCGCCTGATCCCGGCGGGGGCTTCCATGACGGACGGAGATCCGGTGCCACCGTCGGCGTTCCTGACCCCGGATGGCAAAGCCGGCTTGCGTGCCGAGTATTTCAATGCCATGGCTGACGCCTATGAGTCCACGCCTGCGGCCACACAGGTGGTCAGGGGCCTGGTATCGGGTGCGTCGGAATTGAAGAACGTATCGGAACGGAACAAGGTCGTCTGGACCGGCTATCTGGTGGCGCCCGAAACCGGCACATATCGTGTCGGCGTGAGCGGTGTGCGGGGCGAACTGACGGTCGATGGGAAGCCGGCCGTGAAAGCAGCCGTGCATTCGAAGTGGGCGGAAGCGATGACACTCACCGACGTCCGGCTTGTGAAGGGGCAGCGCTACGCTCTGCGCTTCGACACGCAGGCCGGGGTCACCGGTGTGCCGGGCCTGTTCTGGAAAAGGGTCTCGGAGCAGCCCGAGGCCGATCTCAAGGCCGGGGCGGCCGGCGCCGATGTCGTCGTCGCCGTGCTTGGCTTGACGTCCGACCTGGAAGGCGAGGAATTGGCGCTGAACGTCGAGGGCTTCTCGGGCGGCGACAAGACCTCGCTGGACCTGCCGGCCGACCAGCGCCGCCTGCTCGAACAGGCCAAAGCGCTGGGTAAACCCTTGGTGGTAGTGGTCATGAGCGGAAGCGCGCTCGACCTGTCGTGGGCCAAGGCGAATGCGTCCGCGATCGTCAAGGCCTGGTATCCCGGCCAGTCGGGTGGACTGGGGATTGCGCAAGTGCTGACGGGAGCCGCGAATCCGGGCGGGCGCCTGCCGCTCACCTTTTACCGCAGCGTGAAAGACCTGCCGGCCTTTGACGATTATTCGATGAGGGGGCGCACCTACCGGTATTTCGAAGGCACGCCGGTGTACCCGTTCGGATATGGCCTGAGCTATACCTCGTTCTCTTACACGCCTTTGCGGGTCGAGGCGGCCAAGGGTGGCCTTGAGAATGGCATCACGGTGACGACCGAGATCACCAATACCGGTGCGCGCGACGGTGACGAGGTGGCCCAGCTCTATCTGACGCCGCCGCGGTTCGACGGGGCACCGCGGCACGCGCTGCGCGGCTTCCAGCGCATCACCCTGAAGGCCGGGGAGCGGCGCCGGATCAGCTTCGCGCTGTCGCCGCGCGATCTGAGCTTCGTCACCCAGGACGGCGTGCGGCAGGTGATGCCGGGGCAGCATCAGGTGCTGGTCGGTCCCGGACAGCCTGGCACCGGCACGGCCGGGCAGAGCGCATCGATCAACTTCCAGCGGGCGGTGTTGATCGAGAAGTGAGCCAGTGGACTTAGTGCAGCGTCAGCGGCGATCAGTTGTCCAGCGTGACGCCGCCGTCGAGCAGCCTGCCATTGCTGCCTGGCGCCGCGCGCAAGGTGCTGTTGGCGCCTGATATGGCATTGTCGTAGTCGACCACTTCGGCGCCGCTCAAGGCATCACGGTGAGACACGCGCACGCGCAGACTGTCACGGCTCAGGACAGCGCCCTGCCGGCGATCGCCGTCATGGGCCTCGACGACGAAGCGGTAGCCTGGCCGGCCGTTGAGACGCCCTGTGCCTTCGACGCGCGCCGCCTGGCCGCCCGATGCCTGGGCCGCCAGCTGGTCGCTGCGGAAGTGGAAGGGCCCGTGCAGTACGACGAACGGTTTGCCGACGCTGGCCGGCCCCTTGGCGAGTGGCGACCACATGGCGAACTTCAGCGGCACATCCTTATAAGTCGCGCTGGCCGCGCCGCGTGGCAAGCTGCCCTTGGCTTTGAGCGCGGCCGATGCAGGCGCGTTGACCGTGACCTCGCGCCACGCATCGGTGGTCCGGCCCGCGGAGTCGGTCACGCGCACGCGCACGGTGATATAGCCGGCCGCGCAGAAGCGGTGCTGCAGGCGCACCTGGCCCACGCCATCGGATTCGCGCACGCTTGGCGCCGGTGACGGGCAGCTGTCGTCCCAGACCGCGCTTGCCGTGTGGGTTTCGGTGCGCGAGTTGTCGGTAAAGCCGAGCGTCATCGGTATTTCATCACCGAGCCTGACGCTGTCGGGCAGCCCCATGATGGGCCCCAGCACCGGGGCGTCGGTGCCGCGCTTGCCGGGACGCAGAAGAACCAGCCCGGCGTTGGAGTGCACGAGGATGACGCCTTTGTCGTTGATCTCGGCGGCGCTGTGCAGCACCAGGCCGGCCGGCACCCGGTGCAGGCGCGTGTTCAGGTCGATCGGCGTGCCAACGCCCGGCCAGAGCACCGCGTGCAGATTGCGGCCGTCCTCGGTCCGGTGTTCGATGGCGCCGACGATCTCGCCGCCGTTGTTGATGGCAATGGCGTAGGCTCCGCCTGGCGTCCCTGGGGGAAGCCGCCTCACGCCGCTCGTGCGCCTCCAGTGGTAGGCGAAACCGGGGGCATCGAGGTAGGTGTTGCCGACGGCTTCACCCCGGTCGTTCAGGTCCGCCACGAGGCCCGATCCGCTGCCGCTCACCGGGATCGGCATCCGGCCGGTCGCGCGGCTCCAGTAAAAGGCTTGCGTCTCGGTGCCGGATGGCGTCTCGGCAATGCCCACCACCTCGCCATGCCTGTTGATATGCATGCCGAAGGCATGGCTGCTCTCCAGCGGGCCAATGTCGGTCTCGCCTCCAGCCGTATTCCACGCCATGGCGTGAATTCCCCCGCTGGCCAGGTTGCCAAAGCCGGTCGAGATGCCGTCCTTATTGACGGCAGAGGCTTCCGACAGCGAGTAGGGCAGGGGGCCGAGCGGGACGATGGTGCCGTCCGGCTCCCAGCGCACCGCCCGCGCGCTCACGCCGGCCGATTGCATCAGGCCCACCACCTGGCCCTTGTCGTTGATGTCGTAGGCGGCCGAACCTTGATTGCCCGGCAGGGCGAGCGGACCGCGGGCCAGGCTCCAGGTAAAGGCATAGATGCCGCTCCGTGGTTCGGCGCCATCTTCGGCGGACCCCACCACCACGCCGTGCTTGTTAATGGCGCGCAGATCGATGTAGTGGCCGCCCAGCGAGGGGATGGGATGTATCCGGTCGCCGTCGAAATATGCGGTGGGCTGGCCGATCGGAAGGAAGGACCCGAATGCTGCCTGCCCGCGCTCGTTCAGCAAGGCTGCCGCGCCGCCCTCGGCCCACAGGTTGACGATGCTGTACATGCGGGATGCCGGCGTGGCGTCGTCACTTGCCGCGTCCGTTACGGCGTCCGTTACGGCCGCAAGCGGCGCGGCATTTCCCTCACCGGCGCCGCCATGCGCGCCGATGAGCACTGGCGCGATTAGTCCGGCCAGGATGATGTTGCGCAGAGCTGGCTTGCTGATCCACTGTTGACTCATGGTAGGTTCCCTCATGCCCGCAGGCTTAGGTCGAGCGCGCTGATGCGCCGGCCTGGAGCGGGACTGCCTCCCCACTCCAGGTGCTGTCATCACGATAGGCGCGGCGCCGGCGCGCGCGCTGACACGCCGCAAAAGTGTGGGGAAGGCACCGGTGCGGCACCGTCCTGTTGCTTCTGCTAAGGTTGCCTTGTCGACCGGCGCAGGCGCGGGTTCATTTCTATTGATGGGGCAAGTCTGAGGAGGCAATATGTCGCGTTTTTTGATCGTGTACCGCGGGGCGGCCGACAGCACCAAGTCCGCCATCGAGCAGCACAGCCCTGAGCGTTGGAGCGCCTGGTTCGATTCCCTGGGCAGCGCGGTCCTTGACCAGGGCAACTTGACCCACAGCAGCGTCGAAATACCCAACCGCTTGCTGGGCCCTAAGCTGTCGAGCAGTTCCCTGTCGGGTTACTCGGTGATCGAGGCGGCCGACTTCGACGCCGCGGTGGCGGTGGCGAAAGAATGCCCGATCTTCGACGAGCACGGTTCGGTGGAGATTGCCCGGCTGACTTAGCCCATCAGGGCGGCAATCATCGAGCGCAGTTCGTCCGTCGATTCGTCGATGAGCTTGGTCAGCTTGGATGAACTGTTCACGAAGTCAATATCCGCGTCGCCAGGGCTGGGCATGGCTTGCGGCGGGCCCAGCGGCGACGCTACCAGCGCGAACTGATTGGCCAGTATCAGCGTGTCCGTCAGGGTGGTCGGCGGCTCGTTGACCTTGCCGCAGCGTGCCGCCAGGATGGCGTTGCCGACCGACTCTGGAATGCTGAGCTTGTGCAGCACTTCGCGTGTGACGGTCTCTTCGCACAACTCTTCCATATCGCCGGCGTCATCGTCCAGCAGGCCGGGAAACTCTTCAGCCCGCGCAATCAAGTAGACGCCGGCAACCTCGTGCACGATGCCCGCGAACATTGCGGTGTCCGGGTCGACCATGGTCACGCGGCGCGCCAGCACGTGGGCCAGCGCCGCCACATTGGCGCTGTGCAGCCACAGCCGCTCGGCCTTGGTGCGCAGGGCTGGGTCGGTGATGCGCGCCGCCAGTTGCTTGACGATCAGCGTGGCCACCATCGTCTTCAGGCTGTTGCAGCCGACCCGCATGACGGCGGCGCGCGCGCTGGTGATCTCATCGCCGCCGTTGCGGTTGAAGGCGGCCGTGTTGGCCAGGGCCACGACGCGCGCGGCCAGCTGGGGTTCGCCCGCCACCAGCTTGATGGCGTTCTCGATATGACAGTCCGGGCGATCCAGCTCGGCCTGCAGGCGCAAGGCCGCGTTCACGCTCGTGGGGAGCGTAATCTCGCCGCGTGCGGCTTCGGCGGCGATGCGCTGGAAGGTTTCGGCTCTGTTCATTCGGAAATTATACGCCCGGATTTCGCGAAATATACAAAGCGGGTGAAAGCGTTGCTAATTAGGTTCCGAAGCGGCAGTTTTCGCCCTGCTGCGCCTGGGCATATGCCGCCTGGCAAGTCAAACACAGGCTCAGGGCGAGCATGGCCATCGAGACGATTCTTTTCATTGTGCGCATATTGATCGATTGGGGCACTAGTATGTTAGCGTGTTTGTGAGCTCACGCCGGTGAACATCGATCAATCTGATGAGCAATAGCTTGGCTGTGCGGCGGCTTTTGCCGGAAGCGAATAAAAACGGCTTGATATCGATAACACCGCTATGTTAGGATGGCAGCTTACGCAAGAGCGCAACCAATCTTACGAGGCACGCCAGACATGACTATCCGCCACCGCTTCCTGGGCATCGACGAAGGCCGCCAGCGCATGTCGCTGATCGACAGCGTCGAAGGCATCCGCTGGACCATCAGCCTGGACGACTATCCGCTCGCGCGCGACATGCAGCGCCTCGGTGCCAATCGCGTGCTGGTGGGCTTCGACCGCGGCTTTTTCGAGCTCGAGATCGCCAGCGGGCGCGTGCTGTCGTCCTGCGATCGCTGGACCGATGTGACGGCGGTGCACCGCCGCGCCGACGGCGCCACGCTGGTCACCGGCTTCAATCTCGACGGCACCGGCGGCATCAATGTATTGACGCTGGACGCCAGCCTGGCCTTGACCGGCACCGCCCGCCGCGATGGCGACTACGTGCGCCTCATGCGTCCCACGGCGCAGGGTACCTACCTGCTGTGCATGAACGATCATATCCTCGAAACCACCCCCGCGCTGGAAGAAGTGCGGCGCTTCGCGGCGCCGGGCTTCGAGCACGCCTGGAAGGCCGAGCGCCGCGCCGACGGCAGCACCCTGGTGTCGGCCGGCTATGGCGCCTTCATGGCGGTCTTCGATGCCGCCGGCCAGTGCATCCGCCGTTTTGGCGGCGCGGACGAGGTGCCGGCCGAGGTGGCGCCGTTCTTCTACGCCAGCTACGAGCAGCTGGCCGACGGCCGCCTGCTGGTGGCCAACTGGGCCGGCCACGGCCCGGACAAGGGCGCCAAGGGGCGCCAGCTGCTGGAATTTAGCGCCGACGGCAAATTGCTCGGCACCTGGTCGGACAGCGCCCATGTCTCGTCGCTCCAGGGCCTGCTGGTGGTCTAAGATAGGCGCCTGACATTCGAACAAGAAGTTCAAGGAGACATCGAGCCATGCTCAAGAAGCTTTTCGTACTCGCCGCCTGCCTGCTGGGCTGCACATCATGGAACGCCGCCGTGGCCGCGGCGCCGGCCAACCAGCTGCAGGTACATCCGTTCCCGCAGCCGATCCGCTATACGCACCATAACGACGCCTTCACGGTGCGGGTGCGCACGCCGGGCGGCGTGTGGCAGGACCTGTACGAGTATAAGGTCAAGGTCGACCTGGACAACCAGCAGCTGGCATCGATGGTCTACTTTAACTTCGACGGCGCCGTGGAAGTCGCGGTCCAGAAGAACAACGGCTCGTTCTCCAAGGTCGCGGTGCGGCCCGACTCGAAAGGCGTCAAGACCACGGTCAAGGACGGCATCGCCTACTTCACTTTGACCAAGCCGGAAAACCTCAGCGTGGAATTCGACGAGGACCGCACCCATAACCTGCACGTATTTACCCACGCGATCCGCAAGGACATGACCAAGGCCGCCAAGGTCCTGACCTCGTACGAGATCGGCCAGGGCACCACGCCCGACCTGACGCAACCGGTGGTGTACTTCGGCCCCGGCGTGTACGGTGGCCCGTTCCGCCTGCGTTCGAACACCACCGTGTACATCGACGGCTCGGCGGTGCTCAAGAACCCCCTGATCATCGACGGCATTGAAAACGTCAAGGTCTATAGCGACGGCCTGTTCGACGGCGTCGACCAGATGCAGATCCGCAATGCCAAGAATATCCTGATCGACGGCCCGATCTTCATCAACCCGAAGGAAGGCACCATGCGCTGCATTAATTCGCAGGACCTGGAAGAGCGCAGCATCCGCACAATCGGCGCCGAACGCTGGTCCGATGGGCTGGGCCACTTCGCCTGCGAGCGCGTCAAGATCACCGACAGCTTCATCCGCACTTCGGACGACTGCATCACCTTGTACAACCACCGCTGGGATATCTGGGGCAATACGCGCGATATCACGGTCACCGATACGACCCTGTGGGCCGACGTGGCGCACGCCGTCATGATCGGTATTCACGGCAATACGCCGTCGGCCGCCCATCCGGAGGCCGAAGTGATCGAGCGGGTCCGCTTCAATAACATCGATATCCTGGACCATGACGAGGACGAACCGGAGTACGAGGGCGCGATCGGCATCATGGCCGGCGACGACAACCTGGTACGCGACGTGGTCTTCGAAAACATCCGGGTCGAGCGCATCGAAGAGGGCAAGCTGTTTAACTTCCACATCGCCTATACCCCGAAATACAACACCAGCCCGGGGCGTGGCATCGAGAACATCACCCTGCGTAACGTCAGCTACAGCGGCAAGGGCTCGCCCAGCGCCTCGGTCATCTATGGCCACGACGCCCAGCGCAAGGTGAACAACATCGTGCTCGATAACGTCACCGTGGGCGGCAAGCGCATCACCGGCAGTGCGCCGAATGTGCTCGATATCGGCCCGTTCGCCGAGGGCGTGAGCTTCCGCTGATCTGCGTTTAGTGAACAAGGGCTAAAGTTTTTACCTTATTTAGTATCCGATGGTAGAAAGCTGGTAGGCCTTGTTATAATTGTTGTGCGCGATATCGATATCATGCATGGTGTCGCGGCACCCAACTCCACTGTCACCAGGTCCCAATGGAAGATGTAACAAAGCAGACCGACCGCAATGGCGGCGTGGCCACCTTGTACGACGTGGCGCGCATGGCGGGCGTTTCCGGCATGACGGTGTCGCGGGTGATCAACGGCAGCGCCAGCGTCAGCGACACCACCCGCATCAAGGTCATGTCGGCGATCGAGACCCTCAAGTACCAGGTCAACCTGGCGGCGCGCGCCGCCCGGGTCGGCACCTTGCGCGTGGGCCTGCTGTACAGTAATCCGAGCGCCTCCTTCCTGAGCGCCTTCCTGGTGGGCGCCATGGACCAGTGCCGCCGCAACGGCGCCCAGCTGATCCTCGAACGCTGCGACAACCTGCGCAGCCAGCGCTTGGCGATCGACCAGCTGATCGCCCAGGGCGTGGACGGCATCCTGGTGCCGCCGCCCCTGTGCGACTCGCGCACCGCCCTCAAGCAGCTCGACAGCATCGGCATGCCGACCGTGGCGGTGGCCACCGCGCGCCCTCATCCGACCGTGTCGGCGGTGCGTATCGACGACTACGAAGGCGCCTGGACCATGACCCGCCACCTGCTCGCGCTGGGGCATACCGACATCGGCTTCATCAAGGGCGACCCCAAACACACGCCGGCACAGCTGCGCTACACGGCTTTTATCGATGCGATGCGGCAGGCCGGCCTCTCCGTGCCGCCCGAGCGCGTGGCCGAGGGCCTGTTTACTTACCGTTCCGGCCTGGATGCGGCGCGCGAACTGCTCAGCCGCAAAAAGAAGCCGAGCGCGGTGTTTGCCAGTAATGACGATATGGCGGCGGCAACCATCGCGGTCGCGCACGGGCTGCAAATCGAGGTGCCGCGCCAGCTGGCGGTGGTCGGTTTCGACGATACGCCGGTGGCGACCACGGTATGGCCCGAGCTGACCACGATTCACCAGCCGATCGGCGACATGGCCCGCGCGGCGGTCGACCTGGTGGTCGAACAGGTGCGCCGCAAGCGTTCCGGCGACGACAAGCTGGTGCAGCACAAGCTGCTCGGTTATACGCTGGTCACGCGCGAGTCGTCGTCCGTCACTTCCTGACCGGCTAGGGAGCGCTGCGGATCACCTTGAGGACTTCGTGGCAGGCGGCCATCGTATGATGCCGGCTGTCGCACGCCACGCCTTTGTGCTTGCCGGCGAACTCCTTCCAGCAGTATTCCCAGATCGTGTCATACCAGATCCAGTAATGCATCTGGCCGGTGCGCGCGCCCAGCAGGGCGGCGGCGGCCAGGCTCTCCGCCTGCACCCATGCGTTCTTGCTGCCATCGCAGATGGCGCCGCTGGTGTCGAAGCCGCCGGTGATGCCGCCGGCGCGCTCGTCCCAGGCCGTCTCCAGCGCCGTATCGAACAGCTCGGCGGCGCGCAGCGCCAGCCAGCCGGATGGCCTGGCCAACTCGCCGGCATGCCGTTCCAGGATCAGCAGCAGCCTGGCCCAGGCGGTGAAGTGGCCGGGCTGGAGCAGGCCGTCGGTCCAGTCGATCGACCAGTCCGCGTGATAGTGCTCCCAGATCAAGCCGTTCGCCAGTGCGGCCTGGCGCACCGTGATGTTGCGCGCCAGCGTTTCGGCGCGCTGCAGAAAGCCGATGTCGCCGCAGGCATCGTAGGCTGCCAGCAAGGCCTCGCAGGCGTGCATGTTGGCGCTCTGGCCGCGAGACGGCGACAGCCGGCTCCAGTCCGGGCTCGCCGAGCTCGCGTACAGGCCATGTTGTTCTTCCCAGAAGTGGCGTTCCATCAGGCCGAAGGTCTCATCGATCCACGCGCGCGCCTCGCCGATACCGGCGGCGAAAGCCCGGGCGTACGCCTGCAGCTCGAATGCCAGGCTTGAGCACTGCTTGTCGCCGGGGCCAATAGCGGCGCGCCCTTCGCGCAAACCGGCCAGCGCCTGGCGCGCCGCATCCAGATAGGCCGGGTCGCCGAACTGCCGGTACGCCAGCGCGAGACTGGACAGGCCGCAGCGCAGGCCGCAAGACTTGAGCGTGTCGGCGATGTGCGCGACCAGCATGTCGCGCGAGCGGAAATGAGGGACCATGATCGGCGCTATACCTTATTCAGGTGAGGGAGACGGCTGGGGCCAGGCTGCAATCCGGTAATGCGTGTGCCAGGGCGCGTCGGGCGTGAGCGCCAGGCCGAGGCGGTCCGCCAGCGGGTGGCCGGCCGGCGCCGTGGCCACCCGGCCCAGGTCGAACAGGCTGTTGACCGGTTCGGCCCCGATCGCGATGTGCCGGCTCATCCACGGGAAATGGGCGCGTCCGCCATTGCTCAGCCATAGCATCAGGTCGGGCAGATGAACGGTATCCCACCACAGGCCGACGCAGGCTTCGTCGTCCAGATAGTGCAGGGCAAACGGCGCCCCCATGCCTTGGCCCGTGCTCGCGCTGCGCAGCCCGCGCACCTGCATCAGGTCCTCGGTCGGACCGGCCAGCGGCAGGCGCGTGAAATCGAGCGTGCCGTGCGTGCCCGCCATGTGATCGAGCGTGTCGGAGCGGGTGTCGGGATGAAGCCGCGACAGGCCCGCGTCGCCGTTGGTCGGATAGCTGTGGATGCCTTGATGTTCACCGAGCAGAACCTGTACCCGGCCCGGCACGGAAGGCAGGCGGAAGGTCGGGTGCAGTCCGGCCGGCAGCTGCGTGGGTCGGCGTGCCCAGACGGTAAGCGAGATGTCGAGCGCCGGCGCGTGCGGATCGGCCTTGACCACCCGCTCCATGCGCAGGATCGGCGAGTCCGCCGGATAGTCGATCGCCAGGTGCAGATGGGTGCCGCTCGACTCGAGACAATGCCACGGATGGTTGGCCGAGTAGCCGTGGTTCCAGTGGTCGTCGGGCTCCTTGCGGGTCCAGCCATCAGGCAGGCCGCGTGGATAGTCGACCCGGCCGAAGGGCAGGCAGGGCCATTCTCCGCGCAGGCGCCGCATCACGCCGGGCAGTCCGGCGGCGCCGGGCGCGTCGGCCCAGGGCGCCACATGCATGACTTCCAGCACGTGCTTGTCACCCAGGCGCAGGCGCACCGGTCCAAGCATCGCGCCCAAGGGCTGCACCTGGACGCTGCCATGTTCCCAGGCGAGCAGCCATGGGATGCTGTCGATGTCGCCGGGAGCGCTGCCTTGCTTCAGGGTCATCGGGCCAGCCACCCGCCGTCGACCGGCAGCACGATACCGTGCACATAGTCGCTGGCACGGCTGGCCAGGAACACCGAGGCGCCGGCCAGGTCGTCCGGCCTGCCCCAGCGGCCGGCCGGGATGCGTCCCAGGATGGCCGGTGCGCGGACCGGATCGGCGCGCAAGGCGGCGGTGTTGTTGGTATCGAAGTAGCCGGGTGCCAGCGCATTGACGCAAATGCCGTGCGCGGCCCACTCGTTGGCCAGGGCACGCGTCAGGCCGGCCACGCCGCTCTTGCTGGCGGTGTAGGCCGCGACCCGGATGCCGCCCTGGAAGGACAGCAGGGAGGCGACGTTGATGATCTTGCCGCCGCCGTGGCCGAGCATGTGCTTGGCCGCGGATTGCGCCAGGAAAAACAGGCTCTTGAGATTGGTGTTCATCACCGTGTCCCATTCCTCCATGGTGACGTCGACGCTGTCGGCGCGCTCGATGGTGCCGGCATTGTTCACCAGAATGTCGAGCCGGCCCATGCTGCCCACTGCCGCATCGATGACCTGCTGGACCGGTGCGCCGGCGCCGAGTTCGGCGTGGACGAAGTCGAAGCGGCGCCCGGCCGCGCAGACGCGGCGTGCCGTTTCGGACGGTTCGGTGCGGCCGGCGGCGACGATATCGGCGCCGGCTTCGGCCAGGGCGATCGCGATCGCCTGGCCAAGCCCGGTATTGGCGCCGGTGACCAGCGCGGTTTTGCCGTTGAGGTTAAAGAGTTCGCTCATGATTCGCTCCTATTTCAATTGGCAGATGTCGAGCACGTTCATGTCGGTGTAGTCGAGGTTTTCGCCGCCCATGGCCCAGATGAAGCCGTAATTGGCGGTGCCCGAGCCCATGTGGATCGACCATGGCGGCGAGACCACCGCCTCTTCGTTGGCGACGACGATGTGGCGCGCCGCATCCGGCTGGCCCATGAAATGGAAGACGCGCTCGTTCTCTTTCATGTTGAAGTAGAAGTAGACCTCCGAGCGGCGCTCGTGCAGGTGGGGCGGCATGGTGTTCCAGACGCTGCCCGGTTTGAGCACGGTCAGCCCGAGCAGCAGCTGGGCCGACTGGCACACGCCGGGGACGACGTACTGGTAAATGGTGCGCAGGTTGGACGCTTCCAGGCTGCCGCGTTCCAGGGGCACCGCCTGCGCGTGGGTGATCTTGGTGACCTGGTAGCTTGCGTGGGCCGGGGTCGAGGCCAGGTAGAAGCGCGCCGGATTGGCCGCATCGACGGACTCGAACAGCACTTCGGCCGCGCCCATCGGCACATACAGGCCGTCCAGCGGCGCCATCTCGTGCACCACGCCGTCCACGCGCACGCGGCCGGCGCCCTGGGCGACGTTGATGATGCCCAGCTCGCGCCGGACCAGGAATGGCTGGCCGGCCGCCGATGGCGGCTCGCTATGGGACGGCAGGGAGAGGACCTGCGACACCGGGCAGGCGCCGCCGATGACGAAACGCTCGTTATGGCAGTAATTCAGGTTCAGCTGGTCGGCGACGAACAGGCCGGCAAGCAGGTAGCGCTCGCGCAGCTGGTCGTTGCTAACGCCGGCCATCATGTCCGGGTGGGTGGCATGCAGGGTTTTGCAGAACATGGGGATCTCCGGGTCGGTAATGCTTGTTATCGATATCAATGAGAGGGATTATATCAGCGGTTTTTCTCTATGACAGGGGCTTTTGCTATGGGGGGACAAAAAAAATCGCGGAAGGCTGCTGCCATCCGCGATTTGAAAGCGCGTCCGAGAGGGGTGGAGAAACGCGCTGAAGGGTAAAACGGTAAAGCGGCCTGCAATCCTTACCAGTAAGGCTGCCAGGTCCGGGTCAGGCGCACCAGCCCTTCCAGGTAGAAGTAGTCGCCCCAGATGCAGCTTTCGTCGACGCCGATGCCGTGCGGCTTGTGATAGACCGCGTGCTTGAGCAGGCCCGCGCCCGGCAGTCCATCGGTATTGACAAAGTGCTCGGACAGCGTGCGCATGGTGTCCAGCGCCGCGTTTTCGTACTGTTTGCGCAGCGGATCGAGCAGTGGCAGGTTGTTGGCCAGCTCCAGCAAGCCGCATGCGGCAATCGCCGCGGCCGAACTGTCGCGTTCTTCCGGACCGGAGGTAAACACCAGGTCCCAGTAGCACACGCCGTCCGCCGGCAGGCGCTTGAGGTAGTAGTTGGCCAGCACCTTGGACAGTTCGATCAGGCTGGTGTCGCCGTTATGCCGGTACACCAGAGGGAAGCCGGAGATGCCCCAAGCCTGGCCGCGCGACCAGCAGGAGTCGTCGGCAAAGCCCTGGTGGGTCTTGCCGTGCAGCGGTTCGCCAGTGGCCGGATCGAAGAAGAAGGTGTGGAAGGTCGAGCCGTCGGGGCGCACGATGTGGCGCGCGGCCGCCTTGATGTGCTGGTCGGCGGCGGCCCGGAAGGCCGGCTCGCCGCTGTAGTCGCTGGCCCAATAGAGCAGCGGCAGGTTCAGGTTGCAGTCGATGATCATGCGGCCGCTCTGCGCCGGGTCGGTCAGGTCGCCCCAGGCCTGGATGATCCCGGTGGTTTCGCTGTGGCGGGTCAGCAGCAGGCGCGCCGCCCCCATGGCCGCTTCGGCCGCCAGCGGGTCGCCGGTCAGCTTGTAGCCGGCCACGCAGGACAGGCTGTAAAGGAAGCCCAGGTCATGGTGGTTGACGTTGTGGCGATCAAGCTGGCGCTGGTGGAAGCTGCGCACATTGACCATGGCGGCGTCCCGGTAGCGCTGGGCGCCGGAGAGTTCATAGGCCAGCCACAGCATGCCGGTCCAGAAGCCATTGGTCCATTCGTCGTTGCCCATGGCGGGGTATATCGAGCCAACGCTCGACGGCGCGGGAAACTGCTCGCCGAAATGCTCCAGGTTGCGGTCCACGGCCGCCAGCGCATGGGCGATCGCCGCGTTGATCTGGTTCTTGGCGTTGTTCGGTGAAGCGGGCATGCGGGTAACTCCTTGGTTCGTATTCAAATTTTTCCAGGCTCGGCGGGCAGGGCGCCTTTGGTCTCGGGCCTGGCCTCCTTGCCTTTGACTTCAGGCGGGGTGGGCGAGAGCAGCCAGGCCGACAGGACCATGAACACCACGCCCAGTGCCGCCATGGCCAGGTAGCTGTTGGAAAAGCCGATCAGGTCATAGCTCTTGCCGGCGAAGGGCGACAGGATTACCAGGCCGAGCGAGTGGCCGAAGCTCACGCCCACCATGTAGATGGTCGAGGCGAGGCGGTTGTCGAAGTGGTAGGCGATGTAGCGGAACACCGACACCACCAGGATCGGCAGTTCGACCGAGTGCAGCATCTTCATGGCCGAGATGGACAGCGGCCCAACCGCCAGGCCCGAGCCGGCCACGCGGAACATCATGATCGAGCCGGCCAGCAGCAGGCCGTTCTTGGCGCCGATACGCTTGACCAGGATCGGCGATAGGAACAGGCCGCCCGCTTCGATGAAGATCTGCAGCGAGTTCAGGTAGCCGAACATGGCCGTGCCGGTTTTCTGATCCGGGAACATCGACGCGAAGTAGCTTGGGAACTGCTGGTCGAACACCAGGTAGATATTGGTCACGCCAAGGATGAACACCATGAAGCGCCAGAAGGCAGGGTCGCGCAGCAGTGCCATGGCTTCGCCCAGGGTGACCTTGGACGCGGGGGCGGGCGCCGGATCGCCCGGTTTGTCCCCGGTGCGCCAGAACAGCAGCAGGGCCATCATCAGCACACCGGCCGCCGACGCCATCGTGAAGTTGATCTCCGGCGCGATGTTGAACAGGCGGCCGCTGAACATGGCGGCGCTGGCAAAGCCGAGGGAACCCCACATCCTGACGCGGCTGTACTCGAAGCCGTGGCGCCGCCCGATCCGGTCTACATACGATTCGATCGCATAGCTGCCGGCCACAAAAGTAATGCCGAGGTAGGCGCCGCCGACGGCCGCGCCCAGCATGATGTTGGTCTTGAGCAGCGGCGCATACACATAGACGAAGAACAGGCCGGACAGTGAGCACAGCGCGGCGACCAGCCAGAGCAGGTGGCGGCGCTCGCCGATGCGGTCCGACACGAAGCCGTAGATGGGCTGCGAGCACATGGCGGCCATGAAATTGGCCGAGAAGACGATGCCTGTCTCCGTGCCGTTCAGCTGCAGCGTGGTGCGCAGCCAGATCGTGAGCAGGGAAATGCTCATCGCCTGTGCGAAAAAGTAGATAAATACAAAACTGCTCAGAAAGCGGAAGTGCGACTGCTTGCTGGTCATGGTAGGTCTCCTGGGATTCTTTGTGATTTTTGTGTGATCGATAACCTAGCGCTTGCCGGCCGGGCTGTCAAGGAATATGCCACAACGGCTACGGCGCCGGGCGCAACCACATGGCCTGGCCGCCCGACGCCAGCAGGCGGGCGTCGATCACGGTAGCCGCGTCGACTTCCATCCTGGTCACCTTGACCCGGGTCTTGCTGGTCAGCTGAGGGTCGTCGCTGTACAGGTGGGCGATGTAGCGCTTGCCCTTTTCCAGGAAGTCGAGCGGGATCTTCAGATCGCGCTTGTCATTATTGGTGATGGTCCCGACGAACCATTCCTTGCCCTTGCGGCGCGCCGTGGTGACAAACTGGCCCGGCTGGCCGTGCAGCACGCGGGTGTCGTCCCAGGTGGCCGGGATCTTGTCCCAGAATTCGAGTTCGGCGCCATGATCGGACATCTCCGGCTTGTCGTACCAGTACAGCGTCTGCAGCGGGCTGTAATAGATGGCCGCCAGCGCGAGCTGGTGCGCATGGGTGGTCTTGATGCGCGGGTCGTAGTAGCACACCGTGTAGTCGGCCGCGCCGGCCAGGTAACGGGTAAATGGCAGCACGGTGTTGTGGGTCGCATCGGGCATTTCCTCGTTGCCGCGCACCCCTTCGGAGGTCACCAGATTGGGCCAGGTGCGCTGCTCGCCGGTGGGGCGCCAGTCGTCATGCACGTTAACCATGATCCTGGCGGCGGCGGCCTGGGCGATGGCTTTCTCGATCCAGGTGGTCCAGCGATGCGAGCCGACTTGCACGAAGCCGAACTTGACGCCGGCCACGCCCCAGTCGCGGTAGGTCTGGAACAGGGTATCGGACTGGGTCAGCAAGGCCTGCTGGTTCACGTACAGCCACACGCCGATGCCGCGTTCTTTGGCATAAGCGATGATCGCGGGCAGGTCGAAGTCGGGAATGGCAACCTTGGTAGCGTCCGAGTCGAACGAGAACGCCGGGCCGTACCACTTCCAGTCGAACAGGATGTACTGCAGGCCGTGACGCGCGGCGAAGTCGATATTGGCGCGTGCGGCAGCGGTGGTCTGGGTCATGACGCGCATGATCTTGCCGGGCTTGATCCAGCTTTCATCCTTGATCTTCGATGGCTCGTTCAGGTTCAGGATGAAGTGGCTGTTCTCGGCCAGTCTGGCAGGCGTTTCGGCCACCATGATGGCGCGCCACGGCGTGGCGAAGGGCGAGATCAGGTCGGCCGGGTCGTGCATGGCGGTGACGATGGTGTCAGGCTTGGTGGCGCTCAATTTGAACTTCGTGCGCGAATAGTCGACCATGCGCGCTTCGACCAGGCTCACATACAGCCCGCCCGGCAGTTCCAAGGTCAGCGGACGCTCCGACTGGTCGGGCCAGTCTTTCAGCGGAAGCAGCGAGTAGGGCGCCTGGGCCCAGCCATGGAACCATGCCTTTGTCCCGGCCGGCATGGCGAACTCGGTATGCTCCTGCTTGATCCGGTAGTAGCTGCCTTTTTCATTCTCCGGGAAGAAGTAGCGCAAGGCCACGCCTTCATCGTAAGCGCGGATCTCCACGCTCATTTTATAGACCGGGTTGTCGTCCTTGACCATGTGGATGGCCACTGCGTTGTAGCGGTCGGCGATTTCGCTGCGCTCGCCATTGCCGGGCTTCCAAACGCTGTCGCCCGAACTGGCCGCCACCGACTGCACTGCCAGGTTGTCGAACCACTTGTTCTGGCGGTCGATCTTGAGCGCCATGGCGCTCTCGGACAGGTGGTTGTCCAGCTCCAGGTCGAGCAGCGATTCGCGCACCACCGTGCGGCCCTTGTAGCTGAGGGTGTAATGCAGGGCGCGCGTTCCATCCTTCATGCGCTTCTGGTAAGCGTTCACCTGCAGGCGCTTGTCGGGCGACTGCACGCTGGCGCGGCTTTGCTCGATGATGGCATCGGCCTGGACAGCCAGTGGCGTCAGGAGCAGGGCTGCCAGTAGCGCAATGATGTGTTTCATGCAAGCGTCTCGGTGATGGTTGTCAGCTCCAGCAGGCGGTGCACCGCGGTGAGCGTCGGTGGCGTCGCGCCGGCTGCTTCGCAGGCGGCGGCGCCCGCCGCGACGGCAAAGCGCAGGTGCGCGCCAGGATTCATGCCCGGGCGGGCCATCAGGCTGTAGAGCAGCGCGCCGATGGAAGCATCGCCCGCACCCACGGTGTCGACCACGATGGCCGGCGGAGCGGGGCAGTGCCATTCGAGCTCGCCCTGGTAGAGCGAGGCGCCGCGCGCGCCGCGCGTGTACATGATGGCCGCTTCCGGATTCATGCTGCGCAGCGTGCGAAAGGAGTTGTCCGCATCCGCGCAGCGGAACAGCCCCAGTAAATCCTCGTCCGATACCTTGATGACGTCGGCGATGGCGCTCATGCGGCGCAGGGTGGCGTCGTAGCGCTCGTCCATCAGGGCGCGGAAGTTGGGATCGTAGCTGATGCGCACGCCGGCGGATTTGAGTTCTCCGGCCAGCGCGACCAGCTTGTCCGCCAGCGGCTGGCGCGCCAGGCTGATGCCGCCGAAATGCACCCAGCGCACCTGCTCGCGCCATCCGGCCGGCAGCAGCGCGGCGTCGAAATGCAGGTCGGCGCTGTCGTCGCCGATAAAAAAATACTTGGGCGGATCGAGTTCGTGCACGATCGCCAGCAGGGGCGAGCGCTCGACCTGCTGCAGGAAGCGCAGGTCCAGCTTCGCCGCCGCGCTGGCCTCAAGCAGTTCGACGCCGAAGACGTCGGTGCTGATGGTGCCGGCGAAGGCGCTCGGCAGCCCCAGGCTGGCCACCACGCGCGCCACGTTCCAGGTCGAGCCGCCGACCTTGCTGGTCCACGTCTCCGGCCCGCTGCGCAGCATATCGGTCAGGGCCTCCCCGGCCGCAACAAAAGCCGGCAGCGCACTCACGCAGGCTCTCCCAGGGCCTGCAGTACCTCGTAGCAGGCGCCCATGGTGTGGTAATCGGTCTTGCCGGCCGGGCTTTTCTCGTTGGTCAGCTTGGCGTTGTCGGGCGCCAGGATGCGGTACCAGGCGCCATGCTTGTGGTCGACGAAATGCTCCCAGCTGTAAGCCCAGATCCGCTCGTACCAGTCGCGGTAGCGTTCGTGGCCGGTGCGCCTGGCCAGCACCGCGGCGGCGGCCAGGCTCTCGGCCTGCACCCAGAAGTATTTGTCGCCGTCGCAGATCTCGCCGTCCGGGCCGAAGCCATAGTGGATGCCGCCGTGGCTTTCGTCCCATGCCTGCGCCAGCGCGGTATCGAACAGCCATTTGGCGCGCGGCATGAGCCAGTCGGTGGGTTCGTCCAGATGGGCGGCGTGGCGCTCCAGCTGCAGCAGCAGCTTGGCCCATTCGGTGAAGTGGCCGGGCTGGTAGCCCCAGGGGCGGAAGATGTTGGTCTTGTCGTCGCGGTTGTAGTCCTCGTCGATGCTCCAGTCGGCGTGGTAATGCTCCCAGATCATGCCGTCGGAGAGGCCCGCCTGGCGCAAGGTGATATTACGGGCCAGCAGGGAGGCGCGCAGCAGGAAGCGGCGCTCGCCGCTGGCCTCGAAGGCCGCCAGCATCGCTTCGCAGGCGTGCATGTTGGCGTTCTGGCCACGGTAGGGGGCGACGGTGAACCAGTCGGCGCTGGCCTGGTCGGCGTACAGGCCGTGGACCGGCTCCCAGAAACGCCGTTCCATCAGGTCCCAGGTTTCATCCATCCAGTCGCGCGCCTCGGGGACGCCGGCGGCCAGCGCATGCGAGTAGGCCAGCATGACGAATGCCAGGCCGTAGCAGTGATTGTCGGCATCAAGGACCGTGGCGGCGCCATCCTGCCACGCCAGCTGCCAGGCGTAGCCGCCGGTGGCCGGGTCGCGGTGGGCTGCGCGCAGGAAGGCCACGCCATGGCGCACCGCTTCCAGGTAGGCGGGGTCGCCGAACTGCCGGTAGGCCATCGCGTAATTAAACACGAAGCGGGTGCTGCTGACCAGGTGGCGGGTCGTTTCGTCGTAGATCGTGCCGTCGTCGAGGAAGAAGTGGTAGAACCCACCGCTCGGATCGATACAGCGCGGGTGGTAGAACGACATGGTGTGCTCGATGTGCGACAGCAGCATCTCGCGCGAGCGGAAGTTGGGAAGCATGGCGGTTCTCTCGTGTTCAGTGTTACATGTTATCGATCACAAGTGTAAAACGAATCCGCCCGCAACGCAACTGGAGATCGCGCCGGGATGGCGCAGACTTAGCGGCTCACCCTGAAATAGTCCACATCGATGTACGCCGGCGCCACCGGTGATGGCTTATTGCCAAGACTGAACAGGCCGACCTGGGCGCCGACCCAGCGTCCACGGCTGGCCGGGAAGGGCTGCGCCACCGGGCGGAAGTCGCGGTTATTCAGGCTGTACGAGAACTGGGCGAAGCCGCCTTCGCTCATGACCATGCGCAGGTAAATCGATTGCGGCGCGTCCGGCAGCACCACGCTGCTCGTCTCGGTGCACGCCATCGACAGCGGCGCGCAGGTGGTGTAGGCCAGTTCGGTGGCGAACGCGGTCTTGCGCAGGCCAAGCCAGGCGTAGCTCATGCCGTTCAGGATCAGGCCGGCGCGGTCGCCTTCCGCCGGCAGGCGCAGCTCGATGTGGGTGTCGACGGTGAAGCTGGGCGCGGGCGGTTTCTGGGTCAGCAGGGAAGGGGCGGCGCGCACGAAGTTCGCCGCCTCCGGCACCACCTGGGTGTACAGGCGCAGGCGGCCGGGCCGCTCGGTGAGCGAATGCCAGCCCGGGGCGCTGTTGGCGTTCCATTGCCACTGCAGGCCCAGGGCTGGGCCATTGAACTCGTCGGTGGTGGGCGGCACCTTGATGGCGAACTTGCCCGGCACCGGCTTGGCATGGGTGAGGACCGGCTGGCCGACCCCGGCACGCGGGCTGTCTTCGCCGATCACCGGCCAGGCGTCAAGCCAGCGCATCGGCTGCAGGTGCACCACGCGCCCATACGATTGCTTGTCCTGGAAGTGGTAGAACCAGTCGGTGCCGGCCGCGGTGCGCACCCAGGCGCCCTGGTGCGGACCGTTGATCTGGGTATCGCCCTGGTCCATCACGTTGCGGTGCTCATACGGGCCGCCGATATCCCTGGAGCGGAGCACCGCCTGCCAGCCGGTTTCCACGCCGCCCGCCGGGGCGAAGATGTAGTAATAGCCGTCGTGCTTGTACAGCTTGGGGCCTTCCAGGGTGTGGTAGCCGGCGATCTTGTTGGCGTCGACGATGTCCCGGCCCTTGGTGTCGAGCATGGCGCTGGCGTCCGGCGCCATGCTGCGCAGGGTCAGGATGTTATTGATGCCGGAGCGGCTCTTGGCCCAGCCGTGCACCAGCCAGGCCTTGCCGTCCTCGTCCCACAAGGGCGCCGGGTCGATGATGCCGCGTCCCGGCAGGATCAGCTTGGGCGCGCTCCATGGGCCGGCAAAGCGCTCGGCGCTCATGACATACACGCCAAAGTCCGGGTCCGGATAGAACAGATAGAACTTGCCGTCGTGATGGCGCAAGGCCGGCGCCCACACGCCCGCGCCATGGCGCGGCACGGCGAAGTGGGCGGCCGGCACCTGCTGGGGCAGGGCGTGGCCGACCAGCTCCCAGTTGATCATATCGTCCGATTCGAGGAGCGGAAGGCCCGGAATATTGTTGAAGCTCGACGAGGTCATGTAATAGCGTTCGCCCACGCGGATGACGTCCGGATCGGCGTAGTCGGCATGCAGCACCGGATTCTGGTAGCGGCCATTGCCCAGGTCCGACACCCAGGGTGCTTGCGCACCCGGCACGGCGTGCGCGCCCGGCTGGCCGCCCGACTGGCATCCTGCCAGCAGCGCGGCAAGCAGCAGTGTGTACACAGGGTGCGCCGGGTGCGGCAGGGTCGTTGTCATGAAATCTCCTAATGGTTGTTATCGTTACCGTGAGTATATCCGCGATGTCGCGTTGGCGCAGCTAAGGCCTAGCCCATTTTTCGTGATATCGATCCCATCGTCCTGTCACAAAATGTGGCTTTTTGGCAAAAAATGGCCTGGAGATGCTCATAAAGCCTTGGTTTCCTTGGAATTCCTACCGTATAATCAGTTCATGTTATCGATATCCCGCAACACTGGTTCGATGGCATAGACAGCTTAGTCGACATAAAAGATAAGAATCATCTAGGAGATCCAGGCATGAACAGCAATATTGTGAAGTCGTTAAAAATGTCGGCCATCGCGCTGGCCGTGGGACAGGCGTTCGCGCCGATGGCCGTAGCGCAGCAAAGCCCGGAGGTCGTGGTGGTGACCGGCATCCGCGCCAGCGCGCGCTCGTCGGTGGCGATCAAGCGCGACACGATGGAAGTGGTCGACTCGATCACCGCGGAAGACATCGGCAAGCTGCCCGATCCGAACGTGGGTGAAACGCTGACCCGGATTCCTGGCGTGCAGGCTTACCGCTACGGCGGCGAGGCCGCGTCGCCGTCCGGCGGCGGCAGCTCCGGCGTGACCATCCGCGGCCTCGGATACACCGCGATGCAGACCAACGGGCGCGCGTATTTCAGCGCCGGCAATCGCGAATTCAACGTCGAGGCGGCGCTGCCCGGCATGGTCGCCGGCATCGACGTCTACAAGAATCCATCGGCGGAACACATCGAAGGCGGCATCGGCGGCCTGATCAATGTGCGCACCCGCAACCCGAGCGACTTCAAGAACCTGACGGTGTCGGCGGGCGTGACCATGAAAGAAAACGATCTGGCCAAGAAGGTCGATCCAGAGATGTTCGCCCTGATTGCCAACCGCTTCGACCTGGGTGGCGGCAGCCGCATCGGCGTGATGGCCAACGCCACGTATCAGAAGAGCACGGTCCGCAACGACAACAATACGGCCAATACCGGCCCCGCCCTGAAGCGCGCGATTCGCGGCGACACCGCCGAATACGCGGAACTGGCCGCCAAGAACACCGCCAATTCGCCGGCCCTGCCCATGGCGGCCTATGTCGGCCGCAGCGACATCAACTTCCTGTCCAATATGCCGACCACCTCGGCACAGACGCCGAACACCGCTGGCCTGAATGCCGACCAGATCAGCAATGTGATGCTGGGCACCTGGGTGAACAACAACGTGGCCGTGGAAACGATCATGAAGGAGCGCAAGGGCCTGAACCTTGCAGCCGACTATCGTGTCAGCAACACCTTGCGTTTCTACACCGAAGCTAACTACTTCTATTATATGTACCATCAGCACTACCGCCGCCTCGTGTCGAACGATGGCGCCAATGTGCAGAACCTGAAGACGACGCCGTTTGCCTACACCGAATCGCTGGCTAACCGCAATTCCAACGGCGGCAGCGACGACGTGGTGCTCAACCAGCGCCTGCTGGGCGGCACCTACCTCAATTCGGGCGTCGGCAGCTGGGGCCTCGACAATCAAAACCCTTGGAAGACCATGATCGGCGCCGTCGGCGTGGAGTGGAGCCCGACCAGCCGCCTTGCGCTCAAGGCCGACGCTAACTACATCAAGTCGACCAAGAAAGGCGAGAGCCGCCGGGTCGAGCTCGATTCGGCAGTTGGCAAGCTGTGGTCGACCACCCGCCTGGCCGATGGCGCGCCGCATACCCTGAACTTCGAGGGTCCAAGCCTGGCCGATCCGTCGAGCTATGTATTCAGGTGGTACCAAAACGATAACGACCGCAATGACGATCACGGCTACGCGGTGGCGCTGTCGGGCACCTATGACCTGGACGGGGTGTTCAGCAAGCTTCGCTTCGGCGCCCGTACTGCAGAGCAGCACGATCGCTACCGCCATTTCAGCTTCGGCAGGCCGCTGACCACCGACGGCAAGCCGATCACGCCAAACCAGTCGAACGCGATTGCGGCCACCACTTTGGCTGGCAAGCTGCAGAACGCGCCTGACAACTTCATGTACGGCGATGCGGGCTATGCAGGCGGCTTTGCCGCCTACGCTCCGGGTGCCTTGATGGGCAACCAGGTGATGACGGCTTTCCCGAATTCCGGCATCCCGGCTGTGGGTTCGTTTCCCGAGAATCTAGGCAACTACCGCTCCTTCGACGAACGGATCAATGCCGCTTACCTGGTCGGCGACTTCAGCGCCTTCGATGACCGCCTCAAGGGTAACGTCGGCGTGCGCCTGGTGCGCACCGAAACGACCGCGATGGCGCGCGCCCTCGGCACGGTGGATGTGGTCCAGACTTCTGCGTACAACAATGTCTTGCCGACATTTAACGCGACCTACGATGTCGCGCCCGATACCCTGGTGCGCGTCGGTTTTGGCCGCGGCATGACCCGTCCTGCACTGGCCGACATCAATCCCGCCCTTAACTACAATATTAGCGCCGGTACCGGCAACATCGCCAATACCGGCCTGAAACCGCTGGTTGCGGACAGCTACGACATCTCGCTCGAGCACTACTTCAACAAGACCAACTACGCGGCGCTTGCGCTGTTCGACAAGGAAATCAAGAATTTCCCGCTCAAGATCGTCGAGTGCCAGACGGCCACCCTCGTGCCAGCTTATACCGGCACTGCCGATAATGGTTGCACAAACGGCCAGTACTCGATGGTCAAGAGTGTCAATGCCGAGAAGGGTTATGCTCGCGGCCTGGAAGTGTCCGGCCAAATGTTCTTTGACGCCAACCATGGCATTCTGAACAATTTTGGCCTGTCTGGCTCCTATAGCTACGTCAAGACCTCGAACCCGATCAATTTCGGCACTCCGGCCAAGCCGAACGTCGTCGATACGCCGCAACCGATGCAGTCCAAGCACAACTTCAGCGTGTCGGGCCTGTACGAGAACAAGGGGCTGTCGGCGCGCCTGGTCTATACCTGGCGTTCGGAGTCGGTGCTGTTCAACGTGGATCCGTATCCGATCTGGCAGCGCTACATCAAGGCCTACGGTCTGCTGGACGGCTCGATCAGCTACGAGCTTGCCGAAAACACGACGCTGCAGTTCAGTGCCGTGAACATCCTCGACAAGGCGGCCCAGCGCGGTATCGGCCAACCTGGCGTGGCCATGCCTTCAGTGGAGTTCCAGCACTTCACGAACGGCCGCATCATCAGCCTTGGCCTGCGTTACAAGTTCGGCAACAAATAAGCGATTTCAGGACTGAAACGCGCGTACGGGCGGAAGTCATTGACTTCCGCCTTTTTTATTTGGGCGGGGCGGAAAGGGCGGGGAAAGGGCGCTTTGCTATAATGACCACGGTCACACCAGTCGAGTTCAATCCACAGTCAGCAAAGCCCCCATGGACGATGTAGCAAAGCAGAACGAAGGCAACGGCGGCGCCGCCACCCTGTACGATGTGGCCCGCATGGCGGGAGTTTCAGCCATGACGGTGTCGCGCGTGATCAACGGCAGTGCCAGCGTCAGCGACGCCACCCGCACCAAGGTGATGGCTGCCATCGATGCGCTTAAGTATACGGTCAACCTGGCGGCGCGCGCCGCCCGGATCGGCACCCTGCGGGTCGGCCTGCTCTACAGCAATCCGAGTGCGGCCTTCCTCAGCGATTTCCTGGTCGGCGCCATGGACCAGTGCCGCCAGGCCGGCGCCCAGCTGATTCTCGAGCAGTGCGACGACCTGCGCAGCCAGCGCCTGGCGATTGACCAGTTAATTGCCAACGGCGCCGACGGTATCATGGTGCCGCCGCCGCTGTGCGACTCCAAGTCGGCCTTGAAACAGCTCGACCAGATCGGCATGCCCACCGTGGCCGTGGCCACGGGACGCCCGGTCGCCACCGTGCCGGCCGTGCGTATTGACGACTACGCGGGCGCCTGGACCATGACGCAGTACCTGCTCTCACTCGGCCATACCGATATCGCGTTCATCAAGGGCGACCCCAAGCACACCCCGGCGCAGCTGCGCTTTAACGCCTTCATGGAGGCGATGGAGCAGGCCGGCCTCAAGGTCAAGCCCGAACGCATCGCCCAGGGCATGTTTACCTACCGCTCCGGCCTGGAAGCGGCGCGCGAACTGCTCAAGCGTAAATCGCGTCCGACCGCGGTCTTCGCCAGTAACGACGACATGGCCGCGGCGGTCATTGCCGTGGCCCACGGCATGCGCCTGGATGTGCCCAAGGACCTGGCCGTGGCCGGCTTCGACGATACGCCGGTGGCCACGACCGTGTGGCCCGAACTGTCCACCATTCACCAGCCCATCGGCGACATGGCGCGCGCCGCCGTCGACCTGCTGGTCGACCAGATCCGGCGCCGCCGCAATGGCGAGCCCAAAGTCGTGCAGCACAGGCTGCTCGACTTCACTCTCGTCACGCGAGAATCCACCACCCCCGTCAAGTAGTCCCGCTTTCGTCCTTTCGCATTCGTCCGCCCGCGTCCTCGCCGGCGGGCGTGCGCTGCCACGCGCAAAAAAACCCACATTTTTTCTCACAGAGCGCCTCAATGCTGGTATATTCGCGTTTGAAGATATCGATAACATCAAGCGTGTGATCGATGGGCGCTTCAAGAGGTCATTTGTTGCGATGTGGGTCTCTCCTGCGCAATGTTTGTCGTGGAAGGCGTGCGCCTTTCACGACTTTTTTTCGCCCGCGCCCCAACACCTGGAGGAGAATAGTGAAAACCAAATTAAGGAATACGGTCTACGCGCTGGCCATCTGCGCCGCCGTGTGGAGCCCTGCGCAAGCGGTCGAGCGCGCCGAGTGGGAGCAGCCCGAGGTGGTCGCTGTCAACCGCGAACCGATGCGCGCGACCTTTTTCAACTTCGAGAGCCGCGAACTGGCCCTGGCCGGCGACAAGGCGGCGTCCAGCTACTACCGCTCGCTGGACGGCACCTGGTCGTTCGCCTACTCGGCCTCGCCGCAAGTGCGGCCCAAGGACTTCTACAAGCCCGGCTACGACGTGAGCTCTTGGGCGCCGATCCAGGTCCCCGGCATGATCCAGGCCCAGGGCTTCGGCACGCCGATTTTTACCAACATCAAGTATCCATTTCCGCGCAACGAGCCCTTCATCCCGCACGAGATCAACGAAGTGGGCTCTTACCGGCGCGACATCGAAGTGCCGGCCAACTGGCAGGGGCGCGAAGTCTTCCTGCACATCGGCGCCGCGGGCGCTGCCTATTATGTCTGGGTCAACGGTGAAAAGGTCGGCTACTCGGAAGACTCCAAGCTGCCATCCGAATTCAACCTGACCCGCTACGTGAAGGCCGGTAAGAATACCGTTGCCATCGAGGTGTACCGCTGGGCCGACGGCTCCTACCTGGAAGACCAGGATTTCTGGCGCGTATCCGGCATCGAGCGCAGCGTCTACCTGTACGCCGAGCCGGCCACGCGCCTGCGCGACTTCAAGGTGAGCGCCTCGCTGGACAAGGCGCGCTATGTGGACGGCCAGTTCGCGCTGGAAGCCAGGCTTGCGGGTAAGCCCGGCAGCGGCGAGATCCGCGCCACCATCTATGACGGCAAGCGCGAAGTGCTGAGCACCAAGGCCGGCGTGTCCGGCGCACCCTCCGTGACGCTGGGTGGCGCGATCAAGAGCGTCAAGCCTTGGACGGCCGAAACCCCCAACCTCTACACCCTGCTGATCGAACACGTCGGCGCCGATGGCAAGCTGCTGTCCGCCACCTCGCGCAAGATCGGCTTTCGCACGGTGGAAGTGGCCGGCGGCGAGGTGCGCGTCAACGGCAAGCGCATCATGATCAAGGGCGTCAACCGCCACGAGCATGACCCGGTCACCTACCGCGTGGTATCGCTGGAGACCATGCGCCGCGATATCGAGCTGATGAAAGCGGCGAACGTAAACGCCGTGCGCACCTCGCATTATCCAAACGATCCACGCTGGTACGAGCTGACCGACCAGTATGGCCTGTACGTCATGGACGAGGCCAACATCGAGTCGCACGAGTATATGGAAGCGGGCAACCGCGAGCCGGCCAAGCGCGAGGCTATCCAGCTGGGCTACAAGGCGCACTGGAAAGCGGCGCACCTGGACCGCGTCATGCGGATGGTCGAGCGCGACAAGAACCACCCGTCGATCATTTTCTGGTCGCTCGGGAACGAGGCCGGCACCGGTCCCAATTTCGAGAATGCGGCCAGCTGGATCCGCCAGAACGATCCGTCCCGCCTGGTCAGCTACCTGGGCCAGGGCACGCTGGGCGAAGTGCACCTGCCTAACGCCTATGTCGACATCTACGCGCCGATGTACGACGATATCGAAAAGATGGTCGACTACGCCACCGACCCGCGCTACAAGCAGCCGATGATCCAGTGCGAGTATGCTCACGCGATGGGCAATTCGCTCGGCAACCTGGAAGACTACTGGCGCGTGATCCGCGCGCACAAGAAGCTGCAGGGCGGCTTCGTGTGGGACTGGATGGACCAGAGCGTGCTGGATAAAGACGCCAAGGGCCATCCTTACTGGGCGTCCGGCTTCGACATCAATCCTAAAAATGGCGATAACAGCGTTGTGGGCGATGGCGTGATCCGCTCCGACGGCACGCCCGACCCTGAATACTACGAGCTGCAGAAGGTGTACTCGCCGGTGGTGTTTGAAGGCGACCCGAAAAGCGGCAAGGTGAAAGTAGTCAACCGCTACGACTTCAAGGACCTCTCTGGCTTGAGCTTCGACTGGGTGATTACCCGTGACGGCGTGCAGGCCGCAAGCGGCAAGCTTGGCAGCGCAAAGGCGGCCGCCGGCGGTAGCGAACAGCTGGCCATCGCGCTGCCCAAGCTGGCTGCCGAAGGTAAGGAACTGGTCGCCACCCTGCGTGCAAAATCGGGCGACACCGTTGTCGGCTGGTCGCAGTTCGTGATTGCACAGGGCGCCAAAGAGCGCGCCGGGCAGGCCGTCCAGCCGCGCCGTGAAGGTGGGGCGCTGGTGCTGACGGCGCCTGCCGCATCGCTGAGCGTGGATGCGCAGACCGGCCGCGTGAGCTATACCGTAGGTGGACGCACGCTGCTCAAAGGCGGCACGCCGAACTTCTGGCGCGGCCTGGTCGACAACGACGCCGGTACCAACGTGGATCGTAGCCACAACGTGTGGAAAGAGTTCACCGAACAGCCCGACCTGCGCGAAGCTGCGATCGACGGCAATGCCATCGTGGTGCGCTACAAGTTCGGCGCCGGCGCGGTGCATTGGGAGAACCGCTACAGCATGAACAAGGACGGCAGCGTGCAGGTCAGCGCGCGCTTTACGCCGCTGCGCGACGATCTGCCCGATCCGCTGCGCCTCGGCCTGCGTTTCGACAGCGCCCCTTCGCTCGATACCGTCACCTGGTACGGCCGTGGCCCGCAGGAGTCCTACGCCGACCGCCAGACCGGTTATGCGCTTGGCCGCTACAGCGGCAAGCTGGCGGACCAGTACCACTCCTACATCCGTCCTCAGGAAAGCGGCAACAAGACCGATGTGCGCTGGCTGTCCCTGAACGGCGCCGGCGGCAGCGGCCTGACCGTGCGCGGCAGCCAACCGCTGTCGATGAATGCCTTGGCATTCCCGTACGAAGACCTGTACCTGCGTCCGCTGGGCGCCTGGAAGAGCTCGGAGATCGCTCCGCGTGGCGACGGTTCGCTGCTGGTGGACCTGGTCCAGAGCGGCGTCGGTGGCGACACCGGCTGGGATGCGGCCGGGCGTCCGCACGTGAAGTACCGTGTCCCGCTGCGTGCGGCCGCGTTCAGCTTTACGCTGTTGCCGGCGCCAGCAGGCAAGTAGGCGCGACATATGCCTGCAGAGTATAGGAATCGGCATAAAAGTAGTCTGGCGCTATTGCTCGTTTGACTATACGATGACGGCTTCCCGACAGCACCGCCAGGCTTTGCCGGCGGTGCTGTTTGTATATACTTACAGGAAGATTTAAGCATATGAAAATTCTCGTTACGGGCGGACTGGGTTATATCGGTTCGCATACTTGCGTAGAACTGATCAAGGCCGGCCACCAGCCGGTCGCGCTGGACAACCTGTCCAATGCCAAGGTCGATGTCAAGGAGCGCGTCGAGCGCATCGCCGGCCAGGCGCTGCCGTTTATCGAAGCCGACATCCGCGACCGCGCCG
>CAMLFK010000016.1 GCA_946479255.1 uncultured Oxalobacteraceae bacterium
CCCATCACCAAGTTCAGTGCGGCCGCGAAATAATTTGAGGGGAGACCTCAGGGTCAGACCCGCCGTTAGAAGCAATATTTCTAGAATGGCGGGGTCTGACCCGGTTTTAGGTGTTCGCCGTTTGTTGGCGATATCGGTCGCCTGATCCTTGGATATTGCAGCCTGTCGCACGGCGGTGGCGCGGCACGGGGCAGTTTTGTACAGTTCTAGCATCGACATAGGATTTGCATCGGAAACAGGATCATGAACATCAATTTGGGACGTCGCGCTGTCGCTGTGCTGGCTTTTGTTGCCGCCACGACTGTTGCGATCGTCAAACCGGAACTGATCGGCGGCACTGCCCAGCCGCAATCGATGGCCGCGCTTACCGTGGTGGCGCTCAGCCACTTCTAAACGCACCGGTTCTACACTCGGAGTATCAACACAATGGGCAAACTGGAGTATCTCGACGCCTTGCGGCGCGCCATGGCGGGACTGCCGCCGGAGGCGCAGGCCAAGACCCTGGCCTATTACGAGCAGCGCTTCGTCGACGCGGCCGGCACCGGCCGCGCGGAAGCCGATGTGTCGCAGGAGCTGGGCGACCCGAAAAAAATCGCGATGACCTTGCGCGCCAATGCACATCTGTCCAGCTTTCAGCAGAAACCCAATCCAGTGAGTATGGCACGGGTGGTGGTCTCGAGCGTCGGCCTGATCATCTTTAACCTGTTCATGGTGGTGCCGGCGATGGTCTATGGCTCGCTGCTCGCCTCCATGTACGCGGTTGGACTAGCGCTGTACATCGGCGGCATCGCCGTCACCGCCAGCGGCCTGGCGGGCGCGCATGAGCTGGTGCTGGACGGGCCGTTCCGCCATATCGTGGTGGAAGGCGATACGCCACAAAACATCGGCCAGACCCGCACGCGCATCCAGATCAACGAGACGGGCGTGCATGTCGACCAGGAGAAAGTGCCGGAGGACCAGCCGCCCAAGGCCGGCGGCGGCATCCTGATCGAAACCGATGTCGATGGCGACTCGCGCACCACCCAGACCTTGTTCGGCCTCGGCCTGGTGCTGGGCGGGATCATGATGCTCTTGTTAAGCCTGGTGGTGACCCGCTTCACCTTCGTCGGCATCAAGCGCTACGTCCACATGAATATCGCTTTGCTCAAGGGGAGCTGACCATGGAAACCTCCATGCGCTCTTTACTCAAGGTCGGACTGGCCCTGCTCGGGTTGGCGGTCCTGCTGATCGGTGCCTCGTACAGCATGCTGCGCGCCCAGGGCGTGGCACGGCCATCGAATACCGAGGGCCGCACAATGGTGTCGGAAAAGCGCGTGGTCGGCGCCGGCATCAGGGAAGTCGATGTCAACGGGCCGATCGACATGACCTTGCGCCAGGGCGCCGTGCCTTCGCTGATCATCCGCGGCGAACAGCGCCTGCTGGGTAATATCGACACCTCGCAGGAAGGCGCGATCCTGCATCTCGGCACCAAGGGCATGGTGCTGCATCACCGCCAGCCTTTGCAGGCCGTGCTGGTACTGCCGCAGATCGATGCGGTCACGGTGCGCGGCAGCGGCGACAGCACCATCAACGGTTTTTCCGGCGAACGGGTCGAGGTCCAGTTGAATGGTACCGGCAACGTCAAGTTCAACGGGCGCTTCAAGGAAGTGGTGGCGGCGCTGCGCGGCAGCGGCGACATGGAGCTCAACGGCGGCGCCAGCAAGAAAGTCGCGGTGTCGCTGGTCGGTTCGGGCGATATGACCGTGGTGGGCAGCAGCGAGGAGTTCACGCTCGATCAGACCGGATCGGGCGACGTCGATGCGGAGCACCTGGCCGCCGGCACCGCCGAGGTCAGCCTGCTTGGTTCCGGCACCGCCGTCATCAACGCGGCCAAGAGCGCCAACGTGACCTTGCGCGGCAGCGGCGACGTGACGGTGTTGGGCAGCCCGGGCGAGCGTAATGTCAGCCGCACCGGCTCGGGCGAGGTCGACTTCCGGTAAGCCTCAGGTAAGCCACTCCAGCGCGCCTTCGGCCGCCGCCCGTCCGCTGGCAAAGCAGGCAGTCAGCAGGTAGCCGCCGGTCGGCGCTTCCCAGTCCACCATTTCGCCGGCGCAGAACACACCCGGCAGCGCGCGCAGCATCTGCGTGCCGGCTTCGATCCCACCGAACTCCACCCCGCCCGCGCTGCTGATTGCTTCATCGATCGGACGCGCGCGTTTGAGCACCAGCGGCAGCAGCTTGATCGCCTCGGCCAGCTGAAGAGGGTCGTTGTAGGCGTCCTTGGACAGGCATTCATGCAGCAGGCCCGATTTGACGCCCTTGATACCCAGCCGGCTTTGCAGATGGCTGGACATCGAACGGGCGCCACGCGGACGCGCCACTTCGGTCGCCACCCGCTCCGCGGACAGGTCGGGCAGCAGGTCGAGCCAGACGGTGGCACTGCCGCCCTGTTCGATCTGGTCGCGCAGCGGGCTTGATAAGGCATAGACCAGGCTTCCTTCCACGCCGCCGGCAGTGATCACGAACTGGCCCTGGCGCTTCACCTTCACGCCGTGCGAGTCCAGCGAGGTGATCGCCACCGTCGTCAAAGGTTCGCCCGCATAGCGGCTGCTGAAATGCTCGCTCCATCCGGTATCGAAGCCGCAGTTCGATGGCCGCAGCGGCGCCACCGGCACCGCACGTTCACGCAGCAGCGGCACCCAGGCGCCGTCGGACCCGAGCCGCGCCCAGCTGCCGCCGCCGAGGGCCAGGACCACGGCATCGAAACCGGCGCTCATGGGACCGTGGGGCGTGGCGAACTTGAGCAGCTCTCCCTCCCAGCCCAGCCAGCGGTGGCGCATGTGAAAGCGCACGCCGCCTTCGCGCAGCCGGTGCAGCCAGGCGCGCAGCAAGGGCGCCGCCTTCATATCGGCCGGGAAGACACGGCCCGAACTGCCGACGAAGGTGTCGATTCCCAGCCCATGAATCCATGCGCGCACGGCGGCGGCGTCGAAGTTCGCCAGCCACTGCGCCACCTGCGGCGCGCGCGCGCCGTAGCGGTCGATGAAGGCGTCGGACGGTTCGGCATGGGTGATGTTCATGCCGCCCTTCCCGGCCAGCAGGAACTTGCGGCCCACGGAGGGCATGGCGTCGTAAAGATCGACTTGCGCGCCTTTCTCGCTCAGCACCTCGGCGGCCATCAGCCCGGCGGGTCCGCCGCCGATGACGGCGACGCGAGGTGGAGTGGTGAAGTCGGTCATGAAGATGGCGGGCCAGAAAGGACGAGCAGCATTGTAGTCGAGATCAGGACCAGCAAAAAGATGTAAAGCTTCCTTGACATCACGCCGGAAGCTGGTACGATGTAAAGCATACTTTACAACTGGAGACCGTGACATGCAAGAACGAATCTGGGCTCGCGCCTACCACCGTGAACTCGGCGGCGCCTTTGTCATCTACATAGCGCTGCTGGTGCCGACCTTGCGTTACGGGCATCTGGCGCCGGAAGGGCTGCTGCGCACGGCGCTGGCGATGAGTCCCATGCTCGGCGTCGGACTGGTCATCTGGGCGGTTGTACGGCAATTGCGGCGGGTCGATGAGTACATCCGTTCCTGGACCCTGGAGAACATCGCGGTCGCCGCCGCCATCACGGCTGGCTTGTCGATCACCTACGGCTTCATGGAGAACATCGGCTACCCGCGCCTGTCGATGTTCGCCGTCTGCATGATGATGTGCTCGGGGTGGCTGGCCACCTGCTTGTTAAGGGCCGTTCTCAAGCGATGAAGAACCTGGTCCGCGAGCTGCGCGCCGACCAAGGCTGGAGCCAGGCCGACCTGGCCGACCTGCTCAAGGTTTCGCGCCAGACCGTCAATGCGATTGAAACCGGGCGCTACGACCCAAGCCTGCCGCTGGCGTTCGCGATCGCCCGGCTGTTCCAACAACCGATTGAAGCTATCTTTACACCTGATCCGGAGACCCCATGATTGTCCGTCTATTCTTTACTATCTGCCTGGCTCTGGCCGCATCCCTGGCGGGCGCGCAGGAGAGCCGCTACGCGTTCACCCTGGCACCGGCCGAACGCTTCGAGGTCGGCGCCACGCTGGTTGAACGCCACGGCAAGGGTGGCCGTCCACTGATCATGATCCCCGGCCTGGCCAGCGGCCCATGGGCGTGGCAGCACGCGGTGCGCAAGTTCATGCCCGAGCATACGGTGTATGTGCTGACTTTCCCTGGTTTCGATGGCCGCCCGGCCGTCCCGGGCGCCACGCTGGAGGCGGCGCGCGCCTCGCTGGTCACCCTGATCGAAAGCCGCAAGCTGGCACGCCCGGTGCTGATCGGGCACAGCCTGGGGGGCACACTGGCCCTGACCGTCGCGGCCCAGCGTCCCGAACTGGTCGGCGCGGTCGTCACGCTGGATGGTTTGCCGGTGTTTCCCGGGACCGAAGAGCTGCCGCCGGCGCAACGCAACGCGATCGCCGAGAACTTCAAAAGCCGCATGACGAAATCGAACCCGGCCATTTTTGCGGCACAGCAGCAGGATTACATGCGTGGTATCGGCGTGGTCGACATGGACCGTGGCGAAGAACTGGCCAAGCTGTCGGCCAAGAGCGATCCGGCGACCGTGGGAATCTATATGGCGGAAGTATTCGCCCAGGATCTGCGTCCGCTGCTGCCCAAGATCAGCGCCCCGGTGCTGGTGCTGACGCCCTACTTTGCGCTGGACGCGGAACTGCAGCAGATGACGGAAGCTGCCAAGGTGGCGTACTACCAGGAAGCCATGAAGGGCACGCCGAAGCTGAAGGTGGTGACGGTGGCGCCGGCGCGCCACTTTGCGATGTTCGATATGCCGGATCTCGTGCTGTCGGCGATCGCCGACTTCATCAAGGCTAACTGAGGGTTCAGCCGCCGGTCACCGGGGGGAAGAAAGCGACTTCCCCGTTTTCCGCGATGGCGGTATCGGGGCTGCACATGACCTGATTGAATGCCATGCGCAGCGGGCGCTCCGGCGCCAGCGCCTGGGCCCATGCGCCGCCGCGCCCGATCAGGTGCGACCGTACCGCACCGACGGTGGTGACCGAATCGGGCAAGGTCAGGCTTTCTTCAGAGATGCCGAGCGCTTCGCGCACGCTGGCAAAAAATCGCAGCGAAATCTTCATAGGTTCAATCGGGTTCTAGCCAAGCAATTCTGAGAACGGGATGAAGCGCACCATGTCGCCCAGGGCGATCGGATTGCCGGGCGGGTTATCGATCAGCCCATCGCCCCACACGGTGGAGGTCAGCACGCCCGATCCCTGGTTGGGGAACAGCTCGAGCCCACCCTGGTCATTGATACGGGCACGCAGGAATTCGTTGCGGCGGTCGGCCTTGGGCCAGTTGAAATCGGCGCGCACGGAAAAGGCGCGTGGCGCGACCTCGCCGCGCACACCCTGCAGGCGCAGGATGAATGGCCGCACAAACAGCAAAAAGGTCACGAAACTCGATACCGGATTGCCCGGCAGGCCCAGGAAGAAGGCTGAACCGTCCTGTTTATTGACCTCGCCGAAGGCCAGGGGTTTGCCCGGTTTGACGGCGATCTGCCACATGTTCAGGCGTCCTACAGCTTCGACCGCCGGGCGAATATGGTCTTCCTCGCCAACCGATACGCCGCCCGAGGTAATGATCAGGTCATTCTCGCGCGCGGCATCAACCAGTGTCTGGCAGGTCGATGCCAAAGAATCGGGCACGATCCCAAAATCGGTGATCGCGCAGCCCAGGTTTTCGAGCAGCGCGCGCAGGGTGAAGCGGTTGGAGTTGTATATGGCGCCGGGGGCCAGCTTGCCACCCGGCGCTTCGCCCGGCATGGTCAGTTCGTCGCCGGTAAAGAACACCGCCACGCGCAAACGCCGCTGGACCGGCAGGCTGGCCAGCCCGACCGAGGCGGCCAGTCCCAGCTCCTGGCTGCGCAGGCGCATGCCGGCCGTGAGGATCACTCCGCCGGCCACGATGTCTTCGCCGGCGCGGCGGATCCATTCGCCCGGCTTCGGGCTATGCTTGATGGTGACGAAATTGGGCGGCGTGGCTTCGCACTGCTCCTGCATCACGACCGCATCGGCGCCTTCTGGAATCATCGCGCCGGTAAAGATGCGCGCGGCATGGCCAGGCGCGAGAAACTGGCCAGGCTGGCCGGCCGGGATGCGCTGCGTGACCGTCAAGGTCGCATTGCCGCTGGCGCAATCGGCGGCGCGTACGGCGTAGCCGTCCATCTGGGTATTGTCCGCCGACGGCACGTTGATGGTCGAGGCTTGCGCCTCGGCCAGCACGCGCCCGTTGGCGTTCAAGGTCGGAATGATCTCGGCGCCGCTCACCGGGCGGGCCGCCGCCAGCAGGAAGTCCAGCGCCTCGCGCACCGACAGCATCGGTGCCGCGGGTGTCTTTGCGCCGGCGCTCATCGCTTACAGTCCCGTATTGGTGGCGATGTAGGCCTTCATCTGCTCTACATCGGCAGGCATGACGACATACTTCTGCGGCAGCGCTTCGATGTTCTCGAAGCCGGCCGGGCGCGCCGCGTCCAGGCCCAGCGCTTCCAGGATGGTTTCGTTGAACTTGGCCGCCAGCGCGGTTTCGAGCACGATCATCGGCACGCCCGGCTCCAGGTTCTCGCGCGCTACTTTCACGCCATCGGCGGTGTGGGTGTCGATGGTGATGTCGTAGTCGTCCTGCGCGTCGCGGATGGTGGCCACGCGGTCCTGGTGGGTCGAACGGCCGGAGCGGAAGCCATATTGCGCGACCAGCTTGAATTCGTCGCCGTCGCTGCCCGGCTTGCCGGACAAGTCGAAGCCGCCTTCGGTTTCGACTTTGTGGAACAGCTTGCGCACGCGCTCGGCATCGCGGCCGACCAGGTCGTAGATGAAGCGCTCGAAGTTCGAGGCCTTGGAGATGTCCATCGACGGGCTGCTGGTGTGATAGGTCTCGGCCGATTTGCGCACGCGGTACACACCGGTGCGGAAGAATTCGTCGAGCACGTCGTTTTCGTTGGTAGCCGCCACCAGCTTGTCGATCGGCAGGCCCATCATGCGGGCGATGTGGCCGGCGCAAATGTTACCGAAGTTCCCCGATGGGACGGTGAAGGAGACCTTCTGGCTGTTGTCGGTGGTGGCCGACAGGTAGCCGCGGAAGTAGTACACCACCTGGGCGACCACGCGGGCCCAGTTGATCGAGTTGACGGTGCCGATCTTCTGGCGCGCCTTGAACGGCAGGTCGTTCGACACGGCCTTGACCAGGTCCTGGCAGTCGTCGAACACGCCTTCGACAGCGATGTTGAAGATGTTCGGGTCCTGCAGGCTGAACATCTGCGCGGTCTGGAAGGCGCTCATCTTGCGGTGTGGCGACAGCATGAAGACGCGGATGCCCTTCTTGCCGCGCATGGCGTATTCGGCCGCGCTGCCGGTGTCGCCCGAGGTGGCGCCGAAGATGTTCAGTTCAGCGTCTTCCTTGGCCAGCGTGTATTCGAACAGGTTGCCCAGCATTTGCATGGCCATGTCCTTGAAGGCCAGGGTCGGGCCATTCGACAGCGCTTGCAGGATCAGGGTCTTGTCGCCGTCTTTTTCCAGCACGCGCAGCGGCGTGATCTCGGCGGCGGACTCGCCTTCGCGCGCATTGCGGTACACCTCGGCGGTGTAGGTCTTCCTGGTCAGCGCGCGCAGGTCTTCCTCAGGGATATCGGTGGCGAACTTTTGCAGGATCTCGTAGGCCAGGTCGGCATACGGGAGCTTACGCCATGCGTCCAGTTCCGCGCCGGTCACCTGAGGGTATTCGGCCGGCAGATACAGGCCGCCGTCAGGGGCCAGGCCGCCCAGGAGGATGTCGGAGAATTGTTGGGGAACTTGCGAAGCGTCCGACTTGGCGGCGCGGGTAGACACGTAATGCATAGATGAGATAAGTCCGTTTTATGCTGGGGCGGGGGCAAAAGCGATGCGATCAGATCATTATTATAGTACGCAGCGCGTACCTTGACCATTTGGCAGGCGCCCCGGCCTTAGCATAAAGTCATCACATCATCAGCAGGCCGCGTGATTGACCGTCACCACATGCACCGCCAGCCCGCCCAGCGAAGTCTCCTTGTACTTGGCCTGCATGTCGGCCCCAGTCTGGCGCATGGTCTCGATGACGTTGTCCAGGCTGACGAAGTGGGTGCCGTCGCCCTTCAGGGCCAGCGAGGCCGCCGTGATGGCCTTGACCGCGCCCATGCCATTACGCTCGATGCAGGGAATCTGCACCAGCCCGCCGATCGGATCGCAGGTCATGCCCAGGTGATGTTCGATGCCGATTTCCGCGGCGTTCTCGATCTGCAGGTTGCTGCCGCCGAGCGCCGCCACCAGCCCCGCCGCCGCCATCGCGCAGGCCACGCCGACTTCGCCCTGGCAGCCGATTTCCGCGCCGGAGATCGAGGCGTTCTTCTTGCACAGCATGCCGATCGCCGCCGCCGTCAGCAGGAAGTCGCGGATGCCGCCCGCCGCATCGCTGGGCCGGCAGTCATCAAAGTAGTAGCGCAGCACGGCGGGGATGATGCCGGCGGCACCGTTGGTGGGCGCCGTCACCACCCTGCCCCCGGCTGCGTTTTCCTCGTTGACCGCCATCGCATACAGGGTCACGTGGTGCAGCGTATCGTGCGGCAGCTCGTTGGCGTGGCTGACCGGCCCTTCATCCTGCACCTGCTTCCATAGGCCGGCCGCGCGGCGCTTGACGTTCAGGCCTCCGGGCAGCTGGCCGCTGGTGTGCAGGCCTTGGTCGATACAGCCGCGCATGACGTTCCAGATGCGGTCGATGCCGGCGTCCAGCGCGCTTTCGTCGATGCGGGCGCATTCGTTCGCGCGCAACATGCGCGGGATAGCCAGGCCGGTGCGCTCGCCATGGGCCAGCAATTCGGCCATCGTGTCGAAGGGGTAAGGCACCGGCACGGCAGCGTCCGCACGTTCGGTTTCGCCCTCCGCGCGGATAAACCCGCCACCGACTGAATAGAACACCTTGTCGATACGCCGGCCTTCTTCAAACGTCAGGCTGAAACGCAGCCCGTTCGGATGCTCCGGCAGCGATTCCGTTTTGTGAAAAACGATCGAAGTCCTGGCATCGAAGGGCACCTGCTTGACCCCGAGCAGGCGGATCACGCCATCGAGTTCCGCTTCGGCCAGCATGTCGTCCACGCGCGAAGGATCGATGTCTCGCGGCGTTTCGCCCATCAGCCCAAGGATCACCGCGCGGTCGGTGCCGTGCCCCACGCCGGTCAGGGCCAGCGATCCGTACAGCGCCACCTCGACGGCGCTGGCATTGTCCAACGGCCCGGCTTCAAGCAGGAAGCGGCGTGCGGCGACCATCGGGCCGACGGTGTGCGAGCTCGATGGCCCGATGCCGATCTTGAAGAGATCGAAAACACTCATGTCCATGACGCAGGCCCTCAGGCGGGCTGGATGACAGCGTCGATATGCTCAAGCATATCGCCCACCAGTTCGGCCATGCCGATGCGCGGCTGCCAGCCCCAGTCGGCGTGTGCCTGGCTGTCGTCGATACTGTGCGGCCAGCTGGCGGCGATCTTGTCGCGCGCATCCGGCTGGTAGCTGATCGTAAATTCGGGCAGCCTTTCCTTGATGGCCGCCGCCAGTTCCTTTGGGCTGAACGACAGCCCGGCCACGTTGTAGGACGAACGAATCGCGATGCGCCCAGTCGGTGCTTCCATCAGTTCGATGGTGGCGCGGATAGCGTCCGGCATGTAGATCATCGGCAGCGTGGTGTCCGGGCCGAGGAAGCATTCGTAGCGGCCCTCGCGCAGGGCTGCGTGGAAGATGGCGATGGCGTAGTCGGTGGTACCGCCGCCCGGCGGCGACTTGTAGCTGATGATGCCGGGGTAGCGGATACTGCGCACGTCCACGCCGTAGCGCTGGAAGTAGTACTCGCACAGGCGTTCACCGGCCAGCTTGCTGATGCCGTAGATGGAAGTCGGGTCCATCACCGCATGCTGGGGTGTGCTGTCCGTCGGGGTGTGCGGGCCAAATGCGGCGATCGACGAGGGCCAGAACACCCGCAGAGGTTTACCGGCTTCGCCGCGTTCGCGCGCGATCTCCAGGATGTTGAGCAGGCCTTCCATGTTGAGGTGCCAGGCCTTTAAGGGCATCTGCTCGCCGGTGGCCGACAACAACGCTGCAAGCTGGTAGACCTGGGTGATGGCTTCGTCGTCGACCAGGCGCGCCAGGCGCGCGCGGTCCAGCACATCGAGCTGCACATAGCGCTTGGCATGATGGGTGTTGCCCGGGCCGATGTCGGCGGCAATGACATTGGCGCCGCCGTGGCGCTGCTCAAGCGCGCCGGCCAGTTCACTGCCGATCTGGCCGTTGGCGCCGATGATGAGGATGCGTTCCATGGCCGCTCCTAACGCAGGATGCCGAGTTCACGCCCGGCCTGCTCGAAGGCCCGCAGCACGGTATCGAGCTGAGCGCGGGTGTGCGCGGCCGAGAGCTGCACGCGCACGCGCGCCTGCCCCATCGGGACGACCGGATAAAAGAAGCCGCTCAGCAGCACGCCAAGTTCGAACATGCGCGCCGCGAAGCGCTGCGCCACCGGCGCCTCGAACAGCATCACCGGCACCACCGGATGGGTGCCCGGCTTGATGGTGAATCCGAGCCTTTCGATCTCGGCACGGAAGTAAGCGGTATTCTCGTGCAGCCGGTCGCGCAGCACGGTCGATGACGACAGGCGCTCCAGTACCGCCAGCGACGCGCCGGCGATCGCCGGGGCCAGCGAATTGGAGAACAGGTAGGGACGCGATTTCTGGCGCAGGGTGTCCACCACTTCCTTGCGGGCGGCGGTAAAGCCGCCCATGGCGCCACCGAGGGCTTTGCCGAGTGTGCCGGTGATGATGTCGACGCGGCCCATGACACTGTGGTGTTCATGCGTGCCGCGCCCGGTCTTGCCCATGAAGCCGGAGGCATGGCATTCGTCGATCATGACAAGCGCGCCGTACCGGTCGGCCAGCCCGCAGATTTTATCAAGGCGTGCGATGGTGCCGTCCATGGAGAACACGCCATCGGTGGCGATCACCTTGTGGCGCGCATTGGCCGCTGCCTGCAGCTGGCGCTCCAGGTCTTCCATGTCGTTGTGCTGGTAGCGAAAGCGGCCGGCTTTGCACAGGCGGATGCCGTCGATGATGGAGGCGTGGTTCAGCGCGTCGGAGATGATCGCATCGTTCTCGTCGAACAGCGGCTCGAACAGGCCGCCATTGGCGTCGAAAGCGGCGGCGTACAGGATGCAGTCCTCGGTACCGAGGAAGGATGCCAGCGCGGCTTCGAGCTGCTTGTGGACCGTCTGGGTGCCGCAGATGAAGCGCACCGACGACAAGCCGTAGCCGTACTTTTCGGTTGCGGCGATCGACGCTTCCTGGGTTTCCAGGTCGCCGGACAGGCCGAGGTAGTTGTTGGCGCACATATTAATAAGGGTGCGGCCGTCTTCGGCCACCACCTCGGCACCCTGGCGCGATGCCAGTACCCGCTCGGGCTTGTACAGCCCTTGTGCACGCAAATTGTCGAGATTACTGCGCAGGCCGTCGATAAAAGCCTGTTTGCCCTGGTCGCTCATGTTCGCTCCATTGCGTTGTACCGTGGTCCGGCCAACACCTTGTTTTGCAAGATCGCCGCATTTCCGTCATATCGAATTGTATTTCGATATAATGGATAATACCGAAGCCTACTGAACCTGGCAAGGTTTGCACGTGCCGCCGAGCTGCAAACTTGTCAATGAAAGAATGTACCTGAAAAACGATGACAAGCACCGTACAGACCAACGCACCGCCTGAGGTTGGTGCCACACTGCAACGCCTGCGGCTGGCGCGCGGACTGACCCTTGAGGATCTGTCGCGCATTGCCGGGGTATCGAAGTCGATGCTGTCGCAGATCGAGCGCGAAAAGGCCAACCCGACCATTGCCATCACCTGGCGGCTGGCCAATGCGCTCGGGGTGCAGATCGGCGAGCTGCTCTCCAGCGAGGCGCGCCCGGTGGCCAAGGTACGGGTGCTGGAAGCGCACGAGACCCCCACCCTGCCCGGCCAGCATGCCGGCTACGTGCTGCGCATCCTCGGGCCGATGGAGCTGGCGGGCAAATACGAGTGGTATGAACTGACCCTGGCGCCTGGCGGCGAGCTGGCCTCGCAGGCGCACGACCCGGGCAGCAGCGAGCATGTGACTGTGCTGCACGGGACGATCGAGGTGGAAGTCGGTGGCGACAAGCACAAGCTGCGCATCGGCGCGACCGCGCGTTACTCTGCAGACCAGGGACATGTCCTGCGCAACCTTGGCAAAACCGACGCCAAGGCGCTGCTGGTGGTGGTGCACCGTTAGGGTGGTGCACCGTTAGGCGCGCGGCGACTCGGTAAACACCGCTTCGGTGTACGGCAGCGCGTTGCGCACCGGCGGCACCCAGCCGCCGATCCAGTCGGCCAGCTTGTCGGCCGGGATCGGGCGGCTCATGAAGTAGCCCTGGCCCTGGTCGCAGCCGAGCGCCGTCAGCAGGCGCCACACGGCCTCGCTCTCGATGCCCTCGGCCACCACGCGCAGGCCCATGTTGTGGCCCAGGTCGATGGTCGAACGGACGATCTTGGTATCGCCCACGTCGTTTTCCATGTTCAGCACGAAGGACTTGTCGATCTTGAGTTCATCGACCGGCAAGCGCTTCAGATAGGCCAGCGACGAGTAACCGGTGCCGAAATCGTCGATCGACAGGTCCACGCCCATGGCGTGCAGGCGTTCCAGGGTCTGCTGGGCGCGCACCGGGTCGTCCATGATGGCGCTCTCGGTGATCTCCAGGCAGAACGAAGCCGCCTTGACCTGGTGGCGCTCCAGGATTTCATTGAATTTGGCCGGCAGGTCCTGGTCCAGCAGGTCGCGCGTGGACAGGTTGACCGAGATCTTGATATCGATGGCCTGCTGCGACAGCTGGTGGCACAAGGCGGCCGACTGCTCCAGCACCCAGCGCGTCAGGGTGCGGATAAAGCCGGTCTGCTCGGCAAACGGGATGAACTCGTCGGGGAAGACGTTGCCGCGCTGCGGATGCACCCAGCGCACCAGCGCTTCGACGCCGACCACGGCGCCGGTGTCGAGCTTCATCTTGGGCTGCACGTGCAGGCGGAACTCGTTGCGCTCGATGGCGTTGCGCAGTTCGGTCAAGAGACCCAGGCTCTGTTCGCTCGACTTGTCCATGGCCGACTCGTACATCACCGCGCCATCGTTGCGCTGCTTGGCGGTGTACATCGCCACTTCGGCCATCGACAGCAGCGCTTCGGCGTTGTCGCCGCTTTGCGGGTAGCCGGCAATGCCCAGGCCGGCGCCGATATCGACGGTCTGGTCGTCCAGCGACAGCGGCATTTCCAGCGCGCGCAGGATGCGGGCGGCGATTGCGTGGGCGTCGTCGATGGTGGCGCCGGGCAGCAGCACCGCGAATTCGTCGCCGCCCAGGCGCGCCAGCTGGGCCGTGCCGTGCGCCTGCGACAGCTGCAGCTGGAGGCGCTCGGCCACCTGGCGCAGCAGCGCGTCACCGAAGCTGTGGCCCATCACGTCGTTGACGTGCTTGAAGCGGTCCAGGTCCATCATCAGCACGAATACCGTGCCTTCGCGCTTGCGCGCTTCGACCAGCGATTCGTCCAGCAGCAGCACGAACTGGGCGCGGTTAGGCAGGTTGGTGAGCGAGTCCCAGTAGGCCAGCCGGCCGATTTCCTGTTCACGCTTGGCGATCCCGTCGCGCATGCTGCCGAAGGCCTTGGACAGGGCGCCGATTTCATCGTCGCGCTTGAATTCGACCTGGCCGTCGTAGTCGCCGCGCTCGAGCCGGAGCGCGGTGCGGGCCAGTTCGCGCAGCGGCTGGGCGATACGCTTGGCGGTCAGGATCGCGGCCAGCGCGGCGACCATGGTGCCGACGACGGTGAGGATGATAAGGGTGCGCTTGAGCGCGATGTACTGGGCAGTGGCGTCGTCGATCGAACGCGCCAGCATGACGCTGGCGCTGTGCGCGGCGCCGACGCCGATCGGCACCATGCGCGCGCTGTACTTGCCGCCGCCGAATTCCAGCTCGACCGGGCGCACCGGTTCGCCCGGCAGCAGCGACAACTGGCGGGCGGCGGCGGCCACCGCGGGCTCCGCAACCGTCGCTTCGACCGGATGCCATCGGCCCGTCAGGTCGCGCGTCAGGATCGCCACCTCCAGGTTGGATAACTGCTGCATGTCGACCGCCAGCTGGCGGTCGATGGCAAAGCCCATGGCGATCCAGGCGATGGTAATCGGTGCCTTGACCGGCATGACCACCAGCTGCACCGGGCGGCCGTCGACGATGGCCACGGCGCTGGCGCCGTCAAACTGTTCGGCGCGGTCGAGCAGGCCGAGAACTTGTTGATCGAGCGTGCCGGCCATTCCGACCCCGGTCTTGACCTGGACCCGGCGTTCGCCGTCGATCAGCATGGTCAGGCTGGCGCGCGCGCGCCGGGCGCTGTTGTCGAGCGCCGATTCGATGGTGGCGCGCTCGCCCTCGGCGCCGAGGCCGACCGCTTCGACGAAGGCGGTGTCGCGCGCCAGCACCTGGGCGGAAAAGCGCTGCTTCTGGGCGTTTTGCTCCATCAGCTTGCGCAAGACTTTTTCGCCGTTGAGCAGTTCAGTGGCGATCTCGGTGCGCGCGTTATTGTCGATGCCGCGGTGGATCACCACCAGCCCGATTGCCTGCAGCCCGATGATCAGCAGCAGGAACAAGGTAGCGATACGCCCTTCCAGGCTTCGAAAACGCAGGTTCATGGATCAGGCGCCAGGCGCGTCCAGCGCGGGCGGCTTCATGCTCAGCTTGAACTCCGCCGGGGTCTCGCCGGCCCGCACTTGCACGGCCTGTTCGGCGGCAGCCCCGCTCATGTTGTAGTGCCAGGCGGTGACGCTGTATTTGCCGGCCGCCGGCAGCTCGATATGGGCTTTGCCGTCGGCGCCGGTCTTGGCGAAGTATGGGGTGTCGACCACGCGCACGTAAGCCACCATGCGGTCGTGGATATTGCAGCCGAGAACCACGGTGCCTGGCTTGTCGAACACCTGTGGCGCCGCCGCCACGCCGGAGTACAGCTTCTGGTCGAATTTCTTGGCCGGCGAGAAGGAGTAGATGTGGTGCTTCACCTTGTCGTAGTTCGGAAAGTCAATTTTCGAACCAGTTTGGACAACGCTGACCAAGGGAAGAAATTTCAGGCCCCGCTGCGCGATTTCGGCGGCTTTTGCCGCTTTGGCGGGTGCCGGCGTTTCCCCGTCGACATAGACCACGGCATCAGCCACGGGCGCGCCGGCGGCATCGCTGACCTGCACGATCAAAGCGCTGGCAAGAGCATGTGAAGCACTAGCCGCTAAGCAAGCGCCCAGCAAAACGCGCGGAACAATCTTCATGGCGACAATCATGTTAAATCAGCAAAGGGCCGAGTCACAAACAGGGTTTCGGCCTATTGTAGCGCTTGAAGATGATTCCATAGAAGAACTTTTCGTTCTTCTGATCATGAACAGAAGTGGCTATGGGGTGCCGCAACCAGGGCTGGCAGAGGCTATTGGCCGGCGCGTACGGCTGCGGCAGGACCGTGGCTTTGGCGCCACTCGCGGGTCAGGTCCATGGCCGAGCCGATCTCGGCCGGGCTCAGGCGCCGCCCGACGATGCTCTTGCTGGCGCAGGCCGTCTCGTCGCCGGCTTCGGCCGCCAGCAGCATCCACATATAAGAGCGCACGGTATCGCGCGGCACGCCACGGCCGGTGTTGTACATGCTGCCCAGGTTGTACTGGGCCAGCGCGTGGCCCTGCTCGGCGGCCTGCTCGTACCAGAACACGGCCATGGCGTCGTCCTGCGGCACGCCCTGGCCGTTGGCATACATCACGCCCAGGTTGTTCTGCGCACTGGCGTCGCCTTGTTCGGCGGCCATGCGGTACCAGTGCGCCGCATGGATTTCGTCCTTGGGCACGCCGTGGCCGGTGGCGTAGATCACACCCAGGTTGAACTGGGCGTTGGCCGCGCCCTGGTCGGCGGCGCGCTTGTACCACTCCAGTGCGCGCTGCTCGTCGCGCGCGGCGCCGCGGCCGTTGGCGTACATGCTGCCCAGGTTGTACTGGGCCAGCATGTGGCCCTGCTCTGCCGCGCGCAGGTACCAGGCCAGCGCGCGCGCCTCGTCCGCCTCCACGCCCTGGCCGTTGGCCAGCATCACGCCCAGGTTGAACTGGGCATCCTTGTCGCCCTGGTTGGCGGCGCGCTCCAGCCAGGCGAAGGCACGCAACGGATCGGTGCGCACGCCCAGCCCTTCGGCATAGGCCACCCCCAGGTAGCGCTGGGCCACGGCATTGCCCTGGGCCGCGGCCTGGCGGAACCAGCAGATGGCTTGCGGGTCGCTCGCTTCCACGCCCTGGCCGCGCCGGTACATCAGGCCCAGGTTCAGCTGGGCGTGCGCCTCGCCCTGCACCGCGGCCTTGCGGAACCAGGCCATCGCCAGCGGGTAATTCATCGGCGCGCCCTGCCCGGAGAGGTAACACTCGGCCAAGAGGCTCTGGGCGCTGGCCGCCCCCTGCTCGGCGGCGCGGTAAAACCAGGCCAGCGCCAGTTCGTGATCCTGCTTCAGGCCGCGTCCCTTGCGGTACATCTGGCCCAGGTTCTGCTGGGCCGACGGGTCGCCCTGCTCGGCCGCGTGGCGGAACCAGTAAACCGCCTCGGTATCGCTGCGGTCCACCCCGCGCCCGTTGTAGTACAGCGCGCCCAGGTGGTTCTGGGCGAAGGCCAGCCCCTGCAGGGCCGCCTGGCGCAGCCACTTGAAGGCACGCGCGTAATCGCGTTCGATGCAGTCGCCCTTTTTGTACATCAGTCCCAGGTTGAACTGCGCATAGGCGTCGCCGCGTTCAGCCGCCTGGCGGAACCACAAATAGATTTGGTAGTTCTCGCGGGTGATATTCTGGCGGTTCATGCTTATCCTCCGGCTGCGAGGCCTTTGACAATGCAGGATTGGGGGAGCAACAGGCGGCAAGCGGCCTCGGGAATTATTGTTAAAATCTTAACTGGCAAAACGCTGCGCAATTTGAGTGCGCACAAGCGTCGTTAGCATTTTGAAATGATCAGCCAGCCTGAATGCTGCTCCGCCCGGCGGATGCGGGCGGAGTCGTCAGGAAGTAATGACAGCCGGAAAGGCTTGTGGGGATTAGAAACGCGTACGGACGCCAAACACCAGGTTGCGGCCTGGCAGTGGCGCGATATCCTTCAGTACCGAGGTGGACAGGCGGATTTCTTCGTTCAGCAGGTTACGCGCCAGCAGGAACCAGGTCAGATCAGCCTTGCCCAGCTGGTGGCTGTACGAGATGTTGGCGTTCAGCTGGGTGTACGAAGGCGTCACCGTGCTCTCGAAACTGGCCAGGCGATCCTGGCTGCGGGCGTGCACCAGCGACGCGCCCACGCGCAGCGCATTGGAACGGTAGCCGATATCGCCGCCCATGCGGGTGGCCGGCTGCAGTGGCAGGCTGCCGCCCTGTTCCAGCCTTCCGCGCGAGGTATCGGCAAAGGCCCTTGCCGACCAGCCCTGGCCGTGCTGGTTCCAGCTCAGCTCGCCTTCGGCGCCATGGATGCGCGCATCGGCCTGCTCGTACACGCGCAGGAACAATTCGTCGCCCGGGAAACCTTCTTCATCGACCATATCGCCGCTGACATTCCCGTACACGAAGTCCTTGACCTTGTTGATGAACAGGTTGCCCTTCCAGCGCAGCAGGCCATCGCTCTTTTGCAGTGACAGCTCCAGGTTGCGCGAAGTTTCCTTCTTGAAGTAGGGATTGCCGATGTCGAAAGTCTGGGTGGCGTCGTGCGGTCCGCCCGAATACAGCTCTTCGGTGGCCGGCGCGCGCTGGGCGACCGACATGGTTGCGCCAGCGGCAAGGCCGGGCGCAAAGCGCCACTGGCCGCCCAGGGAGTACGAATGCAGGTCGAAGCTGCGCGCGATCGAACTGACCGGTTCGCGCTTGACCCGCTCCAGGCGGCCGCCGGCACTGAGGCGCAGCGGGCCGAAGTCGCGCTCTTCGACCAAGAACAAGGCATGCGAGGTCGAGTGGGTGACCGGGACGGTGTCCGGGCCGCCTTCGTCATTGAGCGCGGAGAAGTGCGAGTTCTCGGTCTGCAGGCCGAGCGTGCCACGCCAGCCGGCCAGCGGCGCGTGGCGCAGTTCGGCGCGGCTTTCCAGCGAGCGGTTGGCAAAGCTCACTTCCGGCGCGCCGTCCAGGCCAAGCTCGGCGTGCTCGTAATCGGTGTAGCCGAATTTGACGCGCATCTGCTCGGCACCGGCGAACGGCGCCTTGACCAGGCCGTCGACGTCGTAGCGGCGCTGCGTCTGGTCGATGCGCGAGCCTTCCATGCTTGGGATGCCATACAGGTTGTTCAGGGAACCGGCCGAGGCGCCGATATGGCCCCAGTCCTTGACCAGCGAGACGCCGGCACCAAAGCTGTCCTGGCGGGTAGCCGAGTGCGGCAGGCGTCCATCGGCCGGCGCCGCTTCGCCCTCCATGCGGCTGCCCGGAATGCGGTAGTCGTCGGCATGGCGCACATTGCCGTCCACGTGAAAGCCGACACTGCCGGCCGTGCCATCGACCGAACCGGACAGGCTTTTGCCGCGATCCACGCTGCTGTAGCGGGTTTCGAGCTGGCCGCCGAGATGGTCTTCCAGCGCGGTCGGAATGCGCTCGTTGACCACGTTGACCAGGCCGCCGATGGCGCCCGAGCCGTACAGCAGTGCGGCCGGGCCGCGCAGGATTTCGATCTGGCGCGCCACCGCGCCGTCGGCCGACACCGCATGGTCGTTGGACAGGCTGGACACGTCCGACACCGTCATGCCGTTTTCCAGCATCTTGACACGCGAACCTTCCAGGCCACGGATGATCGGGCGCGAGGCGCCGGCACCGAAGCCGGAAGCCGACACGCCCAGCTCATTGGACAGGGTTTCGCCCAGCGAGCTGCCAAGCTTGTCGCGCAGTTCGTCACCGGCCAGGATCTTGGCGGGGGTCAGGATCTGATCGCCTTCTTCGGCGCCGAAGGGGGTGGCGGTGACGATGACCTTGGGGACCGCAGGGGCGGACTGGGCCAGGGCCAGCGGTGCGATGGTGGACAGAATGGCGGTAGCGACCAGCGTGCGTTGAATCTTCATACGAAACCTCAAGTTTGCAATTGCAGATGACAAGCGGAATGGCGCGCCGTGCGCTACCTAAGCGCCGGTCGCATTCCAAACCAGATTAGAGAAATGAGCCTGTCAGGCTTGAGGCGGGGCGCGCGGCTGGAAGGCGCAGTCGGTGCGCAGGCAACGCAGTTCGGTAATCGCCATGGCCGCCGCGACGGCCACCAGCTCGGGAGCGGCAAACGATGCCGAATGAGAGCAAGCCGCACCAATCAGCTGGGCGAAGGCGAGACACTGCTTGCAGCTCTGGTGCTGGGCCAGGGCCTGCGACAGTTCGCTGTCGGCGTCATCGGCGCCAGCCTGATGCTGCTGCGACCAACTCAACGCCGCCGTCACGTGGGTGAACGCGTGCGCCATCGCCATCTGCTGCGACAGCAGCAAAAGCAAGGACAGCAATATCCGGATGATGGACTGGCGACGCATAAGTGCAATATTGTAATGCTAGAAGACTAAAGCCCGCAAACCCGTGTCAAGCCTGTGCGGCCGCACGGCCCTGGGCATACTTTTCCAGGTAGGCCGGCACTTTGGCGGCACTGACCTTGTTCACCGCCACCAGCAACTGCGGCTCGACCGCGCCCAGGCCATAGCGCCGGCCGAGATGACGGCCGATATGCACCAGCACTTCGGCGGCCACTTCGGCGTCGGACTCGGCCCGGTGGGCGGCGCTGCGGAACTGGATGCCCAGCTGGTTTGAGAGCATGCCCAGCTTGTAGCTGCTCATGCCGGGGAAAATCCGGCGCGACAGCTTGAGCGAGCACACCAGCCCCACGTGGCCGCAGCTGCGCCCCAGGCGTTCGGCCTCGGCCTTGAGGAATTTCTCGTCGAAGCTGGCGTTATGGGCCGACAAGGTATCGCCGCCGATGAAGTCCAGCAGTTCCGGCACCACCGTCGATACCGGTGGGGCCGCGTCGACCATGGCCTGGCTGATGCCGGTCAGCTGGGTGATGAAGGATGGAATACGCGTATTGCAGTTGACCAGGCTGACGTAGCGCTCGGTGACGCGGCCGTCCACGATGCGCAGCGCCGCCACTTCGGTGATGCGGTCGCCCATCACCGGCGACAGTCCGGTGGTTTCGAAGTCGAGCATGACGATGGGTTTGTCGAACATGGCCAGGCGCCTCCTTAACCGAACTTGCGCACGGCGTCGAGCGCAAGGCCGGCGCCGATGCTGCCGAACAGGTCGCCCTCGACCTTGCGCGCGGCCGGCAGCAAGGCGCCGATGCGCTCGCGCAGCAGGCGCACGCCGCTCGAACCGCCGGTAAAGAACACGGTATCGACCTGCGCCGCCGTCACGCCCGCGTCAACGAGCAGCTTTTCCACCGTCTTGTCGACCGCATCGACCAGATGGCCGATGGCGTCGTCGAAGCGCTCGCGCGTGACCGTCAGCGCGCAGGGCGGCGACAGCCGGTCCAGCTCCAGGCCGACATTGGCGCTGTCGGACAGGCCGATCTTGCCCTCTTCCACTTTCATCGCCAGCCAGTGGCCGGCGCGATCGTCGATCAGGCGCTGGAGGCGGGAGAGCTTGTCCGGCTCGCGCGCGTCGCGCACGATGTCGGCCAGCTGGGTCTGCACCTTCTTGGTGTAGGCCAGGTTGATCGTGTGCCAGGTCGCCAGGTTGAAGTAGTAGCTGGACGGGATCGCCGTATCGTTATTGAGCAGCGTCTGGTAGCCCAGCAGCGGCATCACCGACGACAGGCTCAGGTATTTATCGAAGTCGGTGCCGCCGATGTGCACGCCGCCGGTGGCCAGGATATCGTCGCGCCGCTCGCTGCGCCTGGCGCGCTCGGGCGACAGGCGCACCAGCGAAAAGTCCGAGGTGCCGCCGCCGATGTCGGCCACCAGCACCAGTTCCTCGCGGTCGATCTGCGATTCATAATCGAAGGCGGCGGCGATCGGCTCGTACTGGAAGGCCACATGCTTGAAGCCGACCGAATGGGCGATCTCGGCCAGGGTATCCTCGGCCTGCTGGTCGGCGCCGGCGCTGTCGTCGATGAAAAACACCGGCCGCCCGAACACCGCCGACTCGAAGCCTTGGCCGGCCTCGCGCTCGGCGCGGCGCTTGACCTCGCCGATAAAGTGCGACAGCAGCATGCGAAACGGCAGCGAGCGCCCGGCCACCTCGGTCTGGCCGTCGATCAAGCTGGTGCCGAGCAGGCTTTTGAGGGAGCGCATCAGGCGGCCGTCGTAGCCGGCCAGGTAGCCGGCCAGCGCGGCGCGGCCATAGCTGACCTCGTCATCGTCGGCATTGAAGAACACCACCGATGGTAAGGTTGGCTTGCCATCCTCGAGCGTCAGCAGCGCCTTGTGTCCAGGACGCACCACGCCGACGGTGGAATTGGAGGTGCCGAAATCAATGCCGCAAGCGTTTGCCATGGGACCCTTCAGAGTAAGGGGCGGTATTTTAGCAGATTCCCCTAGCGATCAGTTCGCCATCGGCAGCGTTTTCTGTGGGCCTTTGCAACAATCCCGCACTATTCTAGTGCAGCCTGATATTTCTCAATAGAAACCTATTGCTACCAAGTAAGTCACCTTGCTAGACTTGAAGATGCCATTCACCCTGAACCAAGCCGCCCGCACGCATGAACGACCGCCTGCCCATCCACGAAGCCACGATCGCCGAGCTCAAGGCCCAGATCCGCCTTGCACAGCGCCGCGTCACCTCCTACGACGTCGCGTTGGCGGCCGGGGTGTCGCAATCGGCGGTATCGCGCTGCTTCCAGCAGGGCGCCAGCGTGTCGAAGGCAACCCACGCGCGCGTCATGAAGGCGGCCCGGGATCTGGACTACACCCCCAACGCGGCGGCGCGCAGCCTGATCACGCGCCGCTCCAACCTGGTGGCGGTGCTGATCTCCAGCGAGGTGACACTGCATTACCCGGAAGTGCTGAGCGAACTGGCGCGTGAATTCGGCCGGCACGGCATCCGCATCCTGCTATTCAGCCTGGCTTTGGGCAGCGACATCGACCACACCCTGACCGAAGTCTGGCAGCACCAGGTCGACGGCGCCGTCGTCGCCGCTCCCCTCGGCGCCGCCCAGCGCGCCGAATTCGAACGCCGCCAGGTTCCCTTCGTGCTGTTCAACCGCGGTCCGCGCGAAGCGGACGTCAACAGCATCGCCTGCGACCAGCGGGAAGCGGCGCGCGTGCTGGTCTCGCGCCTGGCCGCGGCCGGCCACAAGCGCTTCGCCATGATCGACGGCCCGCTTGATTCAAGCATCGCCATCGAACGCCGGCGCGCGGTCAGCGAGCGCCTGGCCGAAATCGGACTGAAGGCGCCGCTGGTGGTCAACGGCAGCTTCGACTACGCCAGCGGCGGCCACGGCATGCGGGAAATCGCGCGGCGCTCGGACGGCCTGCCCGACGCCGTCATCTGCGGCAACGACGTGATGGCGATCGGCTGCCTCGACACCGCCCGCATTGAAATGAAACTGGAGGTGCCGCGCCAGCTATCGATCGCCGGCTTCGATGGCATCGCGCCGTCCGCCTGGCTCAGTTACAAGCTGACCACCTTGCGCCAGCCGATGACGAGCATGAGCATTGCGGCGGCCGATGTGCTGGTCGGCCTGATCCGCGACGCCGCCCGCCCGCCCGAACACCGGGTATTTTCGGCCAGTGTGGTCGAGGGGGATACTGCCCGTCTAGGCCCCGCCGGCTGAGCCTCGTATTGACACGGCCAGCCAGGCGTAATAGATTGCATTGCACCGCCCAACGGTTCAAACGGCTCTCCAAGAACAAGCTCAATGCCAATCAACTTTGCAAGAAAACTGACGGGAAAGCACCGAACCAGAGACGCGAACAGGCAGCTCGGACTGGCCCTGGCATTTGTTGCGGGAGCCATCAATGCGGGCGGCTTTCTGGCAATCCAACAATACACCTCGCACATGACCGGCATCGTCTCGACGATGGCCGATCATGTCGCTATCGGCGCCTTTGAGCTTGCGCTGGCCGGCGTCGGTACACTGCTCGCCTTTGTCGCCGGTGCGGCATGTTCCGCAGTGATGGTGAACTACTCTCGACGGCGCAACAGGCACAGCCAGTACGCATTTCCCCTTCTTGTCGAAGCCGGGTTGTTGTTTTGTTTCGGGCTCCTCGGGGCCGCCCTGGCCGACATCGAAGCGATCTTTGTTTCCGTCACCGTCATGCTGCTAAGCTTCATCATGGGGCTGCAGAATGCGCTCATCACCAAGCTGTCCGATGCCGAAATCCGCACAACGCACATCACGGGCATCGTCACCGATATTGGTATCGAAATCGGGAAGCTGTGTTATTGGAACAGCGCATCCGCGGCGACGCTGCCAAAGGTGGAGGCAGACCGGCCTCGCCTCATGGTATTGAGCCTGCTGGCGCTGATGTTCTTCGTCGGGGGCATGATTGGCGCCCTGGGATTCAGGCACTTCGGCTACGCATCAACCGTGCCCCTGGCGCTGGTGCTGATGGCCCTCGCCAGCGTACCGATCGCCGACGACCTCAATGACTTTGTGCAAAATCGGAAGGGCCGCCCCGGCCGGCCCGTCTAAGTTACCGGCCAGGCAATACCCTGCCAGATGTTGGCGCTTACTGAATGACACCACAAGCAATGCGTGCCCCGCCGCCGCCCAGCGCGGCCGGATGGTCCGCATGGTTGTCGCCGCCCGCATGGATCATCAAGGCGCGCATCTTCACATCAGCGAGCTTGAGGCGCGGCGCCAGCACGGGATTGCTGGCGTTGCCCGCCGCATCCACATACAGCCCAGGCAGATCGCCCACGTGACCATTGCCCCATGGGGCACCATGCTGCTTGGATCCGGCCGGGTCGAGGTGGCCGCCAGCTGCCTGTGCCGGCACCTTTTTGCCATCCTTTTCCATCGCCGCGCAGCTGGGGTTTTCATGCACGTGAAAACCGTGCAAGCCGGCCGGCAGACCGGCCAGCGACGGCGTGAACACCAGCCCATAGGCCGATTCGCTGATCTCCACCGTGCCGAGCGGCTTGGCGACACCCTGTTCATCCACAAAACTGATCTGCACGCTGGTCGGGGCGGCTTGGGCGAAGGCAGAGGCAAGCGTGGCGGCAGCCGCCAGCAACATCGTTAGTTTCTTCATGATTAAGTTTGCAAGCGGGTTAAAAATGCAATTAGAACATGAAAATACGGCTGTGCCCATTCGATCAGCATGTCAACCCATGTTGACAAAAGCGGGGCCGTCAACTAAAGTTGACGAATGACGCCACTCCATCACATCGAACTGCCCGAGGAACCGGGCGACGCCCTGGCCGCGGTCCTGGCGCTGCGGCTGCTGGCCGATCAGCTGGAACGCAAGGCGGTGCGCAAGGCCGTCGCGCAGGGATGGAGCTGGGCGCAGATCGCCGAAGCGCTGGGCGTGTCCCGGCAGGCGGCTCACAAGAAGCACGCGGCCATGGTGGCCGCATCCGGTCCGGACGCGAAGGAAAACTAACATGCTCAAAGCGATCAAGAACATGCTGTACGACGTGCGCACCATTAACGCCCTCAGCCTGGAAGCCGAACGGCTGGCACGCATGGCGGCGCTGGAAGACGATTCGGCGCGACGCCGGCCGGCGTGAAGGCGGCCATTGCGGCCGTCCGCCAGGGCGCGCTGGCCGGGATTGGGATCGCGGCCGATGCCGAAACTGCGCTGAACACACCGCCGCCCAAGCTGTTCGACGCCGCCGCCTCGGGCAAGGCGCTGGTGCATGCCCTGCCCAAACTGCGCCGCGCACATGGCGATGGCCGCCTGCTGGGCGCGCACGTGCTGCTGGCGGTGGCTGCCATGCCGCACAGCACAGCGGCGCGCAGCAATTACGCCCCGCCTCCTTGGCCTTGTCCATGAATGACGGTTTTGCGGCTAGTGGTAAGAGCTACCTCGCTGGCCGCACCAGTCCCCGCCGGAACACCTCATCGGCAACACCGCGTCCCATCACCATCCCCGCGCTGCGGTCGAACTGCCAATGAACTCCAAGGTAGATGCGGCTCTGGCCATTTTCATATTCGGCCTGCGACAGCGACTGGAAACCACGCGGCATGCGCGGCCGCACCGTCCCGTCGTTGTCGCGCGTGATGCCATTGAGTTCATCGGACACGAAGGTAAAGGCGAGCCCATCGCCATACAGCCTGCGCAGCATCTGGAACATCGCACTGCCCAGTCCGGAATGGCCGGACACATACGCTGGAAACGGCGGCGTGAAATCGGGTCCGGTCAGGTTGCTGGCCTGGCTGCCAAGCGGCGTCCATCCCGGATCGCTCCGGGTGGCGAAATTGCCGTCGCCGCCCTCGCGGATGGCGGTGACGGGACGCCAGAAGTCGTAGGCGTACTTGCTGTCCCAGACTGCGATGGCGGCATCGGCCATGGCCGCGTTGACCAGGGCTAGTGCGCGCGCCAGTTCGAGCGCGTCGCCGGCACGCGGCATGGCCAGTTGCACGGCGATCTGATTGTACAAACGCGGCGGCGTACCGATCCAGGCGCTGCCGTCGTACGACCAGAAGATGCCCACCGCGGTCTGCGCGGCGCTGCGCTGCGTGGGCGTGGTGATGCCGTCGCCACCCAGCTGCCTGACTTCATTGAAGGCCCTGGCGTAAGCATCGCTGGTGAGCGCCGGCGGAGGGGGTGCGCGGAACTGCGCGGGCGATATGATCACGAAGGGACGCACCCTGCGCCAGTACGCGCCCAGCGCGATGCGGCTGCGGCTGACGGGGTCGGGACGCCAGACACCCGGCCCGCTGGCGGGAAAATAATCCTGGCCCACCAGCGCCTCGGCATAGTAAGTGCCATCGTTGGCGCGCAGCGCCAGGATGGCCGATGCGGCGCGTTTGCCCAGCTCGACCCCGTTGAGCTTGGCGCGCCCGGCCGGCAGGCGTGCCAGATCCGCGCGCAGCAGATCATCCAGCCGGGCGCGCTGGCGCGGGTACAGCGTGGCCAGGGTGTCGTGGGCTGCCTGGGCGATGACGGCGTCGCTTAGGGTATCGTCGAATGCCGCCAACGGGCCGCTGTAGGAAGGATAGCGCCGGTAGATGGCATTGATCCCGTCGAAGACGGCCAGGTGGACGATCGCCAGGGCCCGGCTGGAACGAGCCGGGCCGAGCTGGTCGGGGCTGCCGGGATTGAGAGCCGTAATGGCCGGCGTATGGTCGAGCGCGTCGGCGCACAGCGCGATCTCGTTCCAGTAAGCCAGGCGGGCTTTGGCGTTCGGCCCCGGCGGCGGCTGGTAGCGCGGCGGCAACTCGCGCGTGCCGGGCTGGGTCAGGTATTGCGGCGGCGCCCCTGGCTGGGCAGCCGCGCCGATGAACATCAGGAATGTAAACAGCAAAATCATGCCGCGCGGCTTCATGGTCGTCTCCGTTCAGATTGATAACTGATCAATCGAGCGTACGAACTCGTCCGTTGAAACACAAGCGCTAGCGGAGCGACCTTTGACTGCGGCCAGTGGCCATTCCCGAATGCATGGAAGACCTTCTTGAGCTGGAGAAAAATGATCAGTCAGGAGCGGGCGCGGCCTGAAATGTCACCAGCGCATGTAAGCCAGTGGCCGGCGGCACGGCATTCCGGAGTTCGATGACCGCACCGATGCCGGCGGCCACTGTGCGGGTGATCGCCAATCCCAGCCCCGAGCCGATCTCACCGTTACCGAGCACGCGGTAGAACGGGTCGAACACCCGCTCAAGCTCGTCAAGCGGAATCCCTGGCCCGGTGTCGTTGACCTGCAGGGCCACCAGCGCGCCGCGCTGCTCGACCGCGATGTCGATGCGCCCGCCCGGCGGCGTGTAGCGGATCGCATTGTCGACCAGGTTCTTGAGCAGGATCTTCAAGTCCACCGGCTTGGCTTGTACGCGCGCGCTCACCGCGCCCAGCACGCCCAGGTCGATCTGCTTTTCCTCGGCCAGCGGCACCAGGTCTTCCAGCAGCTCGCGGATCACCGGTTCGAGCGCCACGCTTTCCTGCGCAGCGCTGGCCGGCTCCTGCATGCGCGCCAGGGTCAGCAGCTGGTCGAGCAAAACACGGGTGCGCTTGAGCCCTTGAATGAGGGCCTGCAGGCGGCTGCGCGCTTCATCGGGCATGGGTGCGGCCGCCAGCCGTTCGGCCTGCAGCGACATGGCCGTCAGCGGCGAGCGCAGCTCATGGGCGGCGTCGGCGATGAAGCGCCGTTGCAGCGCCATCGAGCGGCCCATGCGCCCCAGCAGCTGGTTAATTTCGCGCACGAAGGGCCACGCTTCGGAAGGCAGCCCGGCTTCGCTCAAGTCACCCAGATCGCCCTCGCCGCGGCGCTCCAGGCCGGCCGCCAGCGTGGTGAAGGGGATAAGCATCTGGCGCACCACCACGCCCACCAGCACCAGCAGCAGCGGCACCAGGAACAGAATCGGCGCCACCGTGCGCAAGGCGCTCACCCGCGCCGCCGCATCGCGCACGCGGGTCTGCTGGCCGACCGCCACCCGCACCCCGTTGGGCCTGGACTTGACGAACACCCGCCAATGCTCGTGCCCCACCGTGACGGTCTGCAGCCCATCTTTCAGCAGCGGCGAAAAGTTCGGCGGGCGAATCCGCTCGGGCTGCGCATAGGCGCCGGCCCAAGGCAGGAAGCGCACCACCACGCGCGCATCGAAGTCGACGTCGCCGGCCTTTTCGCGCGCCATCGGCGATGCCGGCACCGCATCCAGGCGGCTGATCAGGTAGCCGGTCTGCTGCAGCTGGTTGTCCTGCAGGCGGTGCGCCTCGTCGAGCGCGGCCACGAAGGCGAAGGTGCCGGCGACGGCGGCAATGAGCACAATCGCCACCGACAGCCACAGCGACAGGCGAAACCTCAGCGAATGCGCTAGGGCGCCTTCGGAACCATCCATCCCACACCTCGCACGTTCTTGATACTGTCGCTGCCGAGCTTCTTGCGCAGCGAATGAATGAGGAACTCGACCGCATTGCTCTCGACTTCCTCGTTCCAGCCATACAGTCGGTGTTCCAGCTCGCTGCGCGACAGGATGGCACCGGGGCGCAGCAGCAGCGCCTGCAGCAGCGAAAACTCGCGCGCCGTCAGGCGCACCACCGCCTCGCCGCGCAAGGCTTCGTGGGTGGCCGGGTCGAGCGTGATCACTCCGTTCGACAAGCTGGGGCCGGCGCTGCTTTCCTTGCGCCGCGTGACCGCCCGCATGCGCGCCATCAGCTCGCTCATTTCGAAGGGCTTGACCAGGTAATCGTCGGCGCCGGCGTCGAGCCCCGCGACCCGGTCCTCGGTGGCGTCGCGCGCGGTCAGTACCACGATCGGCACATCGTTGTTCGCCCCGCGCAGGATGCGCAGCACTTGCATGCCGTCGGTGCGCGGCAGTCCCAGGTCAAGCAGCACCAGGCCGTAGCTGAGCGTCTCCAGCGTGGCCAGCGCCGCCTGGCCGTCGCGCACCCAGTCGACCGCGTAGCTGGCGTCGCGCAGTCCCTGCTGCACCACGCTGCCGATCATCGGATCATCCTCCACCAGCAATACCCTCATGGGCGCACCACTCCCGGCCGCGCCGGCGGCAGTGCCTGTTCGAACATCTCGCTTGCCACCCGCGACAAATCATTCATGCCGGCTCCCGCCGCCATCTGTGCGGTCAACCATCGTGCCTGCCCACCGTCCATCATCAATTCACCGATCATCTCACATGCCTTGCCAAAGCCCGGATCCGCCGAGCGCGCGGCAAGGCGTTCCAGGTCCATCATCACCACCTCGCGCACTGGGCGCGCCACGCCGCTGCAGGGGTCGATCCATGCGGCCGCAACCCCGTCGCGCGCCGCATTAAACCGGTTCCACGTATAGAGCTCGCGCGAATCGCCGCCGGGCCACTGTCCGGGATTGGCCATCACCTCGACGCATAGCTCGCGCGCATACGCCGCCAGCGCCGCCGCGTAGGCCGGATGCAGGGGCGTATCGAGCACGCGCAGCTCGACCGTGCCGTATTCGGGCTTGGGCCGCACGTCCCAGTAGAAGTCCTTGATGCTGTTGACGATGCCATGCCCGGCCAGTTGCGCGAAGTGACTGGCGAAACTGTCCCAGCTGCGTATATGCGAAGGCATGATGCCGCTCATGGGGAAAGCCCCCACCACATTGCTGCGGGCGCTGCAAAAACCCGAATCCTCGCCCTGCCAGCACGGCGAATTGGCGGACAGCGCGATGAACAGCGGCGCGCGCTGGGTCAGCCAGGCGCACACCCGGATCGCTTCGTCGGCGTCCGGCACGCCGATGTGCACATGCATGCCGAACACGGTAAACATCTTGGCCAGGTAGCCGAACTTGCGGGCCGATTCGCGGTAGCGCTCCTTGGGATATATGCGCTGCTCGTTCCACTTCTGGAACGGGTGGGCGCCCCCGCCCGACACCGCCGCACCCACCTGGAAGGCGGCGCGCTGTACGCTGGCGCGGATCTCCTCGATTTCGTCGGCAGCGGCCTCGTAACCATCCAGGATCGAGGTCGCCACTTCCAGCATCGAGGTGGTGATTTCCGGCGTCGCCACCCAGCGCTTGTCCTGCATGTCGAGCAGGCGCAGGATATCCGGTGCCGCCGGCAGCAGGTCATAGGTGAGCCGGTCGAGCACCATCAGTTCCAGTTCGATGCCCATCGTGCCCATGCGCGAGCAGTTGAACGGCGGCAGGAAGGCCGGTCCCTTGCCGGCCACCGCCAGCGCCTGCGCTCCTTCCCGGTCCACGATTTCAGCCATACTTTCAGCCATGTTCATCTCCTTCATGGGTCTCCGCGGCCAGTTTCAGGCCCCACCAGGTCAGGCCGGGCCCGAGCAGCACGTTCAGGGCCAGCAGCGCCGCCATCACACTGGCGGCCGGCACGCTCATGAATGCGCTGGCATCGATCGACGTGTCCACCACCAGCGAACCGAAGCTGACCAGTGAGCACAAGGACAGTGCGATCGCGTGCTTCTTGCGCCGGCTCCAGGCGCCGCTACCGGCCAGCGCGGCACGCGTGAGCCCGATGCGCAGTGCGAACACCAGCACGGCCGCCGCCAGCGACCACCAGTTCAGCAGCTGCTGTACTTCCACCAGCGCCGCCGACATCATGAACAGCAGCGCATAGCCGATGTCCTGGCCGGTCTTGATCTGGGCCTGGAACACGTTCTCGCGCGTCTCTGCATTGCGCAGCAATAGTCCCATCAAGAGCAGCGACAGCAGCGCACTGGACGAGCTGACCGAACACAGGCCCAGGTCCATCATCAAAGCCGCCAGCAGCAGGCCGGGACGCAGCCCCGCCTGCGCGCGGCACAGGCGCGACGCCAGCGCGTACAGGCCGTAGCACAGGAGCGCGATCAGCGCACCCATCACCAGCTTGCCGCCCTGGCGCATCAGCTCGGCGCCAAATCCATCTTCGGCGGCCACGCCATGGCTGCGCATCCAGGCCAGCGACACCGACAAGGCCAGCAGGGCTACCAGGTTGCTGATCCCGACCGTATTGCCGGCTGCGTAAGTGGCCACCCCGCTGGCGTTCGAGTCCGACACCATCGACGAAAACACCACCGGGTTGACCGCCACCAGGATGGCGGCGATGAACGCGGCCTCGCCCCAGGACAGCCCGCACGCCGCCAGGACCAGCAGCGCACCGGCTCCGCGTAACAGGCAGCCGGCCAGCAGCGAGCCGCCCTGGCGTCCGCTGCGCCACAGCCAGGCCAGGTCCATGCGCCGGCCCACGTCGAACAACACCAGCGCGGCGGCTGCATTGAACAGCTCCTGGAACTGGCCCAGCAGCGCGGCATCCACCATGCCAAGCCCGCTCACGCCGAGCATCAGGCCGGCGATGACGGCGCCGTACAGCTTGGGCAATCCGCGCGCCTGCAGCAGCAGGCCGAACACCTGCGACAGCAGCAGGCCGGCGCCGACCACGGCCAGAGGCGAGAGCAGCCACAGCGGCAGTTCAGCTGGATCGTCACTCATAATTCTGGCTCCAGCGCGTGGCCAGGCGGGTCAGTTCGCGTTCGATGGTCTCGCTGGCCTGGGTGACCTGGCTTGTCCTGGGCGTGTCGGCCTGCTGGCCGCCGGCGGGCGGCGGCAGCGCCACAGGCGTGGTGATACGTATCCGCACGAGCGGGCCGCCGCTCTTGGTGGGAATCCACAGCTGACCCTTGACCTGCGCGTCTTCCACCCAGGTGGCAAAGAATTTGGCGCCGGTCTTGCGGCCCGCCATCGGCGCCATCATGCTGAATGGCGTGATCCAGCTGGCCTTGGGATTGCGCCGCGCCAGCTGCAGTTGCATTGCGGCGCGCTGCTCATGGCGGCTGTCGTCGACCGACCATGCCAGGTGCAGCTGCTGCGCGCCCAGCGCAAGCGCATCGACCGTCAGGCACAGGCTGTCGGCCTGCCATTGCCAGACATCCTGGCCGGCTTCACCGGGACGGGCGCCGATATTATTTTCAAGTGCCGCGCGCAGCATGCGCGCCGCACCCGGGCCGGCCGCGCCGGGCGCGGCTTGCGCGAGCCCCCGGACGTGCGCAGTCAACAGATTCCAGCGGCCCTCCTGCCAGCGCCGGGTGGCCGCGCGCGGCGATGGATTCCAGCGCCATTCGGTGCCGCTCCATTGGCCGTCCGCACCGCGCTGGACCAGCACCACGCGCCGTTCCGCGCCGGCCTGGTCTTCAATGTACTGCGATGTCCAGGTTCTCTGCCACACGCGCGGACTGGCAGCCGCGCTGCCGCGCACCTGCATCCAGGCCCACCAATGCGCCTGCGCGCTCAGGCACAGGTTCGGCTGGGCTCCGCCGGCACCTTCCCAGCGCCGCATGCGCAGGCGGTTCTGCCACGCGCAGGCCGATGGCGCGGCGATCCAGCCCGCCACGCGGTCGACCGCCACTTCCTGAACCGCACAGGTCCAGGGATTCTGGCGCGCCAGAGTCTGGAAACTGGCGGCGACGTCACGCGATACCGGCTTCGCATACGCCGGAAGCGCACCGGCGGCCAGCAGCACGATCGCGCATGCGCGGCGCTGCGCCGTGTCCTTGGATCGGGCCACACGGTCCCCTTTTCATATCATGGTAAAAACGAACCCAGCCATGATAGTCAGGGACACTTAGCAAACACTTAGCAAGCCGCTGTCGAGCGTCACCCCCATCAGCCCCACCACCACATACGCGATGGCGGCGACCTGGATGCGTCCTCGTGGCCCCAGCAGCTCGTCGGCCCTCGGGCCGGTAGCGCAGCGGCTGGTCGATGGCCCCCTCCAACCTCCAAATTAGACAGCAAACAATCAGGGACATGCGCGTCAGGGATGTGCGCGGAAGTATTTATAAAAAACCTACAATACAGGGCGGAATTTGTCCTGATTGCGATTTATGCTGTCGCTTCTGTCAACCCACCACGGAGCGCAAAAATGATCAAGACCTACCACGGCAGCTGCCACTGCGGCGCAGTCCAGTTCGAAGCCGACATCGACCTCAGCAAGGGAACCGGCAAGTGCAACTGCTCGATGTGCAGCAAGACGCGCCACTGGGCCGTCTCGATCAAACCGGAGGCGTTCCGCCTGCTGAAAGGCGCCGATGCCACCGGCGACTACCAGTTCAATTCGAAGCAAGGCCACTGGCGTTTCTGCAAGCACTGCGGCGTCAGGACTTTCTCCGACGGCTACGTGGAGGAAATCGGCGGCGCCTTTGTTTCCATCGAGGTCATGTCGCTCGATGACGTCACGCCGCAGGAACTGATCGACGCCCCGGTCCAGTATACGGATGGCCTGAACAACGCCTGGTGGAACGTCCCGGCCGAAACCCGCCATCTGTAGACACAGCAGGGCGTAGCATTGCATATTCGCCACACGGTGGCGCCTGCAAGGCGTGCAAACGATCAACAGCTTGAGCGATACTGCGTGCGCGCTGGCAAGTCGTGGAGGAACTGGCTGAATTGTGCAGTTGGCTACAATGAACCCCTGAAAATGGCCAGTCCTACTCTACATTGATGAACCAGCGCGCCCTCACAGACAGCATCTGGCAAGCCTTCCACCCGGCGGTGGCGGCCTGGTTCGGCGCGGCCTTCCCGGCCGCGACCGAGGCGCAGTTGCGCGCCTGGCCGCTGATCCAGGCCGGGCGCCCCACCTTGGTAGCCGCACCGACCGGCTCGGGCAAGACCCTGACCGCTTTTTTGGCCGCCATCGACGCGCTGGTGGTCGAAAGCGCGGATGCTCCGCTGCCGGATGAAACCCAGGTGCTGTACGTGTCTCCCCTCAAGGCGCTGTCGAACGACATCCGCCTCAACCTGCAGCTGCCACTGGAAGGGATCGGCGCTCAGCTTGCGGCCATGGGCCTGCCCCCGCACGGTATCCGCACCGCCGTGCGCACCGGCGACACCACCACCGCCGAGCGCAATGCCATGCGCAAGCGCCCCGCCCATATCCTCGTCACCACCCCCGAATCGCTGTATGTACTGCTTGGCTCCGACAGTGGGCGCGCCATGCTGGCCAGCGTGCGCACCGTGATCGTCGACGAGATCCACGCGGTGGCCGGCAGCAAGCGCGGCAGCCACCTGGCGCTCAGCCTGGAGCGGCTCGACGCCCTGTGCGCCCGCCCGCCGGTGCGGATCGGCCTGTCCGCCACCCAGAAGCCCCTGTCGCTGGTGGCGGACTTTCTGGTCGGCGCCGGGGGTGGCTGCGCCGTGGTCGACGTGGGCCATGTGCGCGCGCGCGACCTCGGGCTGGAACTGCCGCCAGTCCCCTTGGAGGCGGTCATGCCCAACGAGGTGTGGGAGCGTGTGTACGACCGCATGGCCGAACTGGTGGTGCTGCACCGGACCACGCTCATTTTCGTCAATACACGCCGCATGGCCGAGCGCCTGGCGCGCCACCTGGGCGACCGGCTCGGCGCGCAGCACGTGGCGGCCCACCACGGCAGCCTGGCCAAGGAATTCCGCCTGGCCGCCGAACAGCGCCTCAAGACCGGCGACTTGCAGGTGCTGATCGCCACCGCCTCGCTGGAGCTGGGCATCGACATCGGCGACATCGACCTGGTGTGCCAGGTTGGATCGCCGCGCAATATCGCCTCGCTGCTGCAGCGGGTCGGACGCTCCGGCCACCACGTGGGCGGCATGCCCAAGGGGCGGCTGTTCCCCACTTCGCGCGACGACCTGATCGAATGCGCCGCGCTGCTCGACTGCGTGCGCCGCGGCGAACTCGATGCCCTGCGCATCCCGCCCGCGCCGCTCGACGTGCTGGCCCAGCAGATCGTGGCCGAAGCAGCCAGCCGCGAATGGAGCGAGGACGAGCTGTTCGCGCTGGTGCGCCGCGCCCATCCCTATGCGCAGCTGGAACGCGCCCGCTACGACGCCATCCTGCGCATGCTGGCCGAGGGCTACACCACGCGCAACGGCGTGCGCGGCTCCTATGTGCACCGCGATGCCGCCACCGGCACGCTGCGCGGGCGGCGCGGCGGCAAGCTGGCCGCCGTCACCTCGGGAGGCACGATTCCCGACAATGCCGACTACGCGGTGCTGCTCGAACCACAGGGCCAGTCGATCGGCACCGTCAACGAAGACTTCGCCGTCGAAAGCCTGGCCGGCGACGTTTTCCAGCTCGGGAACACCTCTTACCGCATCTTGAGAATCGAAGCAGGCAAGGTACGGGTCGAAGATGCGCATGGCGCCGCGCCCAACATCCCCTTCTGGCTGGGCGAAGCACCGGGGCGCAGCGACGAGCTGTCGGCCGGCGTGGCACGGCTGCGCGGCGAGATCGACCGCCTGCTGGGCGAACCCGCGGGCCTCGACGGCGCTGTGGACTGGCTGGACGAGCACCTCGGCCTGAACGACGAAGCGGCGCGCCAGATCGTCGACTACCTGGCGCGCTCGCGCAGCGCGCTGGGCGCCCTGCCGACCCAGGACACGCTCATCATGGAACGCTTCTTCGACGAATCCGGCGGCATGCAGCTGGTGCTGCACACGCCTTTCGGCAGCCGCATCAACCGCGCCTGGGGGCTGGCCTTGCGCAAACGCTTCTGCCGCACCTTCAACTTCGAACTGCAGGCCGCCGCCACAGAAGACGCCATCATCATCTCGCTGTCGGCCGGCCACAGCTTCCCGCTCGACGAAGTATGGCGCTACCTGCGCGCGGCCAGCGCCGAGCATATCCTGGTCCAGGCCCTGCTCGACGCCCCCCTGTTCAATGTACGCTGGCGCTGGAACGCCACCACCGCGCTGGCCCTGCCGCGCTTTACCGGCGGGCGCCGGGTCGCGCCCCAGCTGCAGCGCATGAAGAGCGACGACCTGCTGGCAGCGGTGTTCCCCGACCAGGCGGCATGCCTGGAAAACGTGGTCGGCGAACGCGAACTGCCCAGCCACCCGCTGGTGGACCAGACGCTGGACGACTGCCTGCACGAGGCCATGGACAGCGAAGGCTGGCTGGCGCTGCTGCGCCGCATGGAAGCCGGCCAGGTGCGCCTGCTGGCGCGCGACCTGCCCGCGCCCTCCCCGCTGGCCATGGAAATCCTCAACGCCCGGCCCTACGCCTTCCTGGACGACGCCCCGCTCGAAGAACGCCGCACCCAAGCGGTGCTGAACCGGCGCTGGACCGAGCCCTCAAGCACCGGCGACATGGGCGCGCTCGACCTTGACGCGATCGCAGGCGTGGCCGAAGAAGCCTGGCCGCAGGCCCGGAACAGCGACGAAGTGCAGGAAGCCCTGGTGGCGCTGGCCTGCATCACGCGTGCCGAAGCATTGCAGCAGGAAGGCTGGCCGGAATGGCTGGAGCAGCTGGCCGAAAGCGGCCGCGCCACTCGCCTGCGCGGCAGCGACGGCGCCGACTTCTGGGTCGCGCTGGAGCGGCTCGACTGCCTGCAGGCCGCTTATCCCGAAGCCAAGGCCACGCCCCCTTTGAGCATCCCGGCCAGCCACCGCGGCAACGCCGGCGAAGCGTGGACGCGCGACGCCGCGCTGGTCGAGATCATGCGCGCGCGCCTGTCCGGCTTCGGCCCGCAGCCACTGGCGCGGATCGCGGCGAACCTGGCGATCCTTGATACTACAGCGGCCATCGCCCTGACCCAGCTCGAGAGCGAAGGCTACGTCTTGCGCGGCCATTTCACGCCCGGCGTGGCGGAAGAGGAATGGTGCGAACGCCACCTGCTCGCACGCATCCACCGCTACACCATCAAACGGCTGCGGCGCGAGATCGAGCCGGTCGAACGCCAGGACTTCATGCGCTTCCTGTTCGACTGGCAGCACCTGACAAGCGACACACAGCTGCAGGGCCAGGATGCGCTGCCGCCGGTACTGGCGCAACTGGAAGGCTTTGAGGCGGCCGCCGGCGCCTGGGAAAGCGATCTGCTGGCGCTGCGCCTGAAGGACTACTCGATCCTGTGGCTGGATGAATTATGCCGCGCCGGCAAAGTGGTCTGGACCCGGATCGGCGCTCCCCGATCGGCCAGTGGCGGGCCGGTGCGCAGCACGCCGATCGCGCTGCTGCCGCGCCGCCAAAGCGCCTTATGGCACTCGCTGCCCGCCGTGACGGGCGAGCCCGAGGTATCGAGCCGCGCCGCCAGCGTGCTGGACGCCTTGCGGCGCGAAGGCGCCATGTTCTTCGACGAGCTGCGGTTCGACACCCGCATGCTGCCGGTGGAACTGGAAAACGCCCTGGGCGAACTGGTCTCGACCGGGATGGTGAACGCCGACAGTTTCGCCGGCATGCGCGCCATGCTGCGGCCCGCGAACAAACGCGCCAGCAACGACAAGAAGCGGCGGCGCGGTGCCGGCCCGAGCATGGAAGAAGTCGGCCGCTGGGCGCTGGTGCGGCGCCCAAGCGAGGCCCCGCTTGAGGATAAGGGCAAGCCGGCCCGCAAACCAAAGACCGCACCCGAAACGCTCGACTATGTCGCCCTGACCCTGTTGCAGCGCTACGGCGTGATGTTCTGGCGCCTGCTTGAGCGCGAAGCGGCCTGGCTGCCATCCTGGCGCGAACTGCTGCCGGTGTACCATCGTCTGGAAGCGCGCGGCGAGATCCGCGGCGGGCGTTTCGTCGCCGGCTTTTCGGGCGAACAGTTCGCCCTGCCCGAAGCCATCCCCCTGCTGCGCGAAGTACGGCGGCGCGAGCACGGCGCCAGCCTGGTCTGCATATCCGGGGTCGACCCGCTGAACCTGTGCGGCACCCTGCTGCCAGGCGACAAAGTGCCCGCGCTGGCAGGCAACCGCATCCTGTTCCGCGACGGCCTGCCGGTGGCCACCATCATCGCCGGCAAGATTGATTACCTGATCGACCCGGGGACCGAGCGCGAAGCCATGCATGCGAAACTGGTCGGGCGCAGCTCGGCTTATTGCGTGGCGGACGGCCTGGCACAAGTGGGCAAGCGCAGCAGGTAGGTGCTCACGCCCACGCCGATGAGCAACAAGGTGAGCCGCAGCCAGAGCGGCTCGAAACGCCACGCCGCGTATGCCAGGGAAGTCCACATCATCACCAGCGCCACGGCTTTGGCCCTGGCCGGGATGCCCCTGCCCGCCTCATAGTTACGCAGGTACTCGCCGAAGGTCCCATGGCTCAGCAGCCAGTTGTGCATGCGCGTCGAGCCGCGCGCGAAGCAGGCCGATGCCAGAAGCAAAAAAGGGGTAGTCGGCAGCAAGGGCAGAAAAATCCCCAGGATACCGAGCGCGACAAAAAGGGTTCCGGCAATATTGAGCGCTAGTTTCATCAGGCGGATATGAATGATCAGTGTCCGCCCATCTTACACAAGCATTTCTCTCACATCGAAAACTGGCGAAATCTGGGACAGACCCTGAGGTCTCCCCTCAAATTGATGCAACGTTGCCATCGCAAAGGT
>CAMLFK010000017.1 GCA_946479255.1 uncultured Oxalobacteraceae bacterium
TTCGACAGCGCGCGCGAGCCGACCGGCTGGCCGTCGGCGATATACCGTTCGACCAGCGCTTTCAGCAAGGTTTGTGCACGAGGTTCGAGTTTCATGATTCGTTAAGCCAGACGCAAAATCGGATGTGCTTATTATGCACCCTCGCGCGCAAGGCGTGCGGAATCGCGCCGCTCAGCCATATCAGTGTTGCCGATTAATCGTGTTCGCGTGCCAGCCAATCGAGCAATTCGTCAAAATTGCCGACCACCGCGTCCGGCACCACCTCGTGTTCCAGGTGAGCGGTGCTGCCGTGGCGGTTCAGCCAGACCGCGCGTAAACCGGCCCCCTGGGCGCCTTTAATGTCGAGCAAGACATCGTCGCCGACATAGACCGCGTCTTCCGGTGCCACCCCGAGTTGCTCGCAGGCGGCGTGGAAAATGGCCGCGTCCGGCTTGGCGCAGCCGAGCTGGTGCGCCGCGACCGACACCTTGAAGTGGTGCGACAGGCCGATCGCCTGCAAGTCCGCATTGCCGTTCGAGATAGAGCCGACCAGGACCCGCCCCTTGAGCCTGAGCAGGCCGGGCAACACATCGTCATAGGGAATCACCGCGTTACGGGCGGCGAAAAACTGCACCATGGCGTGTTCAACCTTCTCGGCATCCTCGCCTGCCTCTTCGAAGGCGGCGATCAGGCCGGCGCGGCGCAGCGCGCCGAGGTCGAGCTGGAATTCCGGCTGCTGGGCCAGCAAGGCCAGGCGTGCCTGACGCAGGTTTTCGATAGTGAAACGCTCCGTTACGCGCGGCGCGTTGGTTTGCAACCATTGATGCAGAGTCTGTTCCGCCTGGCGGATGACAGGCTCGATCGGCCACAGGGTATCGTCGAGGTCGAACAGGATGGCCTTGGGCCAGGCGCGGCGCGTCGTTGTCATGATTGGATATGAAAATGAAAAGTGCGCTAGAAAGGGAGGCGGTTTGGTGAACCGCTTGCTTGAGCATAACTCTGCATCTAAGGAAAAACAATCGCGGCGATGGAAGTGGTGGCGCCGATTACACGCTGATACAAGCCTAATGAGCCGTAGGGTTGCCAAATGAACTAAAATATCGTCCATCTGTTCGTCTGCGGCGCCGGCTTCAGCCTTGCCCACCACCCCCAGCACCAATTTCTGGAGAAAGTATGAAAAACCTGTTTTTGCGTTCGGGCCTGGCGCTCGCATGCGCACTGAGCCTTGTCGCCTGCGGTGGTGACGATGGCAACCTGTACCTTGCCGGTTCGGTTCAAGGCTTGTCCAAGGAAGGCCTGACCATTGCGAACAACAACGGCACCCCGCTGGCCATCCCGGCCGGCGCGACCTTGTTCCAGTTCCCGCAGCTGATCAGCTCCGATCAGCGCTTTAACATTGAGATTAAGACGCAGCCAAAAGGCGCGCACTGCGAGATGGAGAATAACGTGGGCAAGAGTGGTGCTTACAGCATCCAGAACGTGATCATCCGTTGCGCCAGTATCCCGCGCAACCTGAGCGGCACAATCAACAACCTTACCGCCCCTAAGCTCATTCTCAACAATGGCGCGGACCAGGTAGAAATCGCTCCGGGCCAAAAAACTTTCACCATGACCAAGTACGACAGCGCTGGCAAACCGGTGTCCGGCATGGTCGGCGACGGCTCGCCGTTTGGCGTGACGGTACTGCATCAGCCAGACGGCCAGACTTGCTCGGTTGTCAACGGGACCGGCACCATGGGCGAGACCGATTTCGCCGGCGTCCAGGTCAATTGCCAATAATCGCCCGCTGCGGCCCCCTCATTCTGGAGATGTTATGAAGTTTTCGATATCGCGTTCTATCGCTGTGCTGGCCGTGGTGCTTGGTCTGGCAGCCTGTGGCAGCACAGCCATGTTTGATGTGAAAGGTACGATTGTCGGCCTGGAACACCCAGGCCTTGAGCTGATCAATAACGGCGAGGAAATGGTGATACCGGCCAAAGCCACAAGCTTCAAATTTACCAAACGGATGGAATATGGTGAAAAGTACACCGTGACCTTCGGCAATCAGCCGGACCATCAGACTTGCACGCTTGCCAGTTCGAGCGGCGACAGTTTCTCCGACGTGGCTGGCCGCCTGTCGACGATCGATGTCTACGTGAAATGCGTTTTGAACCAAAAAAATGTAGTGGTAACGCTCAATAAGCCGGCACCTGGGCTGGTTCTCAACAATGGCTCAGACGCAACCTTTGCCCTGACCGATACGTCTACCACCGCCAACTTCCCGGTGGCATACGGTAAATCGTATGGCATCACCGTGCTGAAGCAGCCGACTGCGGGCGGGGTCTGTACCGTACAGAACGGTTCTGGCGTCATGGGCGACGATGACAAAAACGTAACGGTCACCTGCCCTTGATATGTTATCAACGGAGAGAATGATCGGTATCATAAAGATAAATTGGATGTATATGCTGTAGCGCAGCATAATGAAACCGTCTCCTCCAACTCTCCGCACGGAAATTGGATTAAGCCCGCACCATGCGGGCTTTTTTTTCGCCTGCTTTCAGAAGCCAAGGCTAAGTCATCAAAAATTTCTATAACGCATATTGAAAAGATAAATTGGATTTATATGTTGTAGCGCAGCATACTGTACCTGTCTCCTCCAACTCTCCTCAACAGGAATTGGATTTGGCCCGCCCCGTGCGGGCCTTTTTTTTGCCCGGACGGTGTGCGCAGACATTTGTTGATTACTTCAAACAATATTCGCGTGCGTGATATCTGATATCGAAAAGATAAATTGGATTGATGTGAATCAAATGCCCATAATGAACTTGTCTCCTCCAGATCTCCTCAGAAAAGAATTGGATTTAGCCCGCGCAACGCGGGCTTTTTTTTGCCCGTGCGCTTTGCACGCGATGTCACCGTCCTGTCATCCGGCCGTCACAAGCGTGTCATGCGCGGTGGCTAGAATTCGGCTTGCTCTTCTAACCACAAGCCAATAGGACACCTCAGCACATGAACAAGCCCAATGATCTGGTTCGCCAATCGATCGACCCGGATGATATTGACTGCAACGACTCGCCCAACGTCCACTTCAATACGGTACTGAATGCCCGCCTGAGCCGCCGCAACATGCTGCGCGGGGGCTTCGCCACGGCGGCTTCCGCAGTCATGGGTTCGATGGGCCTGGCCGGCTGCGGCAGCAACGACGACCCGGTCGTGCCGACGCCGACCCCGCCGACCGAAAAGTTGCTGGCCTTCACCGCCGTGCCCAAGAGCCTGGCTGACGTCGTCACCGTCCCGGCCGGCTACACCGCCACCGTGCTTTACGCGCTGGGCGACCCGCTGCGCGCCGCCACCCCCGCCTACAAGAACGACGGCACCGACGGCGACTTCGAGAACCGTGCCGGCGACCACCACGACGGCATGGAGTATTTCGGCCTGTCGGCCACTGGCGCCCCTTTGGAGAGCAGTTCGGACCGCGGCGTGCTGGCCATGAACCACGAAGCGACCACCGACCAGGTCCTGTCCTCGCACTTCCTGCATGTGAACGGCGGCACCACCACCCTGCCGCGTCCAGCCGCTGAAGTCGACAAGGAAGTCGCCGCGCACGGCATCAGCGTAGTGGAAGTGAAGAAGACCGGCACCAGCTGGGCGACCGTCACCGATTCGAGCTTCAACCGCCGCCTCACGCCGCTGTCCGACATCGAGTTCGGCGGCCCGGCGCGCGGCAACGCGCTGCTGGTGACCAAGTACTCGCCGACGGCCACCAAGACGCGCGGCACCCTGAACAACTGCGGCGGCGGCAAGTCGCCATGGGGCACCTACCTGTCCGGCGAAGAAAACTGGGTCAACTACTTCGTGCGCGGCGCCGCCGACGACGCGGCCCGCAACGACAAGAGCGTGGTATCGCTCAAGCGCTATGGCCGCAACCAGGGCGCCACCTCGCGCCACGGCTGGGAAACCGGCGGTGCCGACGACAAGTATGCGCGCTGGGACCTCAGCAAGAAAGGCGCCTCGCTTGACGGCAGCGACGACTACCGCAATGAGCTCAACGGCCAGGGCTACATTCTCGAAGTCGACCCGTACGACAAGACCAAGCCGGCCAAAAAGCGCACCGCGCTCGGCCGCTATGCCCACGAAAGCGCTGCCTTTAGCAACCCGGTCGTTGGCCAGCCGCTGGCCGTGTACATGGGCGACGACTCGCGCAACGAATACATCTACAAGTTCGTCTCGACCGCCCCGTGGGCCGCCGCCGACGCCACCGCGGCCGACCGCATCGCCACCGGCGACAAATACCTCGACTCGGGCAAGCTGTATGTCGCCAAGGTGAATGCCGACGGCACCGGTCAGTGGATCGAACTGTCGATGTCCAATCCCCTGATTGCCGCCTACACCACCTATCAGTTTGCCGACCTGGCCGACATCGTGGTCAATGCACGCCTGGCCGCCGACGCGGTGGGCGCGACCAAGATGGACCGTCCGGAATGGTGCTCGGTGCACCCGACCAATGGCGAAATCTACTTCACCCTGACCAACAACTCGAACCGCTCGGCCAACCCGACCGGCTCGTCGCAGCTGGCGCCGGACGCCGGCAACCCGCGCGCCTACACCGACATGAAGGGCACCAGCGCCCAGAACGGCAACCCGAACGGCCACATCATCCGCTTTAAAGAAGGCAGCGGCGCCTCGGCCGCCACCAGCTTTACTTGGGACGTGTACCTGTTCGGCGCCGAGAGCGGAGCGGACGCCACCAAGATCAACCTCTCGAGCCTGACCGCCGACCAGGATTTCTCCAGCCCCGACGGCCTGGCCTTTTCCCGCAGCACCGGCATCTGCTGGATCCAGACCGACGATGGCGCCTACACCGACGTCACCAACTGCATGATGCTGGCGGCGGTGCCTGGCAAGGTAGGCGACGGCGCCAAGACCAAGCTCAACTACGATAAGACCGGCGGCGGCACGCTGGCGGTCGACACGTATGTTGGCAAGAAGCCGACCGCCGATACGCTCAAGCGCTTCCTGGTCGGCCCGGTCGGTTCCGAGATCACCGGCATCGCCGAGACGGCGGACGGCAAGGCGCTGTTCGTCAACATCCAGCATCCGGGTGAAAATACCTCGCTGGCCAATATCGCCGACCCGGCCAAGTACACCAGCCAGTGGCCGACCAACGCCGGCTACGGTGCGGGCAAGCGTCCACGTTCGGCGACCATCGTGATCACCAAGAACGATGGTGGGCGGATTGGTAGTTAAAGGTTTAGCTGCTTGCTGTCTTGCTGTCATTCCCGCCTTCGCGGGAATGACAGAATTTAGTTAAGTGGTAATTTTTAGATTCGCCAGCGCCACATACTGCTCCAGGCTCACCGCCTCCGGCCGCAACGTAGGATCAATACCGGCATCGATCAGGTTCTGCTCAGTGAACATACCCGCCACGCAGTTGCGAATGACCTTCCTGCGCTGCGAGAAGGCCTTGAGCACCACCGCTTCCAGGCGCGCGCCATCGCAGGCCAGCGGACGCGCGGTCGGCACCATGCGCACAATCGCCGACTCCACCTGCGGCGGCGGATCGAAGGCGGTCGGCGGCACGATGAACAGCAGCGCCATGTCGTAACGCCATTGCAGCATCACCGACAGGCGGCCATAGGCCTTGGTGCCCGGCTCGGCCACCATGCGCTCGACCACTTCCTTTTGCAGCATGAAGTGCTGGTCTTCGATCAGGTGCGCGAACTCGGCCAGGTGGAACAGCAGCGGGCTCGATATGTTATACGGCAGGTTGCCGACCACGCGCAGCTTCTGCCCCTCGGCCACGGGAATGGCGCCGAAGTCGAACTTGAGCGCGTCGCCCGAATGGATGGTGAGCTTCCCAGGCGTGAACTTCTTCTCCAGGCGGGTGACCAGGTCGCGGTCCAGCTCCACCACATGCATGTGCGGCAGGCGGCGCAGGATCAGCTCCGTCATGGCCGCCAGGCCCGGCCCGATCTCGACCATGGTCTGGCCGGCCACCGGGTCGATGGCGTCGATGATGTTATCGAGGACGAATTTGTCGGTCAAAAAATTCTGGCCGAAGCGTTTGCGGGCGACGTGTTTCATGATGCTTTCTGTGTCTTATGGATGCGCTGCGCCGCGGCCATCTGCATGGCGCTGTGGATCGCGTGCTCCATGCTGGAGCAGTCGGCGTGGCCCAGCCCTTGGGCGGCCAGGTCGAGCGCGGTGCCGTGGTCGACCGAGGTACGGATCAGCGGCAGGCCGAGGGTGATGTTGATGCCACGCCCGAAGGTGGCGTGCTTGAGGACCGGCAGGCCCTGGTCGTGGTACATGGCCAGCACGCAGTCGGCATCCTTCAGGTACTTCGGCTGGAACAGGGTATCGGCCGGATAGGGGCCGCGCGCATCGATGCCGCGCTCGCGCGCCGCCGCCAGCGCCGGTTCGATGACATCGATCTCTTCACGGCCAAGATAGCCGTTCTCGCCGGCGTGCGGATTTAAACCAGTGACAAAGATGCGCGGCGCGGTGACGCCGAACTTGCGCTTGAGGTCAGCGTGAATGATGTCGATCACGCGCGCCAGCAGCTCCGGCGTAATGGCATCGGCCACGGCGCGCAGCGGCAGGTGGGTGGTGGCCAGCGCCACGCGCAATGGGGGCGCACCGCCCCCTGGCTCCCCGGCCAGCATCATCACCACTTGCGGTGTATTGGTTTTTTCGGCGAGGTATTCGGTATGGCCCGAGAAGGCCACGCCGGCGTCGTTGATGGTGCTCTTTTGCAGCGGCGCGGTGACGATGGCGTCGAACCAGCCGGCCGCCACGCCTTCCACCGCCAGGTCGAGCGTGGCCAGCACCGCGCGGCCGTTGGCGGCATCGAGCTTGCCCGGCACCACATGGGCACCCAGCGGCACGTCGATCACCGCCAGGCGTTCGGCGCCGAAGTGCGGCAGGCCGCTGTTGCGCAGCGCCTGCACCGACAACGCGGCCAGGCGGATATCCGGATCGATCAGGCTGGCCGTCAGCGCCAGGTAGGCGGCGTCGCCCACCAGCACGCAGTTGGCTTCGCGCCGCAAGGCCCAGGCCGCGCGGATCGAGATTTCAGGTCCGATCCCGGCCGGCTCGCCGGTGGTAATGGCGATGGCCGGTCGCATGCTTAATTGTCGTCCCTGAATTCGACGTAGGCGCGGTCGCGCACCTGGCGCAGCCAGTCTTCGGTGGCTTCTTCGAGCTTGCGCTCGCGCAGGGCCTGGCGTGCCAGGTTGCGCGCCTGCTCCTTGGTCTTGTCTTCGCTCTTGCGCTCGACCACTTCGATCAGGTGGTAGCCGTACGGTGTTTCGATGACGCCGCTGACTTCACCCGGATTGAGGTTGTTCATCACGGTCTCGAATTCCGGCACGGTGTCGCCGGGGTACAGCCAGCCTAAGTCGCCGCCTTTGTTGGCCGAACCGTCGTTGGAGAACAGGCGTGCCAGTTCTTCGAACTTGGCAGCCTTGTTGTCCAGGCGCTCCTTGAGCTCGGCCAGCTTCTTCTTGGCCTGGTCGGCGGTCATGGTCGGCGTGACCTTGAGCAGGATGTGGCGCGCGCGGGTCTGCTGGACGATGGTCTTCTGCTTGTTCTCGGCGGCGGTGCGGCGGTCGGACAGCTTGAGGATGTAAAAACCGGTCGAACTCTTGATGATAGGGGTGACCTGGCCCGGTTTCAGCTTGGCCAGCGCATCGGCGAACACCGGCGGGATGCCGGCGGCCGGACGCCAGCCGATCTCGCCGCCCTTAAGCGCATCGGTCGCATCCGAATAAGTCGCGGCCATCTTGGCGAAGTCGGCGCCGGTGCGCAGCTGGCGCATGACTTCGTCGGCACGCGCACGGCGCGCGGCGATCTGCTCGGGCGAAGCGTTTTCGGGAATGCGCACGATGATCTGCGACAGGTTCAATTCGATCGCCTCGGCCGCTGCGGCCTGCTCGGCCACCAGGAAGGTGTCGACCTCGGCGTCGGTAATCTGGATCTTGGCGTCGACTTCATGCTCGCGCAGGCGCTGCATCATGATCTCGTTGCGGATCTCTTCGCGGAAGGCGGCGAAGGTGGTGCCCGACTTTTCGAGCTGGTTGCGCAGGTCCTGCACGCTCATCTTCTGCTGCTCGGCGATGCGGCCGATGGCGCGGTCGAGCATGGTGTCGTCGACCCGCACGCCCATTTCCTTGGCCAGCTGGGTCTGGGCGCGGTTGATGATCATGCGCTCGGTCACCTGGCGCTGGAGGTTGGCCGCGTCCGGCATGGGCGCGTTGGCCGCCTTCATCTGGGCTTCGTAAGTACGGACCGCCGCCTTGATTTCGTTGCGGGTAATGACTTCGTCATTGACCACCACCGCGATCGAATCGATCACGTTGGCGTTGGCCGCGGCGGGCGGCAGGAAGCCGCCGCTTGGCTTGGCGGCTGCCGGCTTGGCGGCGGCCGGTTTGGCGGCAGGGGCGGCCTGCTGGGCCGCGGCCTGGCCGGCCATCAGCACGGTCAGCAGGAGCGCCGCGCGTTTGAATTGGTGCACACTGGCTTTACGCATCATCTGGAACACACTCGTATCAGGTAAAACTGCGGTGAAAAAACGGCTATTGGAACATATCGAACATCGCCACGCCGACTTTAGCGGGTGGAAGAACTCTGGTTCACCCTGGCGTAGCCGGGAATGCTGCGGTAAAACGATTCAAGCGGACTGCCGAAGCCCAGCTTGGACAATCCATTGAGTTCAAGCTGGAAGAAGATCGGCGTCGAGGTATTTTGCGCGGTGGTCACGAAGCGCTGGGCTCCCATGCGGAACACCCAGCAGTCGGCCTTGTACTCCAGCCCGACCAGGCTTTCGAGGATCTTGTGGTCGCGAATCGAATAGCTGACCCGGCCCACGCCATACCAGCGCGCCGACAGCGGCCACTGGCTCGACACGTCGATATTCTTGAAGCTGTCGCGCAGGAAGCGGTATTCGGCGTTGACCACCTTCATCGGCGCCAGGTTCCACTGCATGCCGAAGTTGGAGGTTACCACGCTGCTGGCGTTGGCATTGTATTCGACGGCGCTGTCGAAGCTCCAGGTTTCCGAGACTCGGCCGGCGGCCGCCAGCAAAACGTCCGAACGGCTCTCGGCCTGCACCGCGTTGCCGATCAGCTGGACGCGGCGGTCGTTGAAGTGGAAGCGCTGGCCCAGCGCCAGGCGCAAGCGCTCGGCGCCACTGGCTTCGATAAAGCGCGACACCAGCGCGGTGGTGACCTGGTTGGCGTCCGAAATGCGGTCCGAACCGATGAAGCGGTTTTCGTTGAACAGCTGGGCGAAATTGAAGCTCGCCTCGGCGGTATCGAAATTCGGGATATAGCTCTGGTCCTTGTACGGCGTGTACACATAGAACAGGCGCGGCTCCAGGGTCTGGGTCATGGCGCGGCCCAGCAGCTTGGCAGGGCGCTCGAATACCAGGCCGCTGTCGACCGAGAAGGTCGGCAGGTTGCGGGTAAACGAGCGCGCATTGGTGACCGTGCTGCTGCCGTCGGCGTTGGGCGTTACGCTGCGTTCGAGCTGGTAGGCGCTGGAATGCAGCTGCAGCTTGGGCGTGACGAATCCGCCCGGGCGCACGAAGGGATAGCTCACCTGCGGCACCAGCACGGCGCGGTTGCCGCTGGCCAGGTCCGGATGTGAAAAACGCGTGAGCTGCGAGTCCACCGACCAGTCGAAGCCGTTCACGTCGTAGCGGCCGGCGTGGAACAGCGCTTCCGGCAGGCGGTCGTAAGGACGCGCCACGCGCAGGGTCGGATCGTTCACCGCAGCCGGGTCCTGCAGGATCTGGTAGCCCTGGGCGCGCACGGCCAGCGACCAGTACTTGCCGTAGTAATCGGTGCGCAGCTCGCGCAGCAGCTGGCGCTCGGCGCTGTTGTTCACCGAACGCGAAAAATCGCTCGGATAGTTGTTGTCCGACGCGCCGCGCACGTTCCAGCCATAGGTCCAGCCGGGCGCCAGCACCTGCGAATGCAGCGTATTGACGTACCAGCGGTCGGTCTTGGTGATCTTGTCGTTGAGCAGAAGCTCAAGATGGGTTTCGCCCTGGTAGGCGCCCAAGCCCGACTCGCCCAGGTAACGCCCGGTCGCCCCCATCTGCAGGCCGCGGTCGAGCATCAGGCGCGGATACACGGTCAGGTCGCGGTTGGGCGCGATGTTGAAATAGTAAGGCAGCATGACCTCGGCCCGGCCCTTGGAGCCGAAACCGACGGTCGGCGGCAGCCAGCCGGAGCGGCGCGCGCCGGACAGCGAAAACGACAGCGCCGGCGCGCCGATGATCGGCACGCCCTTGAAGTACACCACCGTATTGCCGGCCACGCCGACGTCGCGGCCCTGGTCAAGGCGCAAGGTGGACGAACGCAGGTACCAGTCCGGGTTGGGTCCTTCGCAGGTGCTGTAGGTGCCGTTGGTGATATAGGCTTCTTCCTCGCTCAGGAAGTCCATCCGGGTGGCCTTGCCCTGGGCGTTATTGAGCGCCATCCGGTATTCCGGACGCAGTACATAGCCCTTGCCGGTGGTGAGGTTCAGCTGCAGCTCGTCGCCCTTGTACTGGTCGTCGAAGCGCCACATCTTGACGTTGCCGGTGGCCGTGACCTCGTTTTCGACCTGTTGGAAGCAGACCGAGTCGGCCTTCATGCGGGTTTCCGCGCGGATCAATTCAGCGTCGCCCAACAGCTTGAGTTCACGGTCCGGACGCCCGCTGATTTCCTCGGCGTAGGCGGTGACGGTGGCGTCTTTGGCGGGCACGCGCTTGGCCGGAGCGGGAGTCTGGGCGAGCACCGGCACCGCGGTGGCGGTAACGAGCGCGGACAGGGCATAGGCCCAGCGCTGGGACGGGGGAGCGGCTGCGAACCAACTCATGAAAAGATGCGTTTCACCACGAGGACAGGCGATTTTTTAGGTTGAATCTCGTATTATATGGGAATCTCTACCTTCTACTGGATTCAACAGGCTGCTTCATGTCTTCATTGTCAACACCCTCCCCCGCCGCACCGTCCTCGCCCATGGGGCCTGACGCCCGCCTGGCCCAGCTCAATGCATGGCTTGCCCCGCAGGGCCTGGTCGAAGTGGAAAGCCGCCGTCCGGCCTCCGCCGACGCCAGCTTTCGCCGCTACTTCCGTTACGACGTCGCCCCCGCGCTGCGCGAAAAACTGGGCGACACCCTGATCGCCATGGACGCCCCGCCCGAGCGCGAGAACGTTCCTGCCTTCGTGCACGTGCAAGGCCTGCTGCAAGACGCCGGCGTCACCGTGCCGGCCATCGTGGCGCGCGACGTGGACAATGGCTTCCTGCTGCTGTCGGACCTCGGCAACACCACCTACCTGCAGCGCCTGACCTCCGACAACGCGCCCTTCATGTATTCGGACGCGGTCGACGCCCTGATCAAATTCCAGCTGCATAGCCAGCCCGAAGTCCTGCCCGAATACGACCGCGCCTTCATCATGCGCGAACTGAACCTGTTCCCCGAGTGGTACGTCAACCGCCACCTGGGCGTGACCATGACGATTGAGCAGCAAAAGCAGCTGGACGGCGTGTTCGAAGCCATCGCCAGCAACTGCCTGGCGCAGCAGCAGGTCTTCATGCACCGCGATTTCCATTCGCGTAACCTGATGTTCCTCGACCAGGGCAACCCTGGCGTGCTGGACTTCCAGGACGCGGTGTACGGCCCGGTCACCTACGACCTGGCCTCGCTGCTGCGCGACGCCTACATCCAGTGGGACGAAGAGATCGTGCTGGACTGGGTGGTGCGCTACTGGCAAAGCGCCAAGCAGGTCGGCCTGCCGGTCAATCCCGACATCGACGCCTTCTACCGCGACTTCGAATTCATGGCCTTGCAGCGCCACCTGAAAATCCTCGGCATCTTCTGCCGCCTGAACTACCGCGACGGCAAGAACGGCTACATGGGCGACCTGCCCACCGTGGCCGACTACGTGCGCAAAACCTGCAACCGCTACACCGTCCTCAAGCCGCTCCTGCGCCTGCTCGACGCCTTCGAAGAGAAGGCCCCGCAGGTCGGCTACACCTTCTGACCGCGGACCTGAAAGCGACAACATGAAAGCCATGATTCTTGCCGCAGGCCGCGGCGAGCGGATGCGACCGCTCACCGACACCTGCCCCAAGCCGCTGCTTAAAGTGCGCGGCCGCCCGCTGATCGTCTGGCACGTCCTGAACCTGGTACGCGCCGGGATTACCGAGATCGTCATCAACCACGCCCACCTGGGCGGCATGATCGAAGAGGCCCTCGGCGACGGCAGCAAATACGGCGCCAAGATCGCCTACTCGCGCGAGGAAACCGCGCTGGAGACGGCCGGCGGCATCGCCAACGCCCTGCACCTGCTGGGCGACGAACCGTTTCTGGCGCTGTCGGGCGACATTTACTGCCCCTACTTCGACTTCGAACAGGTCAAGAGCGCGCTGGAAGACGAAGACCTGTGGGGCAAACCGCTGCCCAAGGAAGAGCGCGACATCTGCTGGCTGTACCTGACGCCCAACCCCTTCCACAACCTCAAGGGCGACTTCGCCCTGACCATGTACTCGGTGGCCAACAGCGGCGACACGATGTGGAATTTCTCGAACATCGGCGTCTACCGCCCCGAGATGTTCGCCCACATCAAGCCCGGCACCCACGCGGGCCTGGGCAAGCTGATACGCGAGTACGCCGACCGCGGCATGGTGGGCGGCGAAATCTACGAAGGCGAATGGGTGAACGTGGGCACGGTCGACCAGCTCAATGAGCTCAATGCGCCGCTGGCGAAGAAGCCATGATGATGCCGGCATCGCTCGGCGCTTTTGCGGAACGGCGAGCACGCCTGTGCGCCGCCATGGCGCCCGGCGCGGTGGCGATCGTGCCGACCGCGCCTGAAGTGGCGCGCAACAGCGACGCCGACTACCCCTACCGCCACGACAGCTATTTCTACTACCTGACCGGCTTCACTGAGCCTGACAGCGTGCTGGTGCTGGTCGCCGCCAAAGGCGACCGCGCCGCGCAAGCGATCCTGTTCTGCCGCCAGAAAAACCAGGAGCGCGAAATCTGGGACGGCTACCGCCATGGACCGGACGGCGCGCGTGACAACTTCGGCTTCGACACCGCCTTCCCGATCGAAGACCTGGACAATGAAATGGCGCGCCTCCTGGCCAACGCACCGGCCGTGTACTACGCGCTCGGCCACAGCGCCACGCTCGACTTGCAGATGAAGACCTGGCTGGGCGCCGTGCGGCGCCAGGGCAGGACCGGCGTCACCGCGCCCGCCACGGCGCACGACCTGTTCGTGCTGCTCGACGAAATGCGCCTGTTCAAGGACGACAGCGAACAGCAAACCATGCTGCGCGCGGCCATCATCTCGGGCCACGCGCATGCGCGCGCCATGCGCGCCTCCAAGCCGGGCATGTACGAGTACGAGATCGAAGCCGAACTGCTGCACGAGTTTCGCCGCAGCGGCGCCCAATTCCCGGCCTACACCCCGATCGTCGCCAGCGGCGCCAACGCCTGCGTCTTGCACTACAACGCCAACAATCGCCAGAGCGTGGACGGCGACCTGATCCTGATCGACGCCGGCTGCGAGCTCGATAGCTATGCCGCCGACATCACCCGCACCTATCCGGTCAACGGGCGCTTCAGCGCGCCCCAAAGGGCCCTGTACGAACTGGTGCTCGCGTCCCAGCAAGCCGCGCTCGATGCCGCCCAGCCGGGCCGGCGCTACACCGGCATCCACGACGCCGCCGTCAAGGTACTGGCCCAGGGCATGCTCGACCTCGGCCTGCTCAAGCGCGACAAGTTCGCCAGCGTGGACGACGTCATCGCCGAACGCGCGCACCAGCAGTTCTACATGCACGGCACCGGCCACTGGCTGGGGCTGGACGTGCACGACGTGGGCGCATACCGCGACGTGAACCTGGAAGACAAACCTTCGCGAGCGCTCGCCCCGGGCATGGTTCTGACGGTCGAACCGGGCATCTACGTGCGGCCGGCCGAAGGCGTGCCCGAAGCATATTGGAATATCGGCATCCGCATCGAAGACGATGTATTAGTTACGCCCACCGGCCATTCGGTGCTGAGCGACGCCGCCCCCAAGCTGGTAGTCGATATCGAACACCTGATGCGGGCGGCCTGATGGAAGCTGCCCGCATTGCCATCTGCGGCGCCGGACCGGTCGGCATGGCACTGGCCGCGATGCTGGCGCAACGTGGCGTCAAGGGGTCCGACATCGCCCTGATCGACGCCAAGGCGCTGGGCGTGGCCATCACCGACCCGCGCTCGCTGGCCCTGTCGTACGGCAGCCGTCAGCTGCTCGAAGCGCTCAATGCCTGGCCGATTCCCGCCACGCCGATCCACCAGATCCACGTCTCGCGGCGCGGCTACTTCGGGCGCAGCCTGATCGACCGCGTTGACGAAGGCGTGGAAGCGCTGGGCTACGTGACGCGCTACGGCGAACTGGTCGATGCGCTGTCGGTCCTGTGCGAGCGCAGCGGCGTGCGCACCTTGCGCCCGGCGCGCGTGGCCAACGCCGATGAGCAGCCTGGTCACGTCACGCTGCACCTGGACGACGGCAGGCAGCTAGCGGCCGACATCGTGGTGCAGGCCGAAGGCGGCGTGTTCGGCGAACAGGAAAGTAAAGCCCGCACCCGCGACTACCAGCAAAGCGCCGTCATCGCGCGGGTGTCCGCCAGCGCCCCGATCGCTCAGCGCGCATTCGAACGCTTCACCAGCGAAGGCCCGCTGGCCTTGCTGCCGCAGACCGGGGCCGACGGCCACCAGTACGCGCTGGTCTGGTGCGTTCACCCGGATACGGCGGCTAGCCTGCTCGCCCTCGGCGACCAGCAATTCCTGCAGCGCCTGGGCGAGGCCTTTGGCACCCGGCTGGGCCGCTTCACCGCCACCTCGGCGCGCGCGTCCTACCGGCTGGGGCTCAACGCCGAAGCGCGCGCCACGGCCCGTACGGTCGCCATCGGCAACGCCGCGCAAACCCTGCACCCGGTGGCAGGCCAGGGGCTCAACCTCGGCCTGCGCGACGCCGCCGTGCTGGCGCGCCTGTTGGCCAGGGATACCGCGCCGGGCGGCCTGGCATCGTTCAACGCCGCGCGCGCGGCTGACCGCGGCACCATCGTCGGCCTGACCGACGCCATGGCGCGGGTGTTTGCCACGCAGGGCCCGGTGCAAGCCATGCTGGGCATGTCGCTCGGCCTGATCGACACCATCAACCCGGCGCGTGCCTTGCTGGCCGAGCTGATGATGTTCGGACGCCGCTAAGTACTCGTCGAGAACGTACTTAGGCAGCTTGCTCAGTGCTGCACGATGGCGACGTTGTTCCCGCCACCGGACTGGTTCACCGTCGCCACGAAGCCATTGCCGGTTTGTGAAATGAACGCGAAATTGGCAGGTGCGAACAGAAAACTGCTTTGCTTGACCAGGGCCGTGTTGCAGTTGCCGGTTTGAATGATCTCGCTGTTATTTCCCGACCCCGTCTGAAACGTCGACGCGGCATTGCCGATTCCGGTCTGCATGATGCGCGATCCAGACTGATCGGTCGCGACCTGGATAGCCCTTGCCCGGTTCAGGCTGCCTTCCTGGACGATCACGGCGCCGTTGAAGGCGGTGTTAATCTGGCTCACCACAGCGCGGTTCGCATGGCCGCGCTGGCGCACATCCGCCGTGAAATCACCGACATTGTCCTGGGTGATGACGGCGACGTTGTTGCTGCCCTGCTGTGCGACCAGGCCCTCAGCGCGGAAGGTATCCCCTTGCATGATCGTGGCCGCGTTGGCGGTTCCGGTCTGCGTCACCTCGCCGCGCAGCATGTCGCCGCCGTCCTGCAGGACATTGGCAAGGTTGGCATGGCCGGTCTGGACGATGCTGGCAAACACTTGGTTTCCGGCTGCAATGTTGATCTGCTGTATGCCGCCGGTACGGGCCACCGGGTCGCCCGCGCGGTTGTTCATGCCCACCTGCGTGATGCGCGCTTCGGTACTGGGACTGGCATTGGCCTGGCGAATGAAGGCGGCGTTGCCGGTGCCGGTTTGCGAGGTGGTCGCCGTCTGGGCAAACGCGTTGGTACAGGCGCAAGCCAAGAACAGGCTCAGGACGAGCGCTTTGATGTTGCGATTCATGGATGACTCCTGAAAGTCGGGCCGGGAAGAATAAAGGAGGACCACATCGATGCCGCGCCGCCGTGCCGGCGCCTGCTGTCGAGGTCGTTGAATCAAGTCTATCGACCGAGTTCCCGCCAAAGTTTGACGGCAGTCAGCGCCGCAGACAAAATTCCTTGCCTCCATTTCCAACGACAAAACCCGGGGTCAGTGCCCACATTGATATACGAGCCCATCAATAGTTTGTGGCCTAAATCCCCGGCGCCGTATTCTCCGCGTCCGATTGATATAAACGATATGCCGGCGATGGCCACTTGTTATCGTAGGCAGATGACTCGTCCACTCCGCATCGAATATCCCGGCGCGCTATATCACGTCACCGCGCGCGGCAATCGCCGCTCGCCGATCTATTTCGATGACGGTGACCGCTATATCTGGCTCGAAATCCTGGGCCGCATCTGCAAGCGCTTTAATTTTGTGGTCCACGCTTATTGCCAGATGACCGACCATTACCACCTCATGATTGAAACGGTCGATGGCAATCTTGCGCAGGGAATGCGGCAATTGAACGGGCAATATGCGCAGCAGTTGAATTGGCGGCACGATCTGGTGGGGCATCTCTTTCAGGGCCGTTATAAGGCATTCCTGGTGCAGAAGGCGAGCTATCTGCTGGAGCTGTCGCGCTACATCGTGCTCAACCCGGTCCGCGCGGGAATTGCCGACGGGCCCGATGGCTGGGATTGGAGCAGTTACCGGATGATGGTCTCGCAATTCGCCGCGCCTGCCTGGCTGGAACGCGACTGGCTGCTTGGCCAGTTCGGTTCAGACCGGGCCGCCGCGGTGGAGGCCTATCGGTCGTTCGTGCATGCCGGCATTGGCGGCGCCAGCCCACTGGCCGCAGCGCGTGCCGATCTGCTTCTGGGTGATGAAGTGTTTCGCCGCGAAAGCGCCGCACGGGTTGCCGCAGAAAACATGATCGCCGTCGCACGGCCTCAGCGGCGGCTGAGCGCCCAGTCGCTATCACAGTACCGTCACCTTTATATCGACCGCGATGAGGCGATTGCTCAGGCATACTGGTCGACCGCGTACAGCATGTCCGAGATTGGCGACTACTTTGGCGTGACCTATCAAACGGTTAGCCGCGCGGTGACGCGTATTGAAAGCATCCAGCAGCAAATTTCGCTGGCACCGATAATCGGCGCATCACCTGCCCAGTAATCACGCCAGCGCCGCATGAAACGCTGAGCATTCACCTCCAGTGGCTCGCCAAAGCGGAGCCAATCCTCCGAGTCATTCATGGGTCGACCGCGGCCCGCTTCCTGCCGTTCATACCTGGCTCCCGCAAGGATGCGCTGCTAAAGCCGCTACATTCGGAAGCCGACGAAAGTACGGGCCGATATCCACAATATCCCCGTATTGGACAGCACCCGGCACGTTTAAATGGCAAACATCGATTGCCAATGAAAGAGCTCGCATATCGACGTGGTCCAGGATGCGGCGGGCGGCTTTAAACGCGCAGCATATCCGGGCACGCGGCTACTATTAACTTCCAACGCATCAGCTCGTATATCAATGTGGGCACTGACCCCAGGGCCACTGCTTGGGTCCCGGCGTTGTTGGCACGAAAAAACGCGCCGCTCATGACAAGCGGCGCGTTCCAGATGCAGCCGGAAGTAGCTATTCGACCGCTTTGACCATCGATTCAATCACCTTCTTGGCATCGCCAAACACCATCATGGTGTTGGCCTGGTAGAACAGGTCGTTGTCCAGGCCAGCGTAGCCGGAGGCCATCGAGCGCTTGTTGACGATGATGCTCTTGGCTTTGTAGGCTTCCAGAATCGGCATGCCGGCAATTGCCGACTTGGGATCCTTGGCGGCGGGATTGACCACGTCGTTGGCGCCGAGCACGAGCACGACGTCGGTCTGGCCGAACTCGCCATTGATGTCTTCCATCTCGAACACCTGGTCGTACGGCACTTCGGCCTCGGCCAGCAAGACGTTCATGTGCCCAGGCATGCGCCCGGCCACCGGGTGGATCGCATACTTGACGATCACGCCCTTGTGGGTCAGCTTTTCGACCAGCTCCTTGAGCGAGTGCTGGGCACGCGCCACCGCGAGGCCGTAACCAGGGACGATGATGACGGTCTCGGCATTGCTCATGATGAAGGCGGCATCGTCGGCGGAGCCGGATTTGACCGGACGCTGAACCTGCTCGCCGGCATCCGCACCAGCCGCTTCGCCACCGAAGCCACCCAGGATGACGTTGAAGAATGAACGGTTCATGGCCTTGCACATGATGTACGAGAGAATCGCGCCGCTCGAACCGACCAGCGAACCGGCAATGATCAGCATTGAGTTGTTGAGCGAAAAACCGATGCCGGCCGCGGCCCAGCCGGAGTAGCTGTTCAGCATCGAGACGACCACCGGCATGTCGGCGCCACCGATCGGGATGATGATCAGCACGCCGAGCACGAAGGACAGCACGGCCATGATGATGAACGGGGTCCACGCCGGTGTGGCGCCCTCGGCGAAGCAAAACACCAGCCCGAGCACGACGATGGCAATGGCGATCCCGAGGTTGAGCATGTGCTGGCCGGCAAAGCGCACCGGGGCGCCCTGGAACAGGCGGAATTTGTACTTGCCGGACAGTTTGCCGAAGGCGATCACGGAGCCGGAGAAAGTCACGGCGCCAACGAAGGTGCCGATGAACAGTTCCAGGCGATTGCCGAATGGCAGCGGCTGGCCTTGGGTGGCGATGTTGAAGGCCCATGGCTCGGACACGGCGGCCACGGCGATGCAGACCGCGGCCAGGCCGATCAGCGAGTGCATCGCGGCGACCAGCTCCGGCATCTTGGTCATTTCGACCTTCTTGGCGGCAAACGCGCCGATGCCGCCGCCTACCACCACGCCCAGCGCCACTAGGCCGAAGCCCATGCTGCCGGTGGCCAGGCTGTCTTGCAGCTTGACAATCAGGGCCACGGTGGTGAGCGCGGCAATGGCCATGCCGGTCATGCCGAAGGCGTTGCCCATGCGCGCGCTGGCCGGCGACGACAGTCCCTTGAGCGCCTGGATGAAGCAGACCGAGGCGATCAGATAGAACATCGTCACCATGTTCATGGAGATGGCGTTCATGCCTGATCTCCTTTCTTGGCCTTCGGTTCCTTCTTCTTGAACATTTCCAGCATGCGCTGTGTGACCAGGAAGCCGCCGAACACGTTCACCGCAGCCAGCGCCACGGCGACGGTGCCGGCAACCTGGCCGACAATGCCGGTAGTCAGCCCGGCGGCCAGCATGGCACCGACGATGATGATGGCGGAAATCGCATTGGTGACGGCCATCAGCGGGGTGTGCAGGGCCGGGGTGACGGTCCAGACCACGTGGTAGCCGACGTAGATCGCCAGCACGAAGATGATCAGGTTAATGACGGTGTGACTAATTTCCATGACGCTCCCTCTTTACTTGTAATTCATTACATGGAGATGCCTTCTGCCCGGCCTACTTGCGCAGCACCTCGCCACCGGCGCACACCAGGGTGGCCTTCAGAATTTCGTCCTCACGGTCGATCACTAGGTTCTCATCCTTGTCGATGATGAGTTTCAGGAAGTCGAGCACGTTGCGGGCATACAGGGCCGAGGCGTCGGCCGCCACCAAAGTAGCCAGGTCGGGTTCGCCGATGATGTGCACGCCGTGTTTGGTGACAGTCTTGTTCAGTTCGGACAGCGGGCAGTTGCCGCCTTGCGAGACGGCCAGGTCGACGATCACCGAGCCGGGCTTCATGGCCTTGACGGTGTCCTCAAGAATGAGCAGCGGCGCGGGACGGCCGGGAATGAGCGCGGTGGTAATCACGATGTCGGCCAGCTTGGCGCGTTCGTGCACCAGCTCGGCCTGGCGTTTCATCCAGTCGGCCGGCATGGACCGCGCATAGCCGCCGCTGCCTTTGGCGATCTCTTTTTCTTCATCGGTGAGGTAAGGCACGTCGATGAACTTGGCGCCCAGCGATTCAACTTGTTCCTTGACCGGCGGGCGCACATCGGACGCTTCGATCACGGCGCCCAGGCGCTTGGCGGTGGCGATGGCTTGCAGACCCGCCACGCCGACGCCCATGATCAGCACGCGCGCGGCCTTGACGGTGCCGGCCGCGGTCATCAGCATGGGCATGAAGCGCCCGTAGGTGTTGGCGGCCATCATCACGGCCTTGTAGCCGGCGATGTTGGCTTGCGAGGACAACACGTCCATCGACTGGGCGCGGGTGATGCGCGGCACGGCTTCGAGCGCGAAGGCTTGCAGGCGCGCACCTGCCATCGCAGCTATGTTGTCAGCATCAAAAGGATTGAGCATACCAATGAGCACGGCATCCGGCTTCATCAGGGCGCGCTCTTCCGCATTGGGAGCACGCACCTTGAGCACCACGTCGGCGCCCAGGGCGTCCGCGGCGCTGCCGATGGTGGCGCCGGCGGCGGCATAGGCTTCGTCGATGACGGAAGCGCTGACGCCGGCACCGGCCTGCACGATGACCTGGTGCTTGGCGGCGAGCTTTTTGACTGTTTCGGGAGTTGCGGCTACACGTGTTTCGCCCGGCCGCGTTTCGGCCGGTATGCCAATTCTCATGAACGCCTCCTAATTAATAAACTGTCCACAATACTACACGCAAAAACTGACCCGACGTGGCCTGTGGTTTTTTCTAGACGCTCTACTCGAATCGCATGCAGTCGCGCAGCATAGCCGATCGTTTGTGTGCGCTGTATGCGTCACTTCAATGTCGCGCAGGGTGTGCCTCATGGCAGAGTGGGCGGGCTATGCTGCACCAAGGTAAAATGTCGTTCCATTTCGAAGGAAACACGCATGCCGCATACCTGGAAGCCCTCCGTGACCGTTGCCGCCATCATTGAGCGTGACGGGCAATTTTTGCTGATCGAAGAAGAAACCAGCGAAGGGGTACGCCTGAACCAGCCTGCCGGCCATCTCGATCCGCTCGAGACGCTGGAGCAGGCGGTCGTGCGCGAGGTAATGGAAGAGACGGCGCACGACTTCGTGCCGGAGGCGCTGGTAGGCATGTATATGTCGCGCTATTGCTCCAAGCGGCGCGGCACCGATGTGACTTATCTGCGTTTTACTTTCTGCGGCAAGGTCGGCGCCAGCTACGACCGCCCGCTCGACCACGGCATCCTGCGCACGCTGTGGATGACGCGCGATGAAATGGCGGCTTGCCAGGAACGCCACCGCAGCCCGCTGATGCTGCAATGCGTGGACGATTACCTGGCCGGCAAGCGCGCCCCGCTCGACCTGCTGCACACCCATTCGTCGGTGTTCGAGGGCGGGCTGACCTTGAAAACGGATGTGACTTAGATGAGCAGCAGTGGACGCAAAAAGAAGGTCGTGATCGGCATGTCGGGCGGCGTCGATTCGTCGGTGGCCGCCTGGATGCTGAAAGAACAGGGTTACGAGGTGGTCGGCCTGTTCATGAAGAACTGGGAAGACGACGACGATTCGGAATTCTGTTCGTCCCGCCAGGACTGGATCGACGCGGCCAGCGTGGCCGATGTGGTGGGCGTGGACATCGAAGCGGTCAACTTCGCGGCCGAGTACAAGGACCGCGTGTTCGCCGAGTTCCTGCGCGAGTACCAGGCCGGGCGCACGCCTAATCCGGATGTGCTGTGCAATGCCGAGATCAAGTTCAAGGCCTTCCTCGACCATGCGATGCACCTGGGGGCGGACCTGATCGCCACCGGCCACTATGCGCGCGTGCGTGAACACAATGGCGCTTTCGAGCTGCTCAAGGCGATGGATGCGACCAAGGACCAGAGCTACTTCCTGCACCGGCTGAACCAGGCGCAGTTGTCCAAGACTTTGTTCCCGCTGGGAGAAATCCCCAAGACCGAGGTACGCCAGATCGCCGAAAAGCTGGCGCTGCCCAATGCGGCCAAGAAGGATTCGACCGGCATCTGCTTTATCGGCGAGCGGCCGTTCCGCGATTTTCTGAACCGCTACCTGTCGTACAAGCCGGGGCCGATGAAGACCGACGACGGCACCGTGGTGGGCGAGCATGTGGGGCTGTCGTTCTACACGCTGGGCCAGCGCAAGGGCATCGGGGTGGGCGGCATGAAGAAGTACAAGAACGACGACGGTTCGAGCGACGCCTGGTATGTGGCGCGCAAGGATATCGAGAACAACACGCTGTATATCGTGCAGGGGCATGACCATCCATGGCTGCTGTCCGGCGCGCTGGTGGCGGACCAGGCCAGCTGGATCGCCGGCCACGCGCCCGATCCGCGCGCGCTGTCGGCCAAGACGCGCTACCGCCAGGCCGATGTGCCTTGCATCGTCACGCCGCAAGGCGATAAGGACTTCGCGCTGCAGTTCACCGATCCGCAGTGGGCGGTGACGCCGGGGCAGTCGGCGGTGCTGTATGACGGGGATGTTTGCCTGGGTGGCGGGATCATCGCCGGCTCGAGCAACTGACCTCTAGCGTAAGAGCCGTCATCCCCGCAAAGGCGGGGACCCATAGCACCTACGATCAGAGATCACGCTCTAACACTGCGCTGATGTGATATAGGTTCCCGCCTCCGCGGGAATGACAAGGTACTGGCTGGCTCACTGTCCCTGGCTCTTCTTCACCATCGCCAGCACAGTATTGCGAATCGTCTTCAACACCGCATCAGCCTTGAACGGCTTGACGATAAACCCCTGCACCCCGCGCGCCAGCGCACCCTGCAGGGTCGGCGCGTCGATCGCGCCGGACACCATGAAAATCAGGGTCTTGGGCGCATGCTCCCTGATCTGCTCCACAATCCCGAACCCATCCTCAATCTGCCCGAGGGCGATGCAGATCATGTGCGGCTGATGCTTCTGCAGCAGCGCGTACCCCTGCGAACTGGTATGGGACTGCCCCACCACGCTATATCCACCATCGTTCAGCACGGAATTCAACAAGCCACGCGACACCGCGTTCGCATCAACAATGATCGCCTTCAGCATCCCCATCCTCCCTCATCAGCGCGGCTGGTATGCCAGCATCTTCCATGTTACCCCAAGCCGTACATCGGTCTTGAGCTGAACCAGCTGCCGCGACAGCTGCAGCACATCACGTTCGGCCCGCAGGCGTTCGCCGACCGGTGTCTTCAATATGCCGGCGCCGGCCATCACCGCATCCAGGTCGCCATAGGCATTGAGCAGCTTGGCCGCGGTCTTCATGCCGATCTTCGAGACACCCGGCACGCCGTCGGTCACGTCGCCCATCAGCGCCAGCAAGTCGACCAGCAGCTCGGGCGCCACGCCAAACCTGGCGCGCACCCAGGCGTCGTCATGCCATTCGCCCTTGAAGTGATCCCACACCAGCGCGCCATAGGCGATCAGGCCGTGCAGGTCCTTGTCTGTCGTGGCGACGATGGCATCGCCCCGCCCTTCGGAGAGCCAGCGCATCACGCCGGTGCCGATCACGTCGTCGGCCTCCACTTCCGGCAACATCAGCACCTGCACGCCTTCGTCGGCCAGCCTGGCGTACAGGCCGGGCAGCGCGTCGCGCAAGAACGATGGCATGGGCGCGCGCTGTTCGCGGTAGCGCGGGTAGATGGCATGCCGCCAGGTGGGGCCGCCGTAATCGAAGGCGGCCAGCACGTGGCTGGGCTGGTGGGCGGCGAGCAGATTGCGCAGCGACGACAGCGCATGGCGCAGCGCGGTCTCGGCCTTCTGGGCCGAGTCCTCGTCCGGACTGGCTTCGTACACGCGCCGGACGATATTGAGTCCATCAATGGCTAACAGCTTGGCCAAAAAATCCGCTCCTCCTACTTCAGCAGCTCGTATTTGCCGCCACGTTCGAGCGCGCGCTGGTAGGCGGGCCGTGCATGGATGCGCTTCAAGAAGCCGTTCAGCTTCGGATACTTTTCATCGAGCCCGCCACGCGCGCCGGCCGCTTCCAGCACAAAACTGAGCTGGATGTCGGCGGCGGTAAACTCGCTGCCGGCAAACCAGTCGCGGTTCGCCAGCTCGCCTTCAAGGTACTTGAGGTGCTGGACGATCTGCGGCAGCACGTAGCTCGACTTGACCTTTTGCGCAATGCCGCGCGCGATCGGCTTGACGAAGAAAGGCATCGGGCTCGATTCGACCCGGTCGAACACCAGCTTCATCAAGAGCGGCGTCATGGCCGAGCCCTCCGCATAGTGCAGGAAGTAGGTGTAGCGCAGCTTCTCGGGCGAGCCGCCTGGGGGCACAAAGCGGCCGTTGCCATAGCGCTCAGTGAGATACTCGATGATGGCGCCGGATTCGGCCACCACCGTGCCGCCATCGCTGATCACCGGCGACTTTCCCAGTGGATGCACGGCGCGCAGCTCGGGCGGCGCCAGCATGGTCTTGGGATCGCGCTGGTATTTTTTGATCTCGTAGTCCAGGCCGAGCTCTTCCAGCAGCCACAGGATGCGTTGCGAGCGAGAATTATTGAGGTGGTGAACGATGATCATCCGTGGCTACTCCCTTGTTCGGCTTGGCCTTACCTGGGATGCAGCTTGACGACGGTCTTGCCGTCCGCCGGCGTTTCACAACCCGACTGGCAGCTGCCGCAGCCGCTGCCGCAGCCGGTATCCACGGCGGCCTTGCCAAACAAGCGCTGGCGCAGTGAACGCGGCAGGTACTTGCCCAGTACGTAGAAGGCTGCCGCGAGGACGATCAGCCCGACGATAATGTATTGAACCATCTCAGCCTCCAGACATAGTCAGGGCAACGCGGTAAGTAATAAACGAGGCGGCGTAGGCCAGCGCGAACATATAGGCCGCCATGACCAGCGCCCAGCGCATGCTGCCGGTTTCGCGCTTGACCACCGCCAGGGTGGACAGGCACTGCGGCGCGAATACGTACCAGGCCAGCAGCGACAGCGCGGTGGCCAGGCCCCACGAGCCGGCGATCAGCGGGGTCAATGCATTGGCCAGTTCGTCGCCGCTGGCCGACAGCGCATACACGGTGCCGAGCGCGCCAACCGCCACTTCGCGCGCGGCCATGCCGGGCACCAGCGCGATGCAGATCTGCCAGTTAAACCCGATCGGAGCGAACACGTATTCCAGCGCGCGGCCCAGCATGCCCGCCACGCTGTAATAGATCGGCGGATGGGTGGCGCCTTCCGGCGCACCGGGGAAGCTGGACAGGAACCACAGCAGCACCATCAGGGTCAGGATCACGGTACCGACGCGCATCAGGAAGATCTTGGCGCGTTCCCACAGGCCCAGCATCAGGTTCTGCAAGTGCGGCCAGTGGTAGGCGGGCAGTTCCATCATCAGCGGCTGGTGGCTGTTCGAACCCATGGTGCGCTTGAACACCCAGGCCACGGCCATGGCGCTGAGAATGCCGGCGAAGTACAGGATGAACAGCACCAGGCCTTGCAGCTTGATGCCGCCGGCGACTTCGCGCGCGGGAATGAAGGCGGCGATGATCAGCGCGTACACGGGCAGGCGCGCCGAGCAGGTCATCAAGGGGGCGATCATGATCGTCACCAGGCGGTCGCGCGGGTTCTGGATGGTGCGCGCGGCCATGATGCCGGGGATGGCGCAGGCGAACGAGGACAGCAGTGGAATGAAAGCGCGTCCGGACAGGCCGACTCCGCCCATCAGGCGGTCGAGCAGGAAGGCCGCGCGCGGCAGGTAGCCGCAGTCTTCCAGCACCAGGATGAAGAAGAACAGGATCAGAATCTGCGGCAGGAATACCAGCACGCTGCCGACTCCGCCCAGGATACCGTCCACCAGCAGGCTGCGCAGCACGCCTTCGCCCATCATGGTGCCGATCCAGGCGCCGGCCGATTCGACCCCGCCACTGATCATCTCCATCGGTACCGCGGCCCAGCTGAACACGGCCTGGAATACAAAGAACATCAGCACGGCCAGGATGGCCGGCCCCGCCAGCGGGTGCAGCACCACATGGTCGATCTGTTCGGTGAGGTTGCCGGTGTCATGAGCGTGGCTGACGGCGGCGTCCAGAATGCGCCGCACTTCCTTTTGAGTCTCTTCAACCGGGACGGCGTCGATCGCCGACAGCGGATTGGCCTTGACCCCGGGCGGCGCCGGCAGGCGGTCGAGCGCTTCTAATAAAGCTTGCTCACCGCCGCTTTGCACGGCCACGGTTTCGACCACCGGCATGCCCAGTTCCTGCTCCAGGCGCGCGGTGTCGACGGTGATGCCGCGCTTCTTGGCCACGTCCACCATGTTCAGGGCCAGCAGCATCGGCATGCCGAGGCGCTTGATTTCAAGGACCAGGCGCAGGTTCAGGCGCAGGTTGGTGGCGTTGACCACGCAGACGATGGCGTCGGGCATCGCTTCGCCGGGACGCAGGCCGGCCACCACGTCGCGCGTGATGGCTTCGTCCGGCGTGGTGGCCGACAGGCTGTAGGCGCCCGGCAGGTCGAGCACGCGGAACGGCCGCCCGGCCGGCGAGGTGAAGCCGCCTTCCTTGCGTTCGATGGTCACGCCGGCGTAGTTGGCGACCTTCTGGCGCGAGCCGGTCAGGCGGTTGAACAGCGCCGTCTTGCCGCAGTTAGGGTTGCCCAGCAGCGCGATCAGCGGCGTGCGCGCAGCGGATTCCACCCGCGGTTCTACAGCACTCATTACTTGTTCCTGGTGACTTATTCGGTTTGTTCAGGCTTGATCGAGACCAGCGAAGCCTCGAAGCGGCGCAGCGCGAAGGTCGACTGGCCGACCTTGACGGCGACCGGGTCGCCGCCCGGCAGGCCGCGCTTGAGCATGCGGATGCGTTCGCCCGGCACGAAACCGAGTTCCATCAGGCGGCGCGCCACGTCCACGCCGCCCTCGGTAGCGGCCGTGGTCGACGGCGCCAGGTGGATCACGGTGCCGCTTCTTCCCACCTCGAGCGCGTCGAGCGTAATCAGTATTGGAGCTAGGGTCATGATGGTCGCTTTATATAGAAGGGGCCCGAACCACGGGATTTCCGTTGGATATTAGCATCATAAACGCAAATGCGAATTATTTCTATTTGCGGAGGCCCGTTTTTGACGAAACCACTTGCGTTGGACGCCGAGTTCCGACAGAATACAAATCTTAATGATAATGATTCTCATTATAGCAGAAGGGACAATATGGACCTGATGCTACGATAAAAAGGTGCATCGATGATCGTCTGTGTTTGCAACAACATCTCCGACCGCGAAATTCGTCAGGCTGTCGACCTCGGCATTACAACCATGGCCGAGCTGCGCGACGACCTGGGCGTGGCCACCTGCTGCGGCAAGTGCGGCAGCTGCGCCAAGAAAGTCCTGAAGGATCACCTGGAGGCCAAGGCCGCCACCGAACTGCGCGCGACTGAACTGAGCTTCCGTTCGGTCCAGTCCGCCTAACCGACCCCGTGAACACCCTCGTCTTCCCCACCCAAGCCGCTCTCGGCAACAAAGCCGGCAATGTTGCCAGCAATAGTGCCATTGCCAGCGCGCCCGATAGCGCCGGCGACACCTCCCGCAAGGAAGCTGGCGCGCTGGCGCGTCTGCCCGGCCGTTTTGGCCCCTTCGCGGGCGTGGTGCTGCTGCATGTGGGAATGTTCTACGCTCTTTATAGCGGCCTGCTGCACCGTGTAGTTGAAGTCGCCTTGCCGGCTGCCGTGTACGTCAAGTTCGTCACCCCCGCCACGCCGGCAGCGCCACCGCCGCCATCCCTGCCAAAAACTGTTTCGCTGGCACCACCGCCAGTCGTCGTGCCGGTCGTGCCCGTGGTCGTGACCATGCCGCAGGCCGTGGCCGCGCCGTCCGCTCCCGCGCCAGCCGCCCCAGTCGCGACGCCACCCGTGCAGAACGTGGTGGCCGCCGCCGCCGCGCCGAAGCCGGAACCGGTCGCAGATCCCAAGACGCTGACCACCGGCGTCGAATACATCTTCGCCCCGCAGCCGCAGTATCCGAGCATGTCCAAGCGCATGGGTGAACAGGGCAAGGTCGTGTTCCGCATCCTGGTCAATGAAAAAGGCAAGCCGGACCAGATCATCGTGCAAACCTCCTCCGGTTTCGCCCGCCTCGACGAAGCCGGCCGCCAGGCCGCGCTGAAAACCATCTTCAAGCCGCATGTCGAAGACGGCCGCGCCGTCGCCGTGTACGTGCTGCTGCCGTATAGCTTCTCGCTGGTCTGATTCAAGCTTCCCCTAATGCAACATCCGGCCGCTTTGCGGTGTGCCGGATCGTTTGCTATCATCCATCCACACCACATACTTCGAAAGCTACCCATGAAGGGCGACAAAAACGTCATCCGTCTGCTCAACGCGCAACTGACCAATGAGCTGACCGCGATTAACCAGTACTTCCTGCATGCACGCATGTATCGCCATTGGGGCCTGGCAAAGCTTGCTAAGAAGGAATACGACGAGTCCATCGGCGAGATGAAGCACGCCGACAAGCTGATCGACCGCGTGCTGATGCTCGACGGCCTGCCGAACCTGCAAGCGCTGCACAAGCTGCTGATCGGTGAATCGACCCAGGAAATGATCGAGTGCGACCTGACCCTGGAACAAGGCGCCCAGCTCACGGTCAAGGAAGGGATTGCTGCGGCGGAACTGGCCGGCGACTACGTGTCGCGCGACTTGCTGCTGGAAATCCTGGAAGACACCGAAGAACACATCGACTGGCTCGAAACCCAGCTCGACCTGATCAACAAGGTTGGCATCCAGAACTACCTGCAAAGCCAGATGGGCGAGTAATTCAGTTCGTCAGCACTCAGGTGGCGCGCCAGCGCGCCACCCATCTGTCGTAGAAATTCATATCGCGCGGTATCGCGCCCGACAAGGCGCAGATCGCGCCGGCGAACTCGTTGGCACGCGCCAGCGTCAGTTCAAGCGGCCAGCGCCGCGCCCTCCCCAGCAAAAAGATCGCCGAAAAGGCATCCCCGGTACCGACCGTGTCGATCACGAAGGGCGGCTGCGGATTGTCGCGGTTGAGCACAATCTCTCCATCGGCCGGAAAGTAGGCCGAACCGCGATGGCCGAGCGTGACAATCAGCGCTTCGAGTTCGAACATCTGCACCAGCGCCATGCAGGCCGCCTTGACTTCCTCGGCGTCCATCGGCGGGCCGTCCGGGTCGATACTGAAGTACCAGGCGAACAGCTTTTGCAGTTCTTCCTCGTTGACCTTGACGATATCGGCCGCGTGCAGCGAATGGAACACGCAGCGCTCGTCGACCTGGCCTTCGCGCAGGTTCAGGTCCAGGTAACGGGTGGCGTTGGTCGATTCCAGCAAGGCCAGCAGGGTGTCGCGCGAGCGCGGGCTGCGCTGGGCCACGGTGCCGAAGTAGAGCAGCGAAGGTTTGGTGCGCTCGCAGGCGGCCAGCGCCCGTTCCGGGTTGATGTAGTCGTAAGCCTGGCCGGGCAGCATCACGAAGCGATGGCCCTGCGGGCTGCGCTCGACCACCACGCGCCCGGTTTCCTCGATCTGGTCGACCTGCAGGCCCGCTTCGGACATGGCGAAACGCTCGAACTCGGCACGGACCAAGCTGCCGTTCTTGTCGTCGCCGATGCGGGTGACCATCAGCTGCGGTTCCATGAACGCGGCCAGGTGGCGCGCCACGTTGAACGGCGCGCCGCCCACCACCTGCTCGGTCAGGTAATCGTCGACCAGCGCCTCGCCATACACTACGGTTGCCATGCGTCCCCGCTATATTTATCCCGTATGCATTATAGCGTTGCGCCATACCGCAAGTCAGGCAAGCGCCGGGCTGACCTTTGCGGCAGCGCCCATCTTCACCCGCAACACCGCCACCGCCCCGCACAGCATCAGCACGCCGGCCAGCTTGATCACATTTTCCGGATTGCCGCCCAGGAGGCTCTTGTAATACAGCGGCAGCGTAAAGATCTGGATGATCATCGGGATCACGATGAACATATTGAAGATCCCCATGTACACTCCGGTGCGCTCGGGCGGAATGCTCCCGGCCAGCATGATGTACGGGTTGCCCATGATGCTGGCCCATGCCAGGCCAATGCCGATCATCGGAATGAACAGCAGCGCCGGCGAGCCGATCTGCGGGATCGCCAGCATGCCGATGCCGGCCAGCGCCAGGCAGACGCTGTGCACCACCTTCGGTCCATGCTTACGCGTGAACGGCACCAGCGCGAAGGCCGCGCCAAAGGCCACCGCGTTGTAGAAGGCGCCCAGCTGGCCGTTGAGCAGGCCCGCATCGCGAAAGCCCTGCGACGCCGCATCGGTGTCGCCAAAGATGCTCTTGGCCAGCGAAATCGAGATGAACTGCCAATAGCAGAACATGGCGTACCACTGGAATAGCTTGACCAGCGCCAGCTGCTTCATCGTGGCTGGCATCTCGCGCAAGGCAGTGCCGATATCGCCCAGCGTGTGCAAAAAGCCGCGCGGGCGCGCGCGGATGGCCGCCACCTCTTCGTTCGACAGCGGGTGCTCGGGCGTGGTCTTCAAAGTCCACAGCACCGACACCAGCGAGAACACCGCGCCGATCATGAAGGCGGCGATCACGATGTGCGGAATGTGGTGCGAGTTGACCGCGTCCTTGTTCATGCCGAACCAGACCAGCAAGGACGGCATCAGGTAAGCCAGGGTCTGACCCAGCCCGGTGAAGGCGCTCTGTGTCAGGAAGCCGATCGAGTGCTGCTTGGGGTCGAGCTTGTCGCTGACAAAAGCGCGATAGGGCTCCATGGTGACGTTGTTGGCGGCGTCGAGAATCCACAGCAAGCTGGCGGCCATCCACAAGGTCGGGCTGAAGGGCATGAACAACAGGCCGATGCTGCAGATGATGGCACCGATCAGGAAGTACGGCGTGCGCCGTCCCCAGCGCGTAATGGTGCGGTCGCTCATGGCGCCGATCAGGGGCTGGACGATCAGGCCGGTCATGGGGCCGGCCAGCCACAGGTAAGGCAGGCTGGCTTCGTCGGCGCCCAGGTATTTGTAGATCGGGCTCATGCTGCTCTGCTGCAGGCCGAAGCTGAACTGGATTCCGAAGAACCCGAAGTTCATGTTCACGATCTGCCAGAACGAGAGGTGCGGTTTATGCAGCGACATGGTGTTTTTCCATCCAGCGTGAGATGTATGGCAGGTAGAACGAGAGCTCGGCAGGCACGGCGCCGGAGATACCGCAAATCGCGCCCGCAAACTCATTGGCGCGCGTGAGCGTGTCGGCCATCGGCCAGCCGAGCGACCGTCCGAGCAGGAACACGGCGGAGAAGGCGTCGCCGGCCCCGACCGTATCCACAATGCGGGCCGGCTTGACGGTGTCGCTGCTATCGATGATGGAGCCGCCGGAATCAAAATAGACCGCGCCGCGCTCGCCCAAGGTGACGATCAGCCCTTCGAGCTCGAAGATGCGCAGCAGGCAGGCGCAGGCGGCGCGCACTTCAGGGCTGCGCATGTCGGCGGTGTCGTGGCGCGTATGGGTGTACCAGCTGAACAGGTCCTGCAGTTCCTCTTCGTTGACCTTGACGATGTCCGCTTCGCGCAGCGACTCGTACACGCAACGCTCGGTCACCTGCCCTTCGCGCACATTCAGGTCAAGGTAGCGGCGCGCATCGCTGGCGCGCAGCAGCGCATGCAGCGCGGTGCGCGACTCGGTATTGCGCTGGGCCAGGGTGCCGAAGTAGATGGTCGATGGCGTGACCTTCCCCATGGCAGCGGCCGCCTCGTCGGCGTCGATGCTGTCGTAGGCCTGGTTGGGCAGGATGATGAAGCGGTGCTGCCCGTCGGCGCGTTCCACCACCACGCGGCCGGTTTCGCCTTCTTCATCGATCTGCAAGCCATCCTGGCGCATGCCGAAGCGCTCGAACTCGGCACGTACCAGTGCGCCGGCCGTGTCCTGGCCGATGCGGGTGATCGCCAGCACGGCGTTGCCGAAGGCCGCCAGGTTGCGCGCCACATTGAAAGGCGCACCACCGACCACCTGCTCCGTTATAAAGTCGTCGACCAAGGCTTCGCCGAAGACCACGATCGTACCTGCTTGCTGTTCCATTCCGGACCACCTTCAATAGAGGTTTGTAGAGATTACACGTTTTCAGCGCACCAGCCACACCATCTGCCATGGTGCCAGCACCATGCGGTCGGGCTGTCCCGGCCAGGCGCCGGCGCCCATGTCCAACAGGCTGAACTCTTGCGTCGCACTGGAGAAGTTCGACATGCTGAGGAAGCCCTCGCCGCGCGCCAGCGCCAGCACGGCCGGATTCCTGGCCGGCAGCAGCGCACTGGGCGCGCCTGCCGCCAGCGCGGGAATGCCGCGGCGCCGTGCCACCAGTTCACGCAAGCCGTTGAAGATCCTGCCCGCATCGCTGTCGCGGTTGTGGCGCTGCGCGTACAGCAGCTTATCGAAGGGCGCGCGCTGCACCCAGCGGGTGTCCTGCACGCGGGCCGGGTCGGCCAGGTAGGCATGGTCGTTGCGCATGCCCAGTTCATCGCCCATGTACAGCATCGGCAGGCCGCCGAAGCACAGCGCCAGTCCATGCACCAGCATCAGCCGGCGCACGGCCTCGATGCGCTCTGGTTCGGTCGCTGCGGACTCAAACCCGGCCAATGCCGCGGCCGTGCCGTTGGTGGCGTTCACCACCCTGTCCGCGCCACTCTGAAACGGCACGCCGGCCGCAAACGACTCACCGCCACCATAGAAGCGCGCAATGGCGCCCAGGCGTTGTTCCGATTGCGCTTCGCCGCGCAGCACGCTCCAGCCGATGTCGTCGTGGCAGCGCACATAAGTGAGCCAGCTGGCGGCTTCGGGCAAGGCCGGCGTTCCTTTGATCACGGCGCGTAGCAGCGCGGTGTCCTGTTCGGCCAGCGCCGCCCAGCCGGCCGCCATCAGGGTGCTGTGGTAAGCCAGGTGGCATTCACGCGCCTCGGTGCCGCCGAAGTAGGCCGGCAGGTCGGCGGTCGGCACGATGGCTTCCGCCTTGAGCAGCACGCCGGGCGCCGCGATTTCGACGATGGCGCGCATTGCTTGCAGCAGTTCGTGCGCTTCCGGCTGGTTCATGCAGCTGGTGCCTTCGCGCTTCCACAGGAAGGCGGTCGAATCGAGCCGGAACACCTCGATGCCGCGGTTGGCCAGGCGCAGCAGCGCCTGCACCATGGCGCCGAATACGTTCGGGTTGGCGTAGTTCAGGTCCCACTGGAAGGGATAGAAAGTGGTCCACACCCAGCCGCCCATTGCTTCCACAAAAGTGAAGTTGCCAGGAGCGGCTTCGGGGAAGATTTGCGGCAGCGTGGCCTCAAACAGGTCCGGCTGGCGGCGGTCCGGGAATACGTGGAAGTAGTCGCGCAGGCCGGGGTCGCCGGCGGCGGCGCCCTGGGCCCAGGCGTGATCGTCGGCCACATGGTTAAGAATCAGGTCGGAGCACAGGCTGATGCCGGCTTCGCGCAGGGCGGCGGTCAGCGCCAGCAGGTCTGCTTCGCTACCGAGCGCGGGATCGACCTCGTCGAAACTGGCGACCGCAAAGCCGCCGTCGCTTTCGCCGGCGCGCGGGCGCAGGAATGGCAGCAGGTGCAGATAGGTGACGCCCAGTTCGCGCAAGTGGCCGATGCGCTCGATCACACCGCGCAGGCTGCCGCCGAACTGGCTGACGTAGGCGCTGTAGCCCAGCATCTGCTGGCCCGTAAACCAGGCCGGATCGGCGGCGCGCAGGGTGTCCTGGGCTTGCAGTTCGCCAGGGCGCGCCGCAATCAGCTGGCCCACCGCGGCCATCAGTTCGCCCAACCACTGGTCGAAGCCAGGCTGGCTGCCGTACAGGCCCCGGAGGCGGCCGGTCAGCACGGCTTCGTTGGCGGCGTAGCGCGCGGCGGTCTGCGGGCGCAGGCCGGCAGGCAGCGCATCGAGCATGCGCTGCAATGGCGTCAATTGAGTCATGGCGGAGAATGTAAGGTGCCGCGGCCAGCACGCCTTGTGAGCACACCAGCCGCGGCGATGCGATTAAATCGGCTTAGAACGAATACTTCAGGCTTGCCTTGACCGAGCGCCCGGTGATCGAGCGCGCGGCGTGGCCATCGCCTTCCACTTCGGTGTAGCCAAGCTTGTTTAGCAGGTTGTTGGCGGTCAGGGACGCCGACATGCGCTCGTTGATCTGGTAGTTGAAGTAGCCGTTGACGACGGCGAAGGCCGGCATCTCGATGGTGTGGGCATCGTCGGCCCACGACTTGCCGGTGCCGATCACCGAGACACCGAAGCTGGCGTCGCCGATGGTGTAGCTCGGTGCCAGCTGGTACACCATCTTGGCCTGGCGGCGCGGGGTGTTACCGATGACCGCCTCGCCGCCCGGGGCGGTGGCGGTGATGCTGGCGTCGGTCCAGGTCAGGCCGCCGGTCAGGCGGAACGGGCCGGCGTTGTAGGCCGCTTCCAGCTCCATGCCCTTGGCGTCGTAGCTGTTGGCGGTGCTCTTCTGGGTGGTGGCTTCGAAGTTGGTTTCGCGGGTCTTGGCCTGGAACAGGGTGACGAAGGTAGACAGGCCGCCGCTGCGCCATTTCACGCCGCCTTCGATCTGGCGCACGGTGTTGATGCTGATCGGCGCGCTGCCGTCGAGCGGAGTGCCGAACAGGATGCGGTCGGCATTGAAGGACACGCCGTCGCTGACGCGGGCGAAGAACGCCAGGCGCGGCGTGATGCGGTAGTTGCCGCCCACCGAGTACGAGGTGTGATCGATGTCGTAGTCGACGAACTGGGTGTTGGCCGCATCGTAGCGGGTGCCGCCGGTAGCGATATTGCCGGTGCCGCTGGCGTCCTGCATGTCACGGCGCACCCCGGCGTCAACCGTCAGCGGACCCTGTTCGTAGGCGACGTTCAGGTAAGGCGAAGTCAGTTTGTACTGCATGTCGACGGCGCGCGAGCAGCAGCCGCCGAATGCCGGGCCGACCAGGCCAGGCGTGCTGCTGGCGGTCTGCAGCAGGGCGGGCCTGTCGCCGGTGGCCTGCATCAGGTACTCGTTGAAGTTCCAGGTCAGCGCGAAGTCCTGCACCGAGTTGTACAGGCCGGCGGTGGCGGTCAGCTTGCTGCCGTTGGCGAGTTTAAAAGTCTTGGCCAGCTTGAGATCGTTGAACATCGCGCCGGCATCGTCGATCGAAGTGTTGAACACCACGGCGGAGAAGGCGCGTCCGTTATAGGCCTTGCCCTGGTTAGGGCCGGTGGCGAAGGTATAGCTGCCGACGGTGCCGCTGTTGCCAGGGAAGACACCGATGAAGCGGCCGGTATTGTCGGCGTGACGGAAGTTCTCCGACAAGGTCCAGCCATCGCCCATGCGGAACTGGGCTTCCAGGCCGACCGTGGTGCTCTTGACCGAGAGGCCGTCGTTCACATCGCTCGACACCTGGCCGTTGGACTTGTCCAGCGTGACGTCGCGCACCCAGTACGGCGAATAGAAGGTCGCGCTGCGCGGATCGATGCCAGGCACTTCCTGTACTTTGCGCTTGCTGACCGTGACCGGCACCGGCAGCGAGGTCGGGGTCTTGTCGTTCAGGTGCTTGAACGACATGCGGATGAAGCCATTGTCCAGCTCATGGGTGATATTGGCACGGATCTGGCCGCCCTGCTCGGAGCTCAGGCCGGTCTGGCGCACGCCTTCGCCGCTGCGGTAAAAGCCGCCCACGAAGAAGCGGGTCTTCTCGCTGATCGGCGAGCCGTAGTCGAAGTCCAGGCGAGTCGAGTCGTAGTCCAGGCCCTTGGTGATGGCGACGCTGCCGCCCTTCTCGCTGCCGGTCTTGCTGATGAAGTTGATGATGCCGCCGGGGGAGTTGGTGGCCAGGGTCGAGGCCGAGCCGCCGCGCACCACTTCGAGGTGATCCAGGCTGCCGTCGATCTTGATGTACGAGTCCTGGGTGATGAACTGGAAGTCGCCCGACTGCAGGACCGGCAAGCCGTCTTCCTGCATCTGCACGTAGCGTGCGCCGCCGGCCGAGATCGGCACGCCGCGCACGGTGATGTTGGCATTGCCCTCGCCGCCTGAGGATTCGGAGCGGATGCCGGGAATGGCGCGCAGCAGTTCCGAAGCGCTGGTCGGCGCGTTGTTCATGATCGTTTCCAGATCCATGGTGCTGACCGACACGCTCGACTTCATCTTGGACGTGCCGCCGGTGGTGCCGGTCACGACAATGCGTTCCATGTTCAGGCCATCGGCGGCGGCAGGTGCTTCAGCTGGCTGGGCCGGCTGGGCTTCCTGGGCGTAGGCATGCCCGAGCTGGAGCACTGCGAGGGATACGGCTGCGCTCAAGCGCTTGATCTGGAAAGTCATGGTTCGTCTCCTGTTGGTTAGTCCGCTTCGGCGCGGCTTTTGTGTTCGTGCAAGTTCATTATTATCGAACGAAAACAAAAATGCAATCGATTGCAATAACCTGTTGCAAAAACCACGAACTCGTCCATGAAAGCTCAATCAGGCCAGATGCAATCGATTACATTGGTCCGCGAAAAATTTCTTAAATCGGGACAGGCCGATTTAACAAATTCGTATAGTTGGGTCAACAAGGCGGCAGGCGCGCCGAATGACAGAAGCCCGCAAACCGCAACAAACTGGGCAACTTTCTTAAATCGGGTCTGACCCGGGTCTGACCCTGAGGTCTCCCCTCAAATTGATGCAACGTTGCCATCGCAAAGGTCCTTGA
>CAMLFK010000018.1 GCA_946479255.1 uncultured Oxalobacteraceae bacterium
CGCCGAAGTCAGGCTCTTCACCTCTTCAGCCGATTCCTCCAGGATACTGGCCAGCGTCCCATCACCAATCACAAAGTCAATAGTGGCCGCTGCGGAACGGGTAGTCGCACCCGGACGCGAATGCAGTGGCGAAGGAACGGGTGCCAAATCATTGGCCAGCATCAGCGTATCGCCCAAGGTTTCAGGTGGCAAGGCACGCATGCCAACCCACAAGGACTCAATCGCCGCCATCACCGCTGTGGGCACACCCAGCTTGGTCAGCACGCAGCGGCCGACGGCCATCTCGCCATGTTCGATCCACTCTTCCGGATCGCCATCGAGCAACCCAGGAAATTCCTCGGCGCGCGACAGCAGGTAAAACCCGCCGACCTCGTGCACGATGCCGGCGAACAGCGCGGTTTCCGGATCAACATGCGCAACCCGCTTGGCAATGACTTGCGACAGCGCGGCCACGTGGGCCGAGTGCTGCCACAGCTGGTCAGCCATCTTGCGCAATTCAGGGTTGGTAATTTTGCTGCCGAGCTGGCGCACGATCACGGCCGCCGCCAATGCATTGAGGGTACGAAAACCCACACGCTGCACGGCGTTCCGGACGTTGGTGATTTCGTTGCCAGAACGGTTATAGGCGACCGAGTTGGCGATCGCCACCGTGCGCGCGGCCAGCAGCGGCTCGGCCTGTACCAGGCGTGCCGCCACATCCGCGTGACAGTCGGGATCGTTCAACGCCCGCTGTAGTTTCAGCGTGGCATCGACATTGGTCGGAAAGGTGAGCTCGCCGCGTCCCGCTTGCGCAGCGATGTTTTTGAAGGCGTCTAGTCTGTCCATCGGAAAATTGTATCCTATAAGTTCGTCAAGCTTGTCGCAAAACGTTCTGCAGGGCAATATATTTCTTTACAAATTTCTCGACTTAAGTGTCTTCTGACGACAACGATCAGCGTTCGCTGAAAATTGCGTCGCAGCCTTCCTGGGTGCCTTCGGTGTCCTGCAGCTCGTTGACCAGGCCCAGATCGTCCAGTTCCTCGACCGCGTTCATGAAGCTGTTGATCTTGGTGGCGCCGATCAGGCGATAGATTTCGCCGTCTTCATTGCGCACGCCGATCAGCATTTTTTCCTTGCGCACCTCATCCGGGGTTGCCTGGTTCAGCAGCAAGTTGCCGATGATGTGCTTGTCGAACTTCGCAGGCTTTTTACCTTCGAGCAGGGATGTTTTCAAGATTCTTCCTTTTGTTGTGGTGAAGTGGGGGGCGGACTTGCATCGGCGATCAATTGCTTCAGCTTGAGCAAGGAGGCGTCGATTTCCTCGAAGTCGGCGTCGGTGAAGGGCGCGAACAGCTTTTTGCCCTGCGCCAACACTTTCGGAAACGCCTCGTTGAACACGGTCTCGCCCTCGGCGGTCAGTTTCACGAAAAAAGAGCGCTTGTCGCTGGTGCAACGGGCACGCGCCACCAGGCCTTTCTGTTCCAGCCGCTCGATCACGCCGGTCAAGGTGCCCTTGGTGATCAGGGTACGCTCGCCCAGCTCCTTGTAGCTCATGCCCGGCGTGTTGCCGAGCGTGGCGATGATGTCGAACTGGGGATGCGTCAGGCCGCACTGGCGGACCGACTCGCCGGAAAAGCGTTCGAAGCCCTGCAGGCATTCCGCCAGCAAGCGCACACTTTTTAAGTAACGTTCCCCCATGGCGCAATTATAGCCGCCGTGGCCGGCTTGGCCGGGTACTTCTGGGGCTCGGCCATGTCGAGTTCGCATTCTCCGGTATCATAAGTACCCGCTCGAAAATTATGCCCGCGTGAACACACAGCCGCCCGCCGATGCCACTCGCTAAACTTGCACTTCTGGCGCAGGAGAGGCCGCTGCGCGTGTTGCTCATCAATGCGGGCGAACCGGACACGCTGACCTGGGCCGGCCTGTACCAGCCGCTGCGCCTGGCCGCCAAGGTGCTCGGCCCAGAACGCCTGCACGTCGACGTGCGCAGTCCCGATAAGTTCACCGCCGATGCCGCGCGCCACTGGCACGTCATCCTGCTGGTGGCCGACGAAGCCCAGGCCGCCTTAAAGCCGGCCAACAGCCGCGTGCTGATCGAGCGCTGCCGTGCCGCGCCCTGGTGGGGCGGAGTCGGCGCCGGCGTGCTGTGGCTGGCCGACGCGGGCGTGCTCAACGGCGTGCGCACGGCCCTGCCGTGGGCCTTGTATGCCGAGGTCGACAGCGTGGCCGACCACGCCAACTTCACCCCCAATCTGTTCGAAGTCGACGACAACCGCCTCACCTGCTGCGGCGGTGGCGCCAGCATGGATTTTTCGCTGACCCTGGTGGAGGCGATTTTCGGTTCCGGCGTGCAGGCGCAAATCAAGGAAACCTTGTGCGTCGACCGGGTGCGCGGCCGGGAAGAGCGCCAGCGGGTTGCCTTGCAGGCACGCTTCGGCGCCTTGCAGCCCAAGCTGACCGAGGCGGTCACCTTGATGGAGGCAAACATCGAAGAGCCGCTGTCCACCGACGACATCGCCAGCCTGGTCGGCATATCGCGCCGCCAGCTGGAGCGCCTGTTCAAGCAATACCTCGGCAGTCTGCCCTCGCGCTATTACCTCGAACTGCGTTTGCAGCGTTCGCGCCAGCTTTTGCTCGACACCCACTATTCCATCGTGCAAGTCGGGCTGATGTGCGGCTTTTCCAGCGGCTCGCATTTCTCGACGGCTTTTGGTGCTTTATTTGGCAACACTCCGCGGGAGGAGCGGCAACGCAAGCTGGCTGAGCCGAAGGGCTAGAACCCAACATGCAAAAAATGAAAATGTCTGTCGCGTATCTAAAAGAACTTCATTGCTATCTTTCCTATAATTGTTCAACGTCACCAGCTTGTCTGCTGGGCGCCCTACTAACATTGGATGAGGAAATGCCATGAACGCTAAGCTTGATACGGGTGTCACCACGCGGCCTGTAACCCGGGATACCTTCGACGAGGTCCTGGTCCCTACCTATGCCCCAGCCGCGATGGTGCCCGTGCGCGCTTCCGGCCTGGACCTGTGGGATCAGAGTGGCAAGCATTACCTGGACTTCACTTCCGGTATCGCCGTGACCAGCCTCGGGCATTGCAATCCCGTCATCACCGACGCGCTGACCCGTCAGCTCAATACCGTCTGGCACCTCGGCAACGGCTACACCAACGAGCCGGTGCTGCGCCTGGGCGCCGCCATGACCGAAGCGACTTTCGCCGACCGCGCCTTCTTCTGTAACTCGGGTGCGGAAGCCAATGAAGCGGCCCTCAAGCTGGCGCGCAAGTACGCCCACACCAAATTCGGCGCGCACAAGTCGCGCATCATTTCCTGCCTGTCGTCCTTCCACGGCCGCACGCTGTTCACCGTCTCGGTCGGCGGCCAGCCGAAGTACACCGAAGGCTTCGAGCCGCTGCCGCAAGAGATCAACCACATTCCGTACAACGACCTGGAAGCCGCGCGCGCCGCGATTACCGACGACGTATGTGCCGTGATCGTCGAGCCGATCCAGGGCGAAGGCGGCGTGATCCCGGGCGACCCGGCTTACCTGAAGGGCCTGCGCGAACTGTGCGACAAGACCGGCGCCCTGCTGATTTTCGACGAAGTGCAGTCCGGCGTCGGCCGCACCGGCACGCTGTACGCATACATGGACAAGGGCGTGACCCCGGACATCCTGACCAGCGCCAAGGCGCTCGGCAATGGCTACCCGATCGGCGCCATGCTGACCACCGAAGAAATCGCGATGGCCTTCCAGCCTGGCTCGCACGGCACCACCTACGGCGGCAATCCGCTGGCCGCCACCGTGGCGCTGAACGTGATCGAGACGATCAACCAGCCGGCTTTCCTGGCGCGCGTGAAGGAAGCTTCCAGCATCGTCTTCGCCAACCTGAAGAAGATCAGCGCCGACTACCCGCAGGTGTTCGGTGAAGCGCGCGGCACGGGCCTGTTGATCGGCCTGCCGGTCATCGGCGCATTCGCCGGCCGCGCCAAGGACATCACCAAGGCCGCCGAATCGCTCGGCCTGATGCTCCTGATCGCCGGCCCGGACGTGGTGCGCTTTGCACCGGCGCTGATCGTGACCGACGCGCAGATCGCCGAAGCCGACCGCATCCTGCGCGCCGCCATCGACAGCGTGCTCGATACCGCGACGGCGAAGTAATCCGCAGAATAATCCGCAAAGCAGTCACCCCGGCGCGTGGCCATTCACCGGCCGCGCGCCACCCGCGCCACGTCCAGTAACGCCCATCAGGGAGCTTACATGTTTGTTGTTCGTCCGGCCGCACTCACGGATATCGATGCGCTCGAAGCGATGGCGCAAGAGTCCATGCCAGGCGTGCATACCTTGCCCCGCACCCGTGAAAAGATCGCAGCTTCGGTGGAACGCTCGATCGCTTCCTTCGCCGCCCACGTCGATATCCCGAGCGAAGAATCCTACCTGTTCGTGCTGCAGCAGCGCGCCACCGGCCATATCGTCGGCACCGCCGCGATCCACGCCTCGGCGGGTTCCAATGGCACCTATTTCTCGTTCCGTAACGACGTGATCCAGCAGGTTTCGCGCGACCTGAACATCAGCCACAGCGTGCATGCCCTGACCCTGTGTTCGGAACTGACCGCGTATTCCCAGCTGTCCGGCTTCCACGTGACCAACCGCAGCAGTCCGGGCCTGGAAGCGGCGCTGCTGTCCCGCGCGCGCCTGCTGTTCGCCGTGCTGGCGCCGCACCGCTTCGGCGACCGCTTCTTCGTGCCGCTGGCCGGCGTGACCGACAAGAACGGCTATTCGCCGTTCTGGGAAGCGCTGGGCCGCAAGTTCTTCAAGATGGATTTCCTCGATGCAGAACGGATCATCGGCGGGGCGCGTAACCGCACGCTGATCGTCGAGCTGATGCCGCACTATCCGGTGTATGTGCCGCTGCTGCCGGGCGACGCCCAGGCGGTCATGGGGCAGATCCATGCCGGCGGCGAGCTGGCTTTCAAGCTGCTCACCGAAGAAGGCTTCGAGGCCGACGATTACATCGATATCTTCGACGGCGGGCCGATCCTGCAAGCCCACAAGAACACCTTGCGCACCTTCAGCGCGTCGATGGTGCGCACCGTGGAGGATGCCGAGCCGGGGCGCTCGGCCGACCTGATGGTCAACTATGCGGTCGCCGCCAGCAACGAGCAGGATTTCCGCGCCATCACCGTGGCTTGCCCCGCCGTCGAGTCGCTTGACACGGTCAGCCTGCCGCAGGACGCGCAGGCTGCGCTGATGGTGGCACCCGGCGACAGCGTCATCTGCGTCCGTATTTAACTCCAAGAGGTAATGGCACCATGCTAGTTGTACGCGCAATCAAAGCCTCCGACCTCGACGCACTGCTCGAACTGGCGACCCAGGTCGGCAGCGGCATGACGACCCTGAAACCCGACCGCAAGATGCTCGGCCATCGGGTCGAGGTGGCGGTCGCCTCTTTCGCCCAGACCATCCCGCCCGAGCAGCGCGACTATATGTTCGTCATGGAGGACATCTCCTGCGGCCGCCTGGCCGGCGTGTGCGCCATCAAGGGCGCGGTCGGCCTGGACGAACCCTTTTATAACTACCGCATCGGCACGCTCGTGCATTCGAGCCATGAGCTCAACATCTTCACGCGCATGGACACGCTGTACCTGTCGAACGACCTGACCGGCGCCACCGAACTGTGCTCGCTGTTCCTGCACGCGGATTACCGCACCGGGAACAACGGCAAGTGGCTGTCCAAGAGCCGCTTCCTGTTCATCGCCCAGTTCCCGGAGCTGTTCACCGAAAAGCTGATCGCCGAAATGCGCGGCTACCAGGCCGAGGATGGCCGCTCGCCTTTCTATGAGGGCCTGGGCCGCCACTTCTTCAAGATGGACTTCAACCATGTGGACCACCTGACGGCGCTCGGCAAAAAGTCCTTCATCGCCGAACTGATGCCGCGCCAGCCGATGTATGTGGCTTACCTGCCGGAAGACGCCCAGCAGGTCATCGGCAAAGTACACGATTCGACCGCGCCGGCGCGCCGCCTGCTGGAGCAGGAAGGCATGCACTTCGAAGGCTACATCGATATTTTCGATGCCGGCCCGGTGCTGCAGGCGCGCGTGTCGGAACTGCGCGCCATGCGCGACAGCGCGCTGCTGACCGTGGAACCGGGCGAGGAAGGCGAGGACGCCGAACCACTGCTGGTATCGAACACCGACATGAGCGACTTCCGCATGATCGTCGCCAACGCCGCTCCTGGCGGCGGAAAACTGAGCCTCACGAAGGCGCAGATGAAGCTATTGAATTGCTCCAGCGGCGACACCATTCGCACGCTGCCATTAAGCGTAAGGAAAACGCCCCATGCCTAACCTCAGTAACTACATCAACGGCAGCTGGCTGCCCGGCAGCGGCCCTGAACTGGCCACCATCGATCCGTCCACCGGCCGCCAGACCTGGACCAGCAAGGAATCGACCGCGGACGACGTGGCGCAGGCCGTCAACGCCGCGCGCGCTGCCTTCGAACCGTGGGCTTCAAAATCGATCGATGAGCGCATCGCCGTGTGCACGCGCTTTCGCGACCTGCTGAAGGAAAACGCCGAAGAGCTGGCCCAGACCATTGCCGAGGAAGTCGGCAAACCGCTGTGGGAAGCGCGCCTTGAGGTGGCCACCATGGCCAACAAGGTCGACATCTCGGTGCAGGCTTACGGCGCGCGCACCGGCGACGTGGCGGCCAAGGTTGCGGACGGCAATGCCGTGCTGCGCCACCGCCCGCACGGCGTGTTCGGCGTATTCGGCCCGTATAACTTCCCCGGCCACCTGCCCAACGGCCATATCGTGCCGGCGCTGATCGCCGGGAACACCCTGGTGTTCAAGCCCAGCGAATACGCGCCGCGCACCGCCGTCAAGACCGTGCAGCTGTGGGAAAAAGCCGGCTTGCCGGCCGGGGTGATCAACCTCGTCAACGGCGGGCGCAATACCGGCGTGGCGCTGGGCCAGAACGCGGGCCTGGACGGCGTGCTGTTTACCGGCAGCTGCCAGACCGGCGTGGCGCTGCACAAGCAGTTCGGCGGCCAGCCGGGCAAGATGCTGGCGCTGGAAATGGGCGGGAACAATCCGCTGGTGGTATGGGACGTCAAGGACATCGACGCGGCCGTGCACCACACCGTGATGTCGGCCTTTATCTCGGCCGGCCAGCGCTGCACCTGCGCGCGCCGCCTGGTGGTGCAGGATAGCGCGGAAGGCGAGGCCTTCATCCGCCGCCTGGTCGACGTTGCCTCGCGCCTGTCGGTCGGCCCGTCCAACGCCGATCCGCAGCCCTTCATGGGGCCGGTAGTGTCCAGCGCGGTGGCGCGCATGCTGGTGCAGGCCCAGGCCGACATGGCCGCCAAGGGAGGCACCGTGCTGCTGCAAATGACCCAGCTTGACCCCAACGCCGGCTTCGTCACCGCCGGCATCGTCGACGTGACCAATGCCAGCGGCATTCCGGACGAAGAGTGGTTCGGCCCATTGCTGCAGGTCGTGCGCGTGAAGGACTTCGACAGCGCAGTGAAGGTGGCCAACGCGACCGAGTTCGGCCTGGCCGCGGCGCTGCTGTCCAACGACGAGGCGCTATGGAAGCGCTTTAATGTGCAGGCGCGGGCAGGCATCGTTAACTGGAACCGCCCGACCACGGGCGCGGCCAGCACGGCGCCGTTCGGCGGCGTCGGCAAGTCGGGCAACCACCGCCCGAGCGCCTACTACGCTGCAGACTACTGCGCCTATCCGGTCGCATCGATCGAGACGGCCGAGCTGGAAATGCCGGCCAAGCTGTCGCCCGGCCTGACGTTCTGAGAAAGCGATGACGATGATTGAGGCGCGTGAATTCAACTTCGACGGCCTGGTCGGCCCCAGCCACAATTACGCCGGGCTCTCGTTCGGCAACGTGGCGTCGTTCAATAACGTCAAGAGCGCATCGAATCCGCGCCAGGCCGCCTTGCAGGGCCTGGCCAAGATGCGTGCGCTGGCCATGCGCGGCTTTGCCCAGGCATTGCTGCCGCCGCCGGTGCGGCCCGACCTGCGCCTGCTGCGCAGCATCGGATTCGGCGGTGCCGACGCCGACGTGCTGGCGCGCGCTTACCGCGAAGCGCCGGTGATCCTGGCCTGCGCCTATTCGGCTTCGCCCATGTGGACCGCCAACGCGGCCACGGTCAGCGCATCAAGCGACACCATCGACGGCCGGGTGCACTTCACCCCCGCCAACCTGAACAACAAGCTGCACCGCGCCGGCGAACATCGGCAGGCGGCGCGCAGCCTGCGCGCGATCTTTGGCGACCCGCGCCACTTCGCCGTGCACGACGCGCTGCCGTCCACCCCGGCCTTCGGCGACGAGGGCGCGGCCAACCACACCCGCCTCTGCGCCCGCCATGGCGGCCCCGGTGTGGAACTGTTTGTGTATGGCCGGGTCGAGTTCGATCCTTCCGCACGCGCGCCGAAGAAGTACCCGGCACGCCAGACCCTGGAAGCCTCGCAGGCGGTCGCGCGCCTGCATGGACTATCCGCCGCGCGCACCGTGTTCGCCTCGCAAAATCCCAACGTGATCGACCAGGGTGTATTCCACAATGACGTGATCGCGGTCGGTAACGGCAATGTGCTGTTCTATCACGAGCAGGCCTTTGACGACGAAGCGGGGCTGTTGAACCAGCTGCGCCCGGCCATGGCCGACGCAGGAGCTGAACTGATTCCGGTGCGCGTGGATACGCAGGTGGTGGCGGTGACGGATGCGGTATCGAGCTACCTGTTCAACAGCCAGCTGCTGACCAAGCCGGATGGCGCGATGGCGCTGGTGGTGCCGCACGAATGCCGCGAGAACCAGGCGGTGGCTCGCTACCTGGAACGGCTGATCGCCAGCGGCGGGCCGATCGACGAACTGATTGAGTTCGACCTGCGCCAGAGCATGCGCAACGGCGGCGGACCGGCATGCCTGCGCCTGCGGGTGGCGCTCACGGGAGCCGAGGCTGCGGCCATGCACCAGGGCGTGATCATGACCGAGCCGCTGTATGCGGCGCTGGTGGCGTGGGTGGAAAAATACTACCGCGACCACCTGGAACCGAAAGACCTGGCCGACCCCCAGCTGGCAATCGAGTGCATGGCGGCCTGCGAAGAACTGACAAGAATTTTGAATCTGCCGGGGCTATATGATTTAAGCTAGACCCGCGCTTCCGTTTCCATTTTGGGTGGGACAACGCCGCCCCTAAGCATTCGCGGGCGCACCGCCACAAGCGGAGCAGCTCCCGATGTAACACCAACAGCATTGGAGAAGCAAGATGAAACAGATGCCAAAAGAACTGCGCCAACAGACCCTGGAACTGGTGCACGCGGCCCAAGCGCCTGCCGACGGCAGCCAGACCGAGGCCCTGATCCGGGCCTGGCTCGGGTCGCTGGACGACGCCGACCTGGCCGGCACCTCGCCGGAAATGCTGGCGCCGCTGCTGCGCGACGGTTTTTCGCAAGCTGCACGGCGCACTGCCGATGGCTGCCAGATCGCCCACCTGCGCTATTCCGACGGCCGCGGCGGCATGGCCACCGCCTTGCTGATCCTGAACGACGACATGCCCTACCTGGTCGATTCCTTCGTCATGGCCCTGCGCCGTGAAAAGGTCGCCGTGCATGGCGTGATGAATGCGGTGCTGGCGGTGCGGCGCGACGATGCCGGCAACGCCGTGGCGGTGGGCGAAGTGGGCGCTTCGCTCGAATCGGTGGTCCTGTGCCTCTTGGCCGAAGATCTCGACAACGACGAGATCGACGCCCTGGTCGCCAAGCTCCACATGGTCTCGCTTGACGCCGCCGTGGTGCACCGCGATGCGGTGGCCATGGCCGACCGCATGACCGCGGTCGCGGCCGCCGCCGCCCAGCGCGGCACCGAAGGCCAGGAAGTGGCGGCCTTCCTGGAATGGGCGCGCAATGAGGGCTTCGAGCCCTTCGGCTACGCCCACTATGTGGCCAAACCCGGCGTGCGCGAACTGGAACGCGATATCCCGAGCCGCATCGGCGTGCTGCAGGATACCTCTCACCCGGTCTACGGCACCTGCCTGGCCAATATCCCCGGCGACTTCGACACCCTGTCGCGCCGCCCGGACAGCCTGTCCGTGGTCAAGGCCGACGTGGCCGGCACCCTGCACCGCGACCAGCCGCTCGACTTCATCGGCGTGCGCGAGACCGACCAGCAGGGCACGGTACTGGGCGAGCACTGCTTCGTGGGCCTGTTCACCCGCGCAGCGACCGCCACCCCGCTGGCCCGGCTGCCATTCGCGCGTGGCCGCGTGGCGCGGGTACTGAGCCTGGCCGGCGTGCGCCAGGAAGGCTTCCGCGCCGAGAAGTTCCTTGAAATCCTGGAGTCGCTGCCGCGCACCGAAGCACTGGAAGCCGATCCCGAATGGCTGGCGCAGGTGTGCAGCGCCGTGGTGTCGCTGTACAAGCAGCCGCGCGCGCAGGTGTTCGCGCGGCGCGACGTGTATGGCCGCCACCTGAACGTGCTGGTCTACATTCCGCGCGAGCGCTACAGCGCCGCCGTGGCTGCGGCGCTCGCGCATGCGCTCAAGGAAAGCTCGGGCGCGGTGGACGTGCGCTCGCAGACCCTGGTGGCCGATGGCCCGCTGGCGCGCGTGTACCTGATCGCCCATGCGGCGCGCTATCCGCTCGACCTGGAAAGCGACATCCAGCAGCCTTTGCTGGCGGTGCTCGACGGCTGGCACGACCGCTTCGCCGCGCTGACCGAAAACGTGTTCGATACCGGCCTGCGTTCCAGCCTGCGCAAGCTGTGCTCCTTGCTGCCGGTGAACTACGTCACCGCCACCGCGCCGGCGGTGGCCTTCGAAGACTTGAATGCCATCCTGGCCAACAGCCAGCCGGGCAGGGTGGCGGTGCGGGTCGAAACCGGCGAAGCCGACGGCGGCGCCTCGATCCGCCTGTACACCATCGACAGCGTGCCTTCGCTGTCGCGCATCCTGCCGGCGCTGCACAATGCCGGCGTGCTGATCGACCGCGAGCAGGCTTACACCATCCACACGGCCGACGGCAGCCGGCGCTTCGTCACCAGCCTGTCGGTGGATGTGGAGAGCGCTGCCAAGCTGGCAAAACCCAATGTGGTTGGCGTGGCGCAGGAGCTGTTCACCAAGCTGTTTAACGATGAGGCCGAGGACGGCCGCCTGAACGGCCTGGTGATCGAAGGAGGCTTGTCGACCCGCGAGGTACAGCTGGTGCGCGCTTACCTCAGCTACTGGCGCCAGACCGGTGCCAAGTTCTCGGTGCGCTACATGGCCGACACCTTGCGCCGCCGCCCCGACATGGTCAAGGACCTGGTGGACGGCTTCCTGCAGCGCTTCGACCCGGAGAGGACCGACACCGAACGTAACGCAGGGGCCGAGAAAATCGCTTCGGTCAAGTCGCGCCTGGCCAGCGTGAACCATGCCGACACCGAAGAGATCCTGGCCGCGCTGGTCGACCTGGCGCTGGCCACGGTGCGCACCAACTACTTCCAGCGGTTGGGACATAACGACAGCGCCCAGGGCGACAAGATCATCTTCAAGTTCGACACCAGCCACCTGGCGCTGGTGCCGGAGCCAAAGCCGTTCCGCGAGATCTTCGTGTTCTCGCGCCGCTTCGAGGGCGTGCACCTGCGCGGCGGCCCGGTGGCGCGCGGCGGCCTGCGCTGGTCCGACCGCATGGAAGACTACCGCACCGAGGTGCTGGGCCTGGTCAAGGCGCAGATGGTCAAGAACGCCGTGATCGTGCCGGCCGGTTCCAAGGGCGGTTTTGTATGCAAGCAGATGCCGAAGGACGCGGTGCGCGAGGCGATTGCGGCCGAAGGCGAGGCCGTGTACCGCCTGTTCATTGCCAGCCTGCTGGAAGTAACCGACAACCGGGTGCGTGGAGAAATCGTGCCGCCTGCGGATACCGTGCGTTACGACCATGACGATCCTTACCTGGTGGTGGCGGCCGACAAGGGCACCGCGACCTTCTCCGACATCGCCAACAGCATCGCCGTGCAGCGCGGCTTCTGGCTGGGCGACGCGTTTGCCTCCGGCGGCTCGAACGGCTACGACCACAAGAAGATGGGCATCACCGCCAAGGGCGCGTTCGAAGCGGTCAAGCGCCACTTCTACGAGATGGACCACGACATCAACACCACCCCGTTCACCGTCACCGGCGTGGGCGACATGTCGGGTGACGTGTTCGGCAACGGCATGCTGCTGTCGCGCCACCTGAAACTGGTGGCTGCTTTCGATCATCGCCACATCTTCCTGGACCCGACCCCCGACGTGGCCACCTCGTTCGCCGAGCGTGCGCGCCTGTTCGCCCTGCCGCGCTCCTCGTGGGAGGACTACAACAAGGAACTGATCTCGACTGGCGGCGGGGTGTTCCCGCGCTCGGCGCGGACCATCGCGCTCACGCCGCAGGTGCGCGCCGCGCTCGACATCGAAGAAACCCAGTTGACGCCTGAAGAGCTGATGCACCGCATCCTCAAAGCTCCCGTCGACCTGTTCTACAACGGCGGCATCGGCACCTACATCAAGGCGTCGAGCGAGACGCATGTACAGGTCAAGGACCGCGCCAACGACAACATCCGCGTGGACGGCAACCAGCTGCGCTGCAAGGTGGTGGCCGAAGGCGGCAACCTGGGCGTGACGCAGGCTGGGCGTATCGAGTTCGCCCTGCATGGCGGGCATATCTTCACCGATGCGATCGACAATTCGGCCGGGGTGGACTGCTCCGACCATGAAGTCAACGTGAAGATCTGGCTGGACACCGAAGTGAACGCCGGCGAACTGGCCGAGACCGACCGCAACCGCATCCTGGGCGAGATGACCGGCGAGATCGAGCGCCTGGTCCTGCGCGACAATACCTTGCAAACGCACCTGCTGGTGCGCGAAGTGCAGGCGCAGGCCGAACCGGCGGTGGTCGACGCCTACGCGGCCCTGATCGCCAGCCTGAACGCCGAAGGCGCGCTGTCGCGCGAGCTGGAGCAGCTGCCGAACTTCGCCGAGCTGCAGCGCCGCAAGTCCAGTGGCATCGGCCTCACCGCGCCGGAACTGGCGGTGGTGATTGCCAACGTCAAGAACCGCTACAAGCGCATGCTGGCGGCACTGCCGCTCACGGAAGAAAATTGGGCGGAGGCTGTGCTGCGGCCGTACTTCCCGCCGCTGCTGGTGTCCACCCGCGATCCGCTCAAGCATCCGTTGGCCAATGCGATCCTCGCCACCGTGCTGGCCAACGAGGCGGTCAACCGCTGCGGCCCGCTGATGCTGCGCGAACTGTCGCAGGAACACCAGCGCGATGAGACCCAAATCATCAAGGCCTGGGGCCAGGCCTGGGCGGCGCTGCACCTGGCGCCGGTGTTCGATGCGCTCGACGCCGACGCCTTGAGCGTACCGCGCGCGGTCTCGGTCAAGGTCGATGCGCGCACCCGCGTGATGTTCAGGTCAGTCATCGAAGGCGTGCTGTCGGTGCCCCCCGACGCCCAGCGCGTGGCGTCAGGGATGATGGAGCTGACCCGCCTGTTCGCCGAGCCGGAGATGCTGGCCCAGCTGATGCCGGCCAGCGCCGAGGCGGACGCGCATGCCGAGCTGCCGGTGGTCTTCGCCAACGCCTGGCGGGTGGTCGACGCCGTCGAGTCGGTGGCCAGCTTCCTGTTTGCGGCCGTGTCGGTGCCGCGTCCGGAGGGCATGAGCCTGGGGCAGTTCCTGCACGTAGGCATGGCGCTGCGCGCACAAGCCGGTATCGATGGGCTGGAACGCGGCCTCAAGCTGCCGGCGCGCGGCAAGTCGCAGGAGCAGTTGCGCAATTACGCGCAGCAGGCGCTGCGGCGCACCCAGCACCGTTTGCTGCAGCAGGTACTGGAGCGCTCCACCGGCGCCGACGACATGCTCGACGCCGTCGAGCTGGTGACCAATACGCTGGGCCTGGGCGGCAACGCCACGCCGGCAGACCTGGAGCAGGCCATGCTCGACGTGTGGGCGCTGTCGGAGGCGACCAGCGCCAGCATGCCGCAGGCGGCGTAAGCGATGGCGCTCACTGATGCAGTGCGCCGCCTGGCCGGCGCCGATTTCAGCGAGGTGGCGCCGCGCTTCACCGCTGCCGGTTTCTCGGTAAGCCTGCCGGCGCCGGGCATCATGACGGTGCGGCGCGGGGGACCAGAGCGGCCCGCCGTGGTGATCTCGGTCGGCGTGCATGGCGACGAGACCGGGCCCATCGAGATGCTGGCCCATGAACTCGATGCGCTGTCGCACGAGGCGCATCTGCTGGCGGTGGATCTGATGGTCTGTGTCGGCAATATCGCCGCCATCGCCGCCGGCAAGCGCTTCATCGATGCGGACCTGAACCGCATGTTCCGCCCGGTGCGCGGCTCGCTGGCGCAGGCGGCGGAAAGCGCGCGCGCCGACACCCTGATCGCCGCCACCGATGCCTTCTTCGCCGGTGCCGGCTTGGCGCGCTGGCACCTGGATCTGCACACCGCGATCCGTCCGTCGGCGTTCCCCACCTTCGCCATCGTGCCCTTGCTGATTGCCGATGAGGGGCGTGGCATGCTGATCGACTGGCTGGGCCAGGCCGGCATCGGCGCCATCATCATGAACCCGGCCTCCGCCGGCACCTACAGCTATTACAGCGCCGAGCACCATGGCGCGGCCGGCAGCACCGTGGAGCTGGGAAGGGTGGGCACCCTGGGGCAGAACGACCTGAGCCAGTTTGCCGATGCGGCCGGGGCCATGGCCAGCCTGCTGCGCGGAAGGACCGGCGCGCCGGCCAAAGCCGCGCCGCAGGTGTTCAAGGTGGCGCAGGAAGTCATCAAGCTGTCGGACGGCTTCCGCATGACGGTCGGGCGCGACACGCAGAACTTCACCGCCCTGCGCCAGGGCGAGGTGATCGCCACCGATGGCGATACGGTCTACACGGTGAAGCACGCGGAGGAACTGGTGGTGTTCCCCAATCCCGACGTGCGGGTGGGCCTGCGCGCCGCTTTGATGGTGGTGCGAGCGTAATCCCGAGGCCTGCGCTAGACTTGTTGTTTTGATCAGTCTGGCATCCGATGAGCACTCTCTTTACGCCGTTTAAAGTTGGTCCGCTGGCGCTGGCCAACCGCATCACCATCGCCCCCATGTGCCAGTACTCGTCCGACGAAGGCCTGGCCAACGACTGGCACATGATCCATCTCGGCCACCTGGCCTTGTCCGGCGCATCCCTGCTGACTTTTGAAGCCACCGGCGTCTCGCCGGAAGCGCGCATTTCCGCCCGCGACCTCGGCATCTGGTCGGATGCGCATGTGGCCGCGCTCGCGCCGGTCGTCGCCGCCATTCGCCGGCACTCGCCCATCAAACTCGCCATCCAGCTGGCGCACGCCGGCCGCAAGGCGTCCAGCCGGGTGCCGTGGGAGGGCGGTTCCAATGTATCGCTGGCCGATGGCGGCTGGCAGACGGTGGCGGCGTCCATGCTGCCGCATGCAGCGGCCGATACGGTGCCGCTCGCGCTCGACGAAGCCGGTCTGCGCAAGGTCCGCGAAGACTTCGCCGCCGCCGCGCGGCGCAGCCATGTGCTGGGACTGGACGCCATCGAAGTGCACGCCGCGCACGGCTATTTGCTGCACCAGTTCCTCTCTCCCTTGGCCAACGGGCGCGAGGACGCCTATGGCGGCTCGCTGGAAAACCGCATGCGCTTTCCTTTGGCGGTGTTCGCTGCCGTGCGCGCCGCGGTGCCGGCCACGATGGCGGTCGGGGTGCGCATTTCGGCCACCGACTGGGTCGAGGGCGGCTGGGATATCGAGCAAAGCGTGGTTTTTTCCCAGGCGCTCAAGGAGGCCGGTGCCGATTTCATTCACGTCTCCACCGGCGGTGTGTCGACCGCGCAGAAAATTACGCTGGAGCCGGGCTATCAGGTGCCCTTCGCCGGTCGCATCAGGGAGGAGACCGGCATGCCGACCATCGCGGTGGGCTTGATTACCGATCCGCTGCAGGCCGAACAGATTGTCGCCAGCGGCCAGGCGGACCTGATCGCGCTGGCGCGGGCGATGCTGTTCAATCCACGCTGGCCGTGGCATGCCGCCGCCGCGCTGGGCGCGCAGGTGGACGCGCCGCCGCAGTACTGGCGCTCGCAGCCGCGCGAATTCAAGAACCTGTTTGGGAGTTGAGTGATGGCTGAAGAAATCGAATGCCTTGAAAACCGCGAGGCGTATGTCAATCCATGGATGCGCGTCCGCGAGGACAAGATCCGCCGGGCCGATGGTTCGGAAGGCCTGTACGGCGTGATCGAAAAACCTGATTTCGTCGTGGTGGTGGCCTTGCGCGACGGTGCGGTGGCGATGGTCGAGCAGTACCGCTATCCGGTGAAGAAGCGCTGTTGGGAGTTCCCGCAAGGTTCAGTGGCGGGCGAGCTTGACCAGGTGAGCGTGGCGCGCACCGAGCTGCGCGAGGAAACCGGCCTGCTGGCCGAAACGGTCACGCATGCCGGCCGCCTGTATCTGGCGTATGGCATCTGCAACCAGGCCTATGACGTGTTCCTGGCCACCGGGTTGACGCAGGGCGAGGCGCAGCTGGAGCAGGAAGAGCAGGGATTGATTTCGCGCTTTGTGCCGGTCGCGGAACTGGAACGGCAGATCATCGCGGGTGAAATGGTCGATGCGACCACGGTCGCGGCATTCGGCCTGCTCCGCCTGAAGAAGATGATTTAGCCATCGCCCCGCCGCACACGCGACGGGGACGGCGATACCTGTTAGATCAGGTGATCGAGCGCCTCCGGCCCGAACACCTCACGGTGCAGCTTATCGGCCGGCACACCCAGGTCCAGCAGCGCCTTCCACTGCTCCTGCATGAACGGCAGCGGGCCGCACAGGTACACATCCACTTCAGTGCGCGGCCACTTGGGCAGCTGGCTCACGTCCATGCGGCCCACCTTGTCTTCATGGAAGGTCACCACCTGCAAGTTAGGCATCAGCGCGCGCACGGCCGTCAGGTCGTCCCGATGCGCATGATGCGCCGCGTCACGGGCGGCGTGGGCGAAGATCACGGGGCGTTGCGGATGTACCTGCGCGATGCGGCGGATGGCCGCGATCATCGGCGTAATCCCCACGCCGGCCGACAGCAGCACCACCGGCTCTTCCGATTCGGTGTCCGGCGTGAAGTCGCCAAACGGATGCGATACCTGCAGCTCGCCGCCGACCTTCACATGCTCATGAATCCAGTTCGACACCTGGCCGGCCGGCGTGGCGGCACTTGCCTCTTCACGCTTGACCGAGATGCGCATGCTGTGGCCATCGGGCGCATCCGACAGGCTGTACTGGCGCAGTTGGCGGCGGCCGTCGTCAAAAGTCACCGCGCAGCTGACGTACTGGCCGGCCTTGAAGGCGGGCAGGGCGCCGCCGTCGGCGGGCACGAAGCGGATCGACATCACCTTGTCGCTCTGGCGCAGCACTTCGGTCACGCGCATGGTGCGGGTGTAGCCCGGCTCGATCCCGGCGCCGGCATACAGCGCGGCTTCGGCGTCGATGAACAGCCTGGCCAGGGAGCCGTAGGCTTCGGCCCATGCGGCCAGCAGTTCCGGGGTGGCGGCCTCGCCCAGCGTTTCGGAGATCGCGGCCAGCAGGTGGCGCCCGACGATCGGATAGTGTTCGGCACGGATGCCGACCGAGACGTGCTTGTGGACGATGCGCTTGACCACCGGCCCGAGCGCGCCCGGGTTGCCGATGTTGGCGGCATACGCGAACACCGCCGATGCGAGCGACTGCTGCTGGGCGCCGGTGGCCTGGTTTCCCATGTTGAACAGGTTCGTCAGGGCCGGCAGTTCAGCGAACAGATTGCGGTAGAAGGCGGTGGTGATGGCCACGCCATGGGCACGCAGGACTGGAACGCTGGCATCGATGTAGGGGCGGGAAGTCGCTGAAATCATGTTACCTCATCATTTTATGCATTTAATATGCATATTTATAGTGAAAAAAAACGGCGGGCTCGCCGTTACACGGTTGCTACTGAGCTGTCTAAAAACCGGCGATGCATGCGAACGATCTGCTCACCCGCGGCGCCGTCGGTCATTTGCGCCAGCGTGAATTCATCCATCGCCGCGTAAAAGGCACGCATGCCGGCGGCGAGTGCGCCGCGCAAGCGGCAATCCTGGCGCAGTACGCAGGCGCTGCCTTCGCAGTCGACCAGTTCGGCGTCGCCTTCGAGCTCGCGCAGCACCTGTCCCACTTTGAGGCTGGCCGGATCGACCGCCAGGCGGATGCCGCCGTTGCGCCCGCGCGTCGCCTTGACCCAGCCGGCGCGCGCCAGGTGGCCAACGACTTTGACCAGGTGATTGCCGGGGATGTCGAACTGGCTGGCGACTTCAGCCACCGTCACCGGGGCGCGGTCGCTGCCGGCCCGCGCCAGGTAAATCAGCACGCGCAGGCCTATATCGGAAAAGCGGGTCAGGCGCATGGCGGCTTGATGTAAGTGGGAACGGCGGTATTCTATCAATAGATGCATTTTCAATGCAACTTAAAATTTGTTGACATTGAACATCATTAACAAATAAACATTGAGTAATTTATAAGTACATACGCTACAATTTCCAGTTTGACGAAAAGAAAAAGGAACTGCCGTGTTGAAACATCTTTCCTATCTCATGCTGATGGCTTGTGTGCTGCTCGGCGCGCCAGCGGGGGCTGCGGACCCGGCGCCCAAGGCGCCGCCGATGACGGCGGAGCAATTCGAAGCGTCCTTGAATCTTCAACGGGGCACCATTGCTTTGCCTGGCGGCCTGGCCAAGCTGAACCTGCCGGAGCAGTTCCGCTATCTGAATCCGTCCGACACCGAGCGGGTACTGTCCGATGCCTGGGGCAATCCGCGCGGCTTTGCGACCCTGGGCATGATCGTGCCTGCCAACATCAGCCTGCTGAGCGAAGCGAGCTGGGGCGTCATCATCAGTTATGACGCGGACGGCCACGTCAGCGACAGCGACGCCGACAGCATCAAATACGACGAACTGCTCAAGACCATGCAGCAAGATATCCTGGATGGCAACGCCACTCGCAAGGAGCAGGGCTATCCTGCCATGTCGTTGCTCGGCTGGGCCGAACCGCCGCGCTATGACAAGGCCACCCACAAGATGTACTGGGCCAAGAAACTGAAAACGGAAGGTTCCGACGGAACCGGGCTGAACTACAACATCCGCGTGCTGGGCCGCGAAGGCGTGCTGGTGCTCAACGCCGTGGCCGACATGGGCCAGATCGGCGCGATCAGGGAGCTGATGCCGGTCGTGACCGCCAGCACCGAATTCACGCCGGGCAACCGCTACGCCGATTACGACAGCAGCACCGACAAGACCGCCGAGTACGGCCTGGCCGCGCTGGTGGCCGGCGGCGCGGCTGCCAAGCTGGGCTTGTTCGGCAAGCTGTTCGCCTTGCTGCTGGCGTTCAAAAAAGTGATTTTCTTCGCCGTCGCCGGCCTGGGCGCCTGGCTGTTCAAGCGCTGGAAAAACAAGCCGGCGGTGGACTTGGCCAAACGCTAGCTTCCACCCGGCGATGTCTGTTGATAAATGGTTTTACCCCCTATAATCGCGCTACTTCATCACAGCGCCACCACAAGGGACGAACCGTGAATCACACCGTAAGCCACAAGCTTCTCCGTACCAAACCGCCGGCCACCGAGCCAGGCCACCAGACCGGCGGCCTGGTGCGCACCATGGGCCTGTTCCCTCTGACCATGATCGGCGTCGGCGCCACCATCGGCACCGGCATCTTTTTCACCATGGTCGAAGCTGTGCCCAAGGCCGGGCCATCGGTCATCCTGTCCTTCCTGATTGCCGCCGTCACCGCCGGATTGACGGCGCTGTGCTATGCTGAACTGTCGGCCCGGGTACCGGCCTCCGGTTCGTCCTATTCTTTCGCCTACGCCACCGTGGGCGAGTTCGGCGCCTTCATCATGGCCGCCTGCCTGCTGCTCGAATATGGCCTGGCGGCCAGCGCGACCGCGATCGGCTGGTCGGATTACCTGAATAATTTTCTCAGCCACGCGATCGGCTGGCAGATTCCCGAAACCTTGCGCACGCCGATGTTCGTGTCCGGCAAGGAGGGACTGGAAATCCAGGCCGGCCACTTCAACCTGCCGCCGGTGCTGCTGGTGATCATGTGCGGCATCCTGCTGGTGCGCGGCACGCGCGAATCGGCCACCACCAATGCGGTGATGGTGATCGTCAAGCTGCTGATCCTGAGCTTTTTTGTGGCGATCGCGCTGACCGGTTTTAATGCGGACAATTTCTACCCCTTCTTCAACACCGACAACAGCAAGGGCTTTGCCGGCATGGCCGGCGTGACCGCGGCCGCCGGGACGGTGTTCTTTTCCTTTATCGGCATCGACACCATCGCCACCGCCGGCGAAGAGGTGCGCGACCCGACCCGCACGGTGCCGGCCGGCATCCTGGCGGCGCTGATCATCGTCACGGTGTTCTACATGCTGGTGGCGGTGGCCGCCATCGGCGCGCAGCCGGCGCATATGTTCGAAGGCCAGCAGGCAGGCCTGTCGGTGATCCTCGAAAACGTCACCGGCAAGGCCTGGCCGGCACTGGTGCTGTCGGCCGGCGCGGTCATTTCGGTGTTCAGCGTGACCTTGGTGACGATTTACGGCCAGACGCGGATTTTGTACGCGGTTAGCTGCGACGGCCTGATTCCGGCGGTCTTCAAGCGTATCGACCCGCGCACCAATACGCCGAGCGCCAACACGGCCATGGTGTGCGTGGTGGTGGGGCTGGTGGCCGGCCTGGTGGATTCCACCTACTTGTGGGATATGGTCAGCATGGGCACCTTGACGGCGTTTATCGTGGTGTCGATTGCCGTGCCGGTGATTCGCCGCAAGCAGGCGCACTTGCAGGTGAAAGGGTTCAAGGTGCCGTTCGGGCCTTACCTGGTGCCGTGCATGAGCGTGCTGGCCTGCCTGTACATCATGAAGGATTTGTCGAAGACGACCTTCACCGTGTTCGCCTGCTGGATGGTGGCTGCGGTGCTGATCTATATGGTGTATGGCATGCGTCACAGCCGCTTGAACGGCAAGTGAGGATTGCTTGCCGCTTCGCGTGCAAGCGCGACACAGCGCCGCGCCAGGATGGCGGTGGGATCGAGCAGCACGACTGCTCGTCCCCCGACCTCATAGTGCGGGTGTTCCGGCAACACGAGCGGTAATTCCGTACACCCAAGAATCGCCACGCTGGCGCCCTGTTCGGCCAGGTGGGCCAGTGCCTTGAGCAGCGCCTCCTTGCACGGACCGTCCGCGAAGCCCGCCTTGACGCCCTGGCTGCCGTAAATCGTTTCCATCACCAGCGCCTGATGGTCCGCGTCGGGGACCAGCAGTTCAAAGGCATTCCCGCGCGCCGCCTCGTGGTAGACGCCACTGGCAATCGTCCCTGTCGTGGCCAGCAAACCCACCTTGCTGTGCTCGGGGTAATGGCTGGTAATGTGCCGGATCGTTTCCGACAGCATGTTCACGATGGGAATGGATAAGCTGGCCTGGATGCGGGCCACATAGGCATGGGCGGTGTTGCAGGGCATGGCCACCGCACTGGCGCCGTTCGCTTCCAGCCGTTTGCAGGCGGAATACAGGGCGAGCGTAGGGTCCGAGCCCTTGCCGATCAGATTGGCGGTACGGTCCGGTATCTGCGGATTGTGGTCGACGATCAGGCGGATGTGATCCTGGTCGCGTTCGGCCGAGGTGTTGCGTACGATCTTTTGCATGAAGTCGACTGTCGCGGCCGGTCCGATGCCGCCGACAATGCCCAGCTTGAAGCCTTCCGCGCGGTATTGCTCCTGATGGGCGAGCGCGAACTCCGCGTACACCTGGTGCGCATCGAGCACCGGCAAGCCGCGTTGCGCCAATACCTCCGCCACCGCCGCAATCTCGCTGTTGCCGGGAATGATGAGATCAACGCCCTGTGCCAGCAGCTCTTCGCAGGCGCGCTGCAGCTTGTCGATGGCATCGTTGGAATGGCCTACAAGCAAGCCCTGGGGACCATAGATGGCCGGCACCACGGTGTTTTCATGGGTGTCCCTGGAGACGTAGGCCAGGGTCTGGTCGGGAAAATAGCGCTCAAACAGCTTGTTTTCGCGGACATAGCTCGTGCACAGGATGCCAAGGCGCCGGGCCCTTGGGCTTCGGTCGACGTGCTCCGCCAGGGCCGTCATCATGTTCAGGATGGGGACCTGCAATTCGGCGCGCAACTCGTCCATGAAGGTGTGGCTCATGAAGCAGGGCAGCAGCACACTGTCGGCTTTGGTCTGGGCCAGCAGGGCGATGGTGTCGTAGAGGTACAGCGCGCGTCCGCCCATATCGGTGGGCTCGGCAAAGTTGGCGTCGGGGCGGTGATAGGCGCGCTGCTCGAGCGTCAACTGATAGCGGTCCGTCTGCGCGCGCAGGCCCAGGGCCCTGACCAGCTTGAAGTAGAGATCGGCGCTGGACAGCGGACCAAGTCCCCCGATGACGGCAAGGTGACGTGAGGCGGCAATTGGTGTCATGCCTGAAACGATACACCGTCGTGCGTCGGGCATGATGCAAATTCCGCATGCGTCATGCTTAATGGGAATACTTGCACCGCTACTCGTCCTATAATTCCTGAAATGGCTGGGGGCGGACTATGGATATCAAATGGCTGGAAGACTTTCTGAGCCTGACACAAACGCGCAATTTTTCCAGGTCCGCGCAAGAGCGCAACGTGACCCAGTCCGCGCTCTCCCGGCGCATTCAGTCGCTGGAGGCATGGGTGGGCGCCGCCCTGGTCGACCGCAGCACCTACCCGCTGACACTGACGCCGGCCGGGAAACTGTTCAGCGCTTCGGCCAGCGAAGCCATGCGGCTGCTGAACGACTCGCGCGCCATGCTGCGCGTGCAGGAGACCGACGATCACGTGCTGCGCGTCTCCGCCGGACATGCCCTGTCGCTGAATTTCTTTCCCAATTGGTTGAGTTCGGTACAGTCCTGGTATGGGCCCTTGCGCGCCCGCATTCTGCCCGCCAATGTGCACGATTCGGTGCTGTCCCTGGTCGAAGGCAATTGCGACCTGCTGCTGTGCTATCACCATCCGGATCTGCCGGTCGAACTCGATCCCAAGCGCTTCGAGTATCTGATCCTGGGTGTGGAAACCGTCATGCCGGTCTCGATCCCCAACCGGGCGGGATCGGCCGCGTTCGCCTTGCCCGGCAGTAAAACGGCGCCGATACCCCACCTTGCATATACCGCCACCTCGTTCTTCGGCCGCGTCACGCAACGCATCCTGGGCCATGTGGAGCAAGCGGCCTGCCTGCAGAGCTGCTACGAAACCGACCTGGCGGAATTGTTGAAAACCATGGCGCTGGCCGGGCAGGGACTGGCATGGCTGCCCGACAGTTGCATCGGCAACGAGCTGGGAGAAGGCAAGCTGGTCAGGGCGGGTGGCGAGCAATGGACCATGCGCATGGAGATTCGCCTGTTCCGCGCCATCGACCACCGCAAGCCCATGCTGGACAAGCTGTGGGAAAACCTGCGCTGACGGGCTTCATTCCGCCCGCGCATTTATCTATGCCGCATCCGAATAGTTGAGCATCACGCCGTCCCTAGAATGAATTTGTCGACTTTCCGACGGGTTCATCAAAGGGATCAGCATGTCAGCCATTCAATATCGCATCGAGAAAGACCTCATCGGCGAGCGCGCCGTGCCAAGCGAGGCCTACTACGGCGTCCACACCTTGCGTGCCGTCGAGAACTTCCCCATCAGTGGCATCCGGATCGGCCAATACCCTGCGCTGATCAAGGCGCTGGCGGCCGTCAAGCAGGCCGCCGCCCTTGCCAACCAGCGGCTCGGCCTACTGGACAGTGAGCTCGCCGGCGCCATCATCGCGGCATGCCAGGAAATTGGGGGCGGCAAGCTGCATGAGCAGTTCGTGGTCGACGTCATCCAGGGCGGCGCCGGTACCTCCACCAATATGAACGCCAATGAGGTCATCGCCAATCGCGCGCTGGAGTTGCTGGGGCATCCGCGCGGCGCTTATCAGATCCTGCACCCGAACGAGCATGTCAATCTGGGCCAGAGCACGAATGACGTCTATCCCACGGCGCTGCGCTTGGCGGCCTTTGCCCAGGTACAGGATCTGCTCGATGCGATGGAAACGCTGGGCGCATCCTTCAGCGCCAAGGGAGCCGAGTTTGCCGGCGTGCTGAAGATGGGCCGTACCCAGCTGCAGGATGCGGTCCCGATGACCTTGGGGCAGGAGTTCAATACCTACGCCCGCATGCTCGCGGACGACAAGGCATTGCTGCGCGAAGCGGCGGGCTTGCTGCGTGAAATCAGCCTGGGCGGCACCGCGATCGGCACCGGCATCAACTGCCACCCCGACTATGCGCGCACGGTCTGCGCCGCACTGGCCGAGGTGCTGGACCTTCCGTTGACGACCGCGCCGGACCTGATCTCCGCGACCCAGGACGTCGGCGGCTTCGTTCAGCTGTCCGGCAGCCTGAAACGCTTCGCGCTGCGCCTGTCCAAGATCTGCAATGACCTGCGCCTGCTCTCCAGCGGTCCGCGCGCCGGCTTCGGCGAAATCAAGCTGCCTGCCATGCAGGCCGGTTCGAGCATCATGCCGGGCAAGGTCAACCCGGTCATCCCGGAGACCGTCAACCAGATCGCCTTCGCGGTACTCGGCAACGATGTGACGATCAGTTTTGCGGCCGAAGGCGGCCAGCTCCAGTTGAATGCCTTTGAACCGGTGATTGCGCACGCGCTGTTTTCCAGCATCTCGCAGCTGGCAGCCGGCTGCCGCGTGCTCGCCAGCCGCTGCGTCGATGGCATCACGGCCAATGAAGATCATCTGCAAGCCTACGTGGACAACTCCATCGGCCTGGTCACCGCTCTGAATCCCTACATCGGCTACGAAGCGGCTACCCGCCTGGCGCGCGACGCGCTGTCGAGCGGCCGCAGCATCCGCCAACTGGTGCTGGAGGGCGAGCTGCTCACCATCGCCGAGCTGGACCACGTGCTGCAGCCGGCCAGCCTGACCCAGCCACGGTCCGTGGTCACAGCCTGATGCTGAAGGAGAGCGGAGTGAGACGCATAAATTTGACAACATGGATCATGGTGGGGATGGTACTGGGCGTCGCTGTTGGAGCAGCGTGCCACGGTTTCGCCGCCTCACCTGCGGCGGCGAAGGAAATCGCCGGCTACTTCAACATCGTGACGGACGTATTCCTCCGTCTCATCAAGATGATCATCGCCCCGCTGGTGTTTGCCACGCTGGTCTCCGGCATCGCAGGCATGAATGACAGCAAGGCGCTGGGCCGGGTCGGGTTCAAGGCATTCGCCTGGTTCGTTACGGCGTCCCTGATCTCGCTCTCGCTGGGCATGTTTTTCGCAAACCTGCTGCAGCCGGGGCAATCGCTGGGCCTGGCCTTGCCGGCAGCCGATGCAACTACCAAACTGGCCACGGCAAGTTTCAGCCTGAAGGATTTTGTCACCCACTTGGTCCCCAAGAGCATCTTTGAAGCGATGGCGGGCAACCAGATCCTGCAGATCCTCGTGTTCTCGCTGTTTTTCGGTTGCGCGGCTGCTGCCACGCCGGGTGGTGCGAGCACCGTCGTCAAATTCACCGACGAACTGGCGCATATCATGCTGACCCTGACCGGCTATGTGATGAAGATCGCCCCGATCGCCGTGCTGGCCGCGCTCGCGTCCGCCATTACCGTGCAGGGACTGGATGTGCTGGGCACCTATGGCAAATTACTGAGCAGCTTCTTCCTGGGCTTGTCCTCATTGTGGATAGTCTTGATCGCAGCCGGTTTCCTGTTCCTGGGAGCGCGGATGTTCGAGCTGGTCAAATTGCTGCGCGAGCCGGTGCTGCTCGGGTTTTCGACTGCCAGCAGCGAGTCCGCCTATCCCAAACTGATGGAGCGCCTGGAGAAATTCGGCGTCAGCAATAAGGTGACCAGCTTTGTCTTGCCCTTGGGGTACTCGTTCAACCTGGACGGTTCAATGATGTATCAAGCCTTCGCCGCCTTGTTCGTGGCGCAGGCGTACGGGATTGAGATGCCGTTCGGCCAGCAGTTGACCATGCTGCTGGTGCTGATGATCAGCAGCAAAGGAATGGCTGGGGTGCCGCGGGGTTCGCTGGTCGTCGTTGCCGCTGTGTTGCCGATGTTTGGCTTGCCAGAGGCCGGCATCCTGCTGATTATGGCCATCGATCAGATCCTGGATATGGCGCGTACCGGGACCAATGTGCTGGGTAACGGGATTGCGACGGCGGTTATCGGCAAGTGGGAGGACAAGCGGATGCCGGCTGGGTCGGTGAGCACGATTTATCCGAGTCCTGCGGAGGATATTGCTGTCGCAACGCGATAGACCGGCAAGTACGCTCATTAAACTGCCGCAGCACTTAGAGCCGTCATCCCCGCGAAGGCGGGGACCCATAGCACGCCAGCTCAGAGAGCGAGTATCACTCAGCGCGAAAGTGGTATGGGTTCCCGCCTGCGCGGGAATGACGGTTTTTAGGTTGATGGCCGATTAGCACGAAAAAAACCGCGGCAAGCCGCGGTTTTTTCTGTTGGAGCCGGTCGCTGCTTACTCGACGCCCATTTCCTTAAGCAGATTATCCGCCTTGTCCACATGCTTCATATTCCACAGCATGTAACGCACATCGACCTGGATATCGCGGGTATTGGCCTTGCTGTAATCCCAGTCCGAAATGATCGAATCGAGGGTGCCGTCGAAGGCCAGGCCGATGAACTCGCCCTTGGCATTCAAGGCCGCCGAGCCCGAGTTACCGCCGGTGATGTCGAGCGTGGCCAGGTAGTTGACCGGCACGCTCTTCAACTTCGGATCGACATACTTGCCGAAGTCCTTGGCCTTGATCGCCGCCAGCTGGGCTTGCGGCGCATTGAATTCGCCTTCGCCGGTCGCCTTGGCCACCACGCCCTTGACGGTGGTGAACGCGGTCCACGGGCCGGTGCCGTCGGCGCCGTGCGGACGGCCGGTGACGTTGCCGTAAGTGACGCGCAGGGTGCTATTAGCGTCCGGATAGACCGGCAGACCACGGCTCTTCATGAAGGCCAGCTTGGCTTTCATGTAGCTGGCGTAGGCTTGCTGGATCTTGCCGGCCAGTTCTTCTTCCTCGGCTTCCTTCTTCAGGCCGCCTTCATACATGGCCACGGCGGCCTTGATGAAGCTGTCATTGCTGGCCTTGAAGTCTTCCGGCTTCTTGCCCAGCCAGGACATGCGCTCGGCGCCGTCGCTCAGCTTGGAGCCGGCGTACAGCTGGTCCACCACGGCTTTCAAATCAGCTTGCGGCATGCCGTCGCGGATGCCCAGGGCCGCATCGAAGTTGGCATAGCGCTGGGCGGCCGGCTGCGCGGCATACTTGACCAGGCTGTTCATCACCAGCGCCTTGTCGATCTTCTCGACGTAGGTGCGGTCGATCGCGGCCACGGCGGACTTGATGCGCGGCAGGTCGCGTTCCTGGTAGCCGGACTTGCGTTCGGTATCCGGCTTGGTGCTTTCATTGGCCAGGCGATACAGCTGGCGCGCCACGTTGAGGGGACGCGGCGAGGAATAGCTCAGGAAGAAGTCGCGCTTGGTATTGGCATCGCGCTCGGCGATCAGGCGTTCGGCTTGCTCGATACCGGCCGCATACTCAGCCTTGCGGGCCGGATTGGCGTTGACCCAGGCTTTGAGCTCGTTGAACTCGCGTGTCTTGCGGTCCAGCAGGTCGGTGTTCTCGTAGCCGGTCAGCATGCCCTGGCGGTTCTTCAGGTAGTTGTTGACGTTGGCGACCTGGCCGGCGTACTTGAGCTTGGCGTCAGGATCGTTCTTGGTCTCGCGCTCGATGATGGCGATGGTTTCGCTGGACGCCTTGACGAAGGCGGGATAGTTCCAGTCGAAGGTGAACGCCACTTCCGACGGCAGGCGGTGGCGGTTGGTGCGGCCGGGGTAGCCCAGCGCCATGATGAAGTCGCCTTCCTTGACGCCTTCCTTGGCGATCTTCAGGTGCGACTTCGGCACGTAAGGCACGTTGTCCTTGGAGAAATCGGCGGCCTTGCCGTCCTTGCTGACGTAAGCGCGGTAGAAGCCGTAGTCGCCGGTGTGGCGCGGCCACATCCAGTTGTCGATGTCGCCGCCGAACTTGCCCACGCCCGAAGGCGGCGCATGCACCAGGCGCACGTCGCGGATTTCCAGCTGCTTGATCAGGTAGAACTCCAGCCCGCCGTAGAAGGAATACACATTGCAGCGGTGGCCGGGGTCTTTTTCGCAGGCCGCGACCAGGGCTTTTTCATTCTTTTCCATCGCGTCGATGCGCGCCTTGCCGGTCAGCTTGGCGACGTCGGCGGTGATGATCTTGTCGCTGACGTTGGACACATCCTTGGTCACGAACACCCGGCTGCCTGGCGACGCCGGCAATTCCTCGGCCAGGGTCTTGGCCAGGAAGCCATTGGCCAGCAGGTCGCGTTCCGGGCTGGAGTTGACCGCGACGCTGTTGTAGACGCAGTGGTGATTGGTGGCCACCAGGCCTTGCGGCGAGACGAACGAAGCCGAGCAATTGCCCAGGCTGACGATGGCGTCCATCGGGAATTCGGTGAGCTTGGTAAGGGACGCGGGATCCAACTTGAGGCCGGCAGCTTTGAGCTGCTTGGCGATCTGGGGCAACTGCTGGGGCATCCACATACCTTCGTCGGCGTGGGCGACGGAGGAGAGGATTGAGCAGTGTAGGACAAGTAGCGTGAGAAAGGTCTTTTTCATGCGCGTTTTTCGTTTTGGTTGGCGGGTCGCCTGACCGGTCGGGTCGGCAATCGGTTCTTGGTGTGCCTGGGTAAAGGCGAAGCCAAGTATCCTAACCGTTTTCAGCCCTGTCAACCTAAATCGCACGCTTGCGGACGCCGTATAGCGGCGTATACGCCGCGCAGCGCTGCGGCGCGTCAAAGCTGGTCGCCGACCAGCGAAGCCAGTTTGCTCATGACCTTGTCTTTCCACGGGCGCTGTTCCCACTGGGCATAGGTGATCGGGCGGGCCCGGGTCCAGTCCTCGTTGAAGATATCGACCTGCTGGCGGGCGAATTCGGCATCGATCACGTTCAGGTTGGCTTCGTCGTTCAGGCTGAAGGAGCGGTTGTCGAAATTGGTCGAGCCGACCGACACCATCAGCGAATCGACCACCAGCGCCTTCACATGAAACATGGTGGGCTGGTATTCGGCGATGTCGACGCCGGCCGCCAGCAAGGGACCCCAGCGCTCGTGCGAGGCGGCGCGCACGATGTCGGAATCGATGTCGGCACCGGGCGTGATGATGCGCACCTTGACGCCGCGTTTGGCGGCGGCCACCAGGGCCCTGATGGTCAGCTCCTCGGGCACGAAGTAGGAGCTCGACAGGTGTATGGTCGCTTTGGCGGCGGTGATCGACATCAGGTACATCAGCAGCATCGATTCGCTGCCGCCGCTGGGTGAACTGGAAAACATCTGGGCCGCATGCCCGCCGACGGCCGTCAGCGAGGGGAAGTAGTTGGGGCCGTCCAGCACCACGCCGGTGGCCTTGGTCCAGTTGTCGTTGAACACCGCCTGCATCTGGCCGACCACCGGGCCTTCGACGCGGAAATGGGTATCGCGCCACTGGCCTTTGCTATTGCCCTGGCCGCGCCACTGGTCGGCGATGCCGACTCCGCCCGTGAAGCCGATTTTGCCATCGACCACCAGCACTTTGCGGTGGGTACGGTTGTTCAGGCGGGTAAATTTCCACCACGTGGGCTTGTGATAGCGCTGGATCAGCACGCCGGATTTCTCCATTGCCTCGATGGCGGCGGCGTCCAGCTTCATGCTGCCGATAAAGTCGAGCATGACATGCACCTTGACGCCGGCGCGCGCGCGTTCGGAGAGCGCCGCGGAGAATTCGCGGCCGATCGATTCGGACCAATATATATAGGTTTCAAGGGTAATCGTGTGTTTGGCTTCGCGAATAGCTTTCAGCATCGCGGGGAATATCTGCTGGCCATTCAATAATACTTCAACTTTATTGCCTTCGATAATAGGCGGGCCAAGCAGCACGCCCATCGAGCGGCGGAATTGCGGATCCTCGGTACTATATAAGCGCTGTAATTGGCGCTCGATTTTCTTTTCACTGGGCATGAAATTAAAAACGAGAAACACGGAAAACAAAGTCAACAGGCACGAAATAAATGCAACGAGAAAAGGTTTCCGCCTCATAAGTTAATCCAGACCAAAAAAAACCAACGCCAGGGCGTTGGTTAGTGGGGTGTTGAAGCTTATCGTGCCCTGCCGCGACGCAGCAGATTGACGATGGCCAGCAGGATGACGGCGCCCAGGAAGGACACCAGCAGCGAGGACACGCTGAAGTCGTCTGAATTAATGGTTCCCGTACCGAACAGTGGAGAAAGCAGCCAGCCGCCCAGGAAGGCACCGACAATACCGACGACCACGTTCAAGATCATGCCTTGTTCGGCGTCTGTCTTCATGACCATGCTGGCGAGCCAACCCAAAATACCACCGACGACGATCCAGATGATGAATAACATGTTGATTCCTCCTAAAGTGTGAGAGACATACCCCAGGCCTAAAAGCGCCGGCCGTGAGAAAAGTCTAGGGTCGCACACCCCCTTGGTCGGTGCGGCAACGAACGTAGTGGCCGAAAGGTGGATAAAAACACAGCTCCTATTATTGCTAGCTATTTCTATCCAATTGGAAACATGACATGTTGGTGCGTCACCGTACGGAAGCGCAATCGTGTGCGAATTATCGTTTCAACACTGGCTGAGATTTCCAGGTTTTATGCGAGCCCCGCACATCATAAATTCGAAAGGAAATTCAAAATGAGCAATTACGAGACTTCGACTAATAAAGACCGTATGGTGACTGGCCTGTTCCGTGACCGTGACAGTGCAGAGCGTGCTTACAATTCCCTGTCCGATCGCGGCTACTCGAAAGACGACGTCACCCTGATGATGTCCGACGACACCCGCAAGGCCCATTTCAACGACACCCAAACCGAGCTGGGCAGCAAAGCTGCTGAAGGCGCCGGCGTGGGTGCTGGTATCGGCGGCACCATCGGCGCCGTGCTGGCAGGTATCGCCGCCGTCGGCACCACCCTGGTACTGCCAGGCATCGGCCTGGTCGTGGCAGGCCCGGTTGCCGCTGCACTGGCTGGCGCGGGCGCGGGCGGTATCGCCGGCGGCCTGGTGGGTGCGCTGATCGGCGCCGGTATTCCGGAAGAGCGCGTCAAGCACTATGAAGAAGGCATCAAGTCCGGCGGCATCCTGATGGGCGTGAACCCACGCTCGGACGAAGACCTTGAACACATCACCAAGAGCTGGACCGCCAACAAAGGCGAGCACATCATCGGCACCGGCCTGGGCGCTGCCGGCGGCGCTGCTGCCGGCGCGGGTATCGGCGCAGCTGCCGGCCCGGTCGGCATGGCGGCAGGCGCTGCCATCGGCGGTATTGCCGGCGGCCTGGCTGGCAAGGGTGCGGCTGAGGTTGTGAATCCAAAACCGGGTGACGACCTGCCGGAACACCACTTTGCCAAAGGCATGGGTGCCGGTGCGGGCGCTGCGGCTGGCGCGGCTGCCGGTACCGTGGGCGGCCCGGTCGGCATGGCAGCGGGTGCTGCCATCGGCGGTATCGCCGGCGGCATGGCCGGCAAGGGTGCGGCCGAAGTGGCCAATCCACAGCCGGGCGACGAGCTGCATGACCACAACCTGTCCACCGGTGTCGGCGCAGGCGGCGGTGCGGCCCTGGGCGCCTCGGTGGGCGCGGTAGGCGGCCCGGTGGGCATGGCTGCCGGCGCGGCGATCGGTGCGCTGGCTGGCGGCGCTGCCGGCAAGGCGGCCGGCCACGTGGTCAATCCGGAAGAAGAGGCCAACTACTGGCGTGGCCAGTACCAGACCGCTCCGTACTATTCGCCAGGCTACACCTATGACGACTACGGTCCCGCATACGAACTTGGCTACAACAGCCGCGGCCGTTATGCAGGCACCAGCTTCGACTCGGTGGAAACCGACCTGTCGGACGATTGGGAGCGTACCAAAGGCCGTTCGCGCCTGAACTGGCAGCAAGCCAAGTCCGCGGCCCGCGCTGCATGGGACAAGGTTGAGCGCGCCATGCCAGGCGATTTCGACCGCGACGGCCGTTAATCGTTATCAGAACTAAAAAAGCCCCGGGACCTTGTTGGTGCCGGGGCTTTTTTGCATTTGGAACTTTAGTTCTTGACGGCTTCCACCTGAATCGCCAGCTTCACTTCCGGCGCCATGCGTGGCAAGCCGTAGTTGATGCCGAAATCGCTGCGCTTGAATTCAGCCGAGGCGTCGGCGCCGCACACTTCCTTCTTCAGCATCGGGTGCTCGATGCACTTGAACTTGTTGATGGTCAGGGTGACCGGCTTGGTCACGCCATGCAAGGTCAGTTCGCCGTCGACCGATGCCGGCACGTCGCCCTTGAACTTGATCGACTTGGCCTTGTAGGTCGCGGTCGGGAATTTGGCGACATCGAACATGTCGGCGTTCTTGGCGTGCTCGTTGAGCTTGTCGTGGCCAAAGTCCAGCGAATTGGCGTCGATCACGATGTCGATGGTGCCGGTCTTGGCGGCGCGGTCCAGGGTGATGGAACCGGTGGTCTTGTTGAACTTGCCGCGCAGTACCGAAATACCCATGTGGTCAGCTTCAAAGCTTGGGTAGGTGTGGCCCGGGTCGATCGTATAGGTATCGGCTGCGTAGGCGATGGCGCTGCTGGCGGCAACGGCGGCGACGATGAGGTGCGAAATTTTCATGGGTTTCCTTCGTTTGGTTTGTAGTGGTGCAGGGATTAAAGCAATCGAACTAAAGTAATCCTACGGTGCTGTGCTTACGCGAAATTTAATCAGCACCTCATCGGCCACCATGCTGGTGTCTTTCCACTCGCCTTCGCCGATGTTGTAGGCCAGCCGCTTGATCGGCAGCGAGCCTTCGAAAAGCTGTTTGCCGGCCGTTCCCGTCACTGTCAGGGGAAAGGCCACGTCGGTGGTCTTGCCCTTGATGGTGAGCTTGCCGTTGACGGTCAGCCTGCCCGGGCCGGCCGCCTTGATGGCCGAGGACACGAAGCTCGCCTTGGGGAATTGCCCGGCGTTAAACCATTCTTTCTTGGCCACTTCCTTGTTCATGTCCGGGTCGCCCAGGTCCAGGCTGGCGGTGTCGATGTCGACGCTGGCCTTGGCCGCATCCGGCTTGGCCGCATCGTAGTCGATCTGGGCGGCGAAGCGGGTGAACTTCGCTTCGACCGGCACGTTCATCTGTTTGAAAGTGGCCGAGACGCTCGATTTGGCCGGGTCGACCTTGAGCGGGGCGGCATAGGCCGCCAATGCGATGGTCAACAGGGAAGCCAGCAGGGGGCCACTGGTAAGTTTCATAGGATGTCCTTGGGGTCAGAAGTGTTTAGGCTGTCATGGCAGCATGCGTTTTAAAACACCGTCGCGGTCGACGAATTGATGCTTTAGCGCAGCAGCGATGTGCATTGCCACCACCGCCAGCAGGCCCATGTTGAGCCAGTAGTGCAGGCCGCCCAGCACCGGCTTGAGTTCTGGATTGGCATCGATCAGCACCGGCAGTTCGAACAGGCCGAACCAGACCACCGGGTAGCCGGACGCCAGGGTGTAGAAGTAGCCGGACAAGGGCACGGCGAACATCAGCCCGTACAGCAGGCCGTGCAGCGCGTTGGCGGCACTTTTTTGCCAGGCCGGCATGGAGGCCGGATAGTCGGGCGCAGGGTGGGTCAGGCGCCACAAGAGGCGCAGCGCGGCCAGGGCAAGAATGGTGACGCCGGCCCATTTGTGCCAGGAATAATATTTCAGCTTGGTGGGAGAGATGCCCGGCATATCGCTCATCACCAGTCCCAGTGTAAAGGTGGAGATGATCATGAGCGCGATGAGCCAATGGAAGACGATTGCCGTCGTGGTGTAACGCTCCTGCATGGCTGCCTCCCAGAATAGTACGTGTTAGAACTAATCGAACAATATAGCAAACTTTTGCCGCGTGCGTGCGGGCTGAAGATTATCACGATGTCATGTTGCAAGGGCGGCACGCCTGAAAGTGTTAAAAGCGCACGAACGCCGGTAATGATTGATAATAGGAATTACCCTACAACGCCTGACGATGATGTTGCGATGACCCGAACCCCACGCTTTAGCAAAATCGGCTGTTGGCTGGCTCTTGTCCTGTGCGGGCCGGCGTCCGCCGTTTCCATGATGTCCGAGATGGCTGATATGTCGATCGAAGATCTGGCCAACATCCAGATCACCTCGGTATCCAAGAAGCCCGAAGCGCTGGCCGGGGCGGCTGCATCGGTGTTCGTGATCACCGCGGCCGACCTGCGCCGCGCCGGCGCGTCCAATCTACCCGACGCGCTGCGGCTGGCGCCCGCCCTGCACGTGGCCCAGATCAGCAATTCGGCCTATGCCATCAGCGCGCGCGGCCTCAATGGCACCAACGGCAGCAGGCCCAACAAGTTGCAGGTGCTGATCGATGGGCGTTCGGTGTACTCGCCGCTGTTTTCGGGCGTGTTCTGGGATGCCCAGGATGTGCTGATCGAAGACATCGAGCGCATTGAAGTCATCAGCGGACCGGGGGGCACCCTGTGGGGCGTGAATGCCGTCAACGGCGTCATTAACGTGATTACCAAAACCGCGGCGGACACGCGCGGCAGCCTGCTCGCACTACATGCCGGCAACCGCGGCGGCGATATCAGCGTGCGCCAGGGCGGGCAAAGCGGGCACATCGACTGGCGCGTGTATGCCAAACACCTCGGCCAGCGCCATACCGAACTTGCAAGCGGCGCGGCCATCAACGATGCGCGACGCCAAGGCCAGGCGGGCTTTCGCGCCGACTGGAATGGCGACATTGACAGCGTCAGTGTGCATGGCGATTTGTATCGCGGTACCAGCGGACAGCCCGAGCCAGGCCAGTTGACCGTGACCGGCTTTAACCCTGTACTGGAAGACGTGCGCGTGTCCGGCATCAACCTGACCGGCAGCTGGCAGCGCCGCCTGGCCGATGGCGGCAGCCTCAATGCCCAAGCCTCGTTCGAACGCACCCGCCGCGTGGCGCGTCCGACTTTCGTCGAGTCGCTGAACATCGCCGACCTGCAGCTGATGCACCAGATGGCAGGCATGGGCCGGCATCAGCTCTCATTGGGTGCCAGCTACCGCCGCATCTGGGACGACGTCGGCCATGGCGAGATCGCCGTTTTCCTGCCGGGGCGGATCATTCAGGAATGGACCAGCCTGTTCGCCCAGGACGAGCTGGCGCTGCGCGAGGATCTCAAGCTGACCGGCGGCGTACGCATGGAGCGCAATCCTTACACCGGCACGGAATGGCTGCCCAACCTGCGCCTGGCCTGGATGCCCGCGCCCTCGCACATGCTGTGGGCGGCTGCGTCGCGCACCGTGCGGGCACCCGCGCGCTCCGATGCCGATATCTTTGTGCCCGGACGCCCGCCATTTATCCTGCGCGGCGGTCCGCTGGTGCGTTCGGAAGTCGCGCGGGTGTTCGAGCTGGGCTATCGTGGCCAGCCGTGGGACGGCGTGTCGTACTCGGTCACTGGCTTTTACAACGGCTATGACCACATGCGCACCCAGGAGGTTGATGTCAGCCGCACCTTTGTCACCTTCAGCAGCCTCATGGAAGGCAAGGCGCGCGGGATCGAGATGTGGGGCAGCTACCAGCCAGCGAAGCGCTGGCGCCTCTCCGCGGGATATACCGCCTTGCATGAAGAGCTGTGGCTCAAGGCCGGCAGCAATGACGCGAGAGCGCCTGGGGACGCCACGGGCAAGAATCCATCGCATATGGCGCAGCTGCGCTCGACCTTCGAAGTCAGCGAGGAACAGCTGTTCGAGCTGGCGGTGCGTAAGGTGGCGGAGCTGGCGACACCGGCGGTGCCGGGGTACACGGCGGTCGATGCGCGCTATGTATGGAAACTCAGGCCGGGACTGGAGCTGGCGCTGATCGGCCAGAACCTGAACGGCTCGCATG